>NZ_CP107532.1:4218333-4540416 GCF_025813715.1 Methylobacterium sp. FF17
ATCGCCACGGCGGCGCCGACCAGGGTGCCGAGGAACCGGTAGAGCGCCTTCGAGAGGGCCTGTCCCCGCGTGGGCTGGGCCAGGATGGCGACGCAGACGGCGGCCGAGGAGGCACTCGACAGTTGCAGCCAGAACGCCGCGTAGAGCGCCAGGATCATGGCGAGCCAGATCCGCAGGGCGAAGGCCCAGGCGGCGGGCCTGGGTACCACCCGCTCGGCGAAAGCCAGCACCCGATCGGGCAGGCCGGGCCGGCTCTCCGCACGGACGCTCACCCGCCAATGACCCGGGGATGGGCCTCAGCGTGCCGGGCCGCGACCCGTGCCTGCCACAGGCAGAGGAGCGGCGTAACGACCAGTTCCACCGCAAGCGCCGCCAGCATCAGGACGGACGGCAATCCGGTGAGCGCGAGACCGAGCAGGCGGGCGAGCCCGCCGAGTGCCACCACGAGGGTGAGGAAGCGGAACAGGGTGGTCTTGGCTTCGATGCCGGGCACGCAGGTCCAGAACAGGATGCCGATGCCCATGTGGAGGCCGGAGAGGTAGCGGAAATGGCTGTCGGCGGAGACGTCCACGAGGCCGCCGCGACCGAGGCCGTTCAAGCCGAACAGCACGCCGTAGAGGCCGGACATGACCGGAACGAGTGCCACCACCGCCACCGCGCGCTGCAGCGCCTGCCGTTCCCGCATCGTTGCACCTCGTGAGAAGACTCCAGACGATCGGCAACCGGGGCCGTCAGGCTTGCGTTCCTCGGCAGCCTGGAATCACGAGGGCTCGGGCGAGGCTCAGGCCTTGATCTCCTTCAGCCGCTTGACGCACTTGCTGTAATATTGCGGCCATTTCGGACCCTGCGCCGCCTTCTCGGAGACGGGGAGGGCTCGCCACTCGACGCCGCACTTCTTCTGGCGTTCGCGCGCCGCGCTCTGCCCGACACTGGGTTCCCGGCTTTCCTTGGCGGCCGCGGCCTGGGCCCAGGCGTCAGCGGCGGCAAAGGGACTCGTCAGGGCACCTGCCAGAAGGATGAAAGCCGCGAACAACGCGGCGGGACGATGCGAACGGAACAGCACTGAGGACCTCCGGGATCTCGGAACCCCGCGGGAGAGCGGGCCGGACGCATCACACCACAACCCTGGGCGAGGGCAAGCGCCATGCACACGCGCCGCGGTGCGGTCCACCGTTTCGCGCCGCTGGCACGCGCCCTGCAACCATGGGCTCGCGTTCCGGATTGATCCGGGGCATGAGACGAGCCTCCACTGGGCTGGACGAGAACGCATGGCACACGCGCCGGGAAAACCCATCGACGTGCACACCTGGAGCACGCCGAACGGCTGGAAGATCCCGATCATGCTGGAGGAATGCGGGCTGCCCTACCGGGTGGTGCCGGTGAATATCGGCCGGGGCGACCAGATGGCGCCGGATTTCCTGGCGATCTCGCCCAACAACAAGATTCCCGCCATCGTCGATCCGGACGGGCCGGGCGGCACCCCCGTGACGGTGTTCGAGTCGGGCGCGATCCTGCAATATCTCGGGCGCAAGACCGGGTGCCTCTACCCCGCCGACGAGCGGGCACGGGTGGCGGTGGACGAGTGGCTGTTCTGGCAGGTGGCGGGTTTCGGGCCGATGCTCGGCCAGGCACATCACTTCCGCATCTACGCGCAGGAGAAGATTCCCTACGCCATCGAGCGGTTCACGGCGGAGGCCCAGCGCCTCTACGGGGTCCTCGACCAGCGCCTCGCGGGCCGCGACTACGTGGCGGGCGACTACTCCATCGCGGACATCGCGATCCTGCCCTGGGCCAAGTACCACGAGAAGCAGAGCATCGATCTCGGCGGCCTGCCCAATGTCCGGGCCTGGCTCGACCGCGTGATGGCGCGGCCGGCGGTGCAGCGGGGATTCGCGGCGGTCTGAACGGGGTTTCGGTCGATCGCGAGCCGTGAATTCGTCCCGTCCTGCAGAATCTCTCGCTTCCCGCAAGGTGGACCGAGCAAGATTCGCTCGGGAACCGGATGACGACGGTCGGGCCGCAGCGAAGGTGAGTCGCAATGCGCTCCCTCTTCCGGGAAGAGGGGAGACCCGCGGATCCCTCTGGATGTGTGAGCCCGCCCGCTCTCAGGGGAAGAGCGACACGCGCGGGCTGCATCCACGCTGTGTCGATACGCGATCCGTTCGGGCTCGCTCGGGCGGTCTCACTCCGCCGGGGCAGCCTTCACGGGCGCGGCCTTGGCCGGCTTCGGCGCGGCCTTCGTGGCAGGCTCGGGCTGCGCGGCGGCCTGCTGGTTCACGTCGGGCACGCGGGTCCAGGTCTGTGAGCCGCACAGCACCTTGAGGAGGCAGCCGGAGACGGAGAGTTCGGAGTTGCTCTCGCGCTCCAGGCTGACCTGGTACATCTTGCCCTCGTCGGCATTGTAGATCTCACCGGAGAACTTCGCCTCCTCGGGCTTCAGATTGTCGAGGAGCGTCAGTCCGACCACCGGGCGGCTGCGCTTCTTCGGATCGGGATTTTTGATGTCCGTGCGCGGGGTCCCGTCCTCGTTGGTCGCGGTCTTGGCCCAGACCACCTTACCGCAGATGTTGGCGGCGGCCGGGCCGCAGCGGTCGATGCGGACCTTGGCGCGGCCATCCCCGGTGAGCCAGGTGCCCGAGGGGTCCTGCGCCGGAGCGGCGATGGCGGGAGCGAGGCCGGCGAGGATGAGGGCGGCGGGAAGGGCGACGCGCATGTCCGAGTCTCCGTGTGGCGTGGCTTCGGAAGAGGGGGCCGTTGTCGTCTGGCCACAGGAGGCGTCCGCATTCGGGCGATTTTCCGGCGCTGTTGCGCCAAAGCCATGACGGTCCGGAATCCTCCACTGTCCCCACGCGATCCCGCCTCGGGTTGAGGGTGGGGGATCCGCCCGCTATAAGCCCGGCGCCGAAGCCATTTTCGGCTGAGCGATCACAACCGGACGGACCATGGCCACCGAGCGCACCTTCTCCATCCTCAAGCCCGACGCGACGAAGCGGAACCTGACCGGCGCGGTCAACGCCGTGATCGAGAAGGCGGGCCTGCGCATCGTCGGCCAGCGCCGCATCCAGATGAGCCGCGCTCAGGCGGAAAAGTTCTACGAGATCCACAAGGAGCGCCCGTTCTTCGGCGAGCTCGTGGAATTCATGACCTCGGGCCCCGTCGTCGTTCAGGTGCTCGAGGGCGAGAACGCCGTCGCGAAGTACCGTGAAGTCATGGGCGCCACCAACCCGGCCAATGCCGACGAGGGCACCATCCGCAAGACCTTCTCGGAGTCGGTCGGCGAGAACACGGTCCACGGTTCGGACAGCCTCGAGAACGCCAAGGCCGAGATCGCCCAGTTCTTCCAGGATTCCGACATCGTCGGCTGATCGCCGCATTGGGCGCCGAGGCCCGCGAAGGGCTTCGGCGTTTACGGCTCCAGTGTGGCCCCGGCGCCCTTGCGCGGCGGGGATGCGCCCGTGACACCGGTTCGTTCCCGAATCGCTTTCACGGACCCAAAATTCCATGCGCCTCACCGCCCCGCGCACCGGCCGGCCCCTGCTCGCCGCCGGCCTGCTCTCGCTCGTCGCCGCCTGCAACGCCAACCAGACCGGGCCGACCGCGTCGCTCGCAGGCTATACCCCCGATCCCGCGCTGAAGACCGCCTCCACGGGCAACCTGACCGGCCGCGTGCGCCACGCCTGCACGGTCACCCAGGCCCGCCTGCAGAACGTCTCCGAGGTGTCGCTGGCCCGCCCCTGCGGCTGCTACGCGAACCGGACGCTCGCGAACCTCGACAAGGGCGAGCTCGACGCCTACCGCACCACCGGCTACTTCAACGATTCGGCTCGCGCCAAGGCGCTCTCCGCCCTCGACAGCTGCCAGTTGCCCCGTCCGGCCTGAGACCAGGGCCCTGACGCGCCCCGGGCTCAGGCCCGGGGCTCCAGAGCCGCGGCGCCGTCGGTGAATTCGCGCCAGAGCAGGATCAGCGCCGCCATCACGGCCGGTCCCAGGAATAACCCGAGCAGCCCGAAGCTCTCGACGCCGCCGAGGATGCCGAGCAGCACCCAGAGGAAGGGCAGGCGGGTCGTGCCGCCGATCAGCGCCGGACGCACGAAGTGGTCCGCCACGAAGGTGACGACGAAGCCCGCCGCCAGCACGACCACCGCCGGCACCACCGCGCCACCGGCGAGCAGGATCAGGGCCGCACACCCGAAGACCAGCGGCGCTCCGAACGGGATCATGGCCGCCACCGCCGTCAGTGCCCCGAGCAGAACCGGGTGCGGCACTCCGGCGAAGTAGTAGACGATCCCGAGAAGCACGCCCTCGCCGAGCCCGACCAGGACGAGGCCGTCCACGGTGCCGTGGACCGAGGCCACCATCTGTCGCGCCACCCGCTCCCCCCGCGGCCCGAACAGCTTTGCGCTCGCGGTCAGCACCTGCGCGGCCACCGCGCGGCCATCCCGGAACAGGAAGAACAGGGCGACCAGGGTGAAGCCGAACAGGACCGAGCGCCGGACGATCTGCGCCCCGAGGCTGCGGGTCACGCCGATCACCGAGGAATTGTCGAGGCGGTGCAGCAGCTCGGACCCGGCGGCCGGGTGGCTCAGGTTCTGCGCCCACCAGCCCTGGGCCTGGGCCGCGAAGGGGAGACGGGCCAGGAAGTCGGGTACCGGGATGCCGGTCCGCTCGAAGGTGCGAACCCAGGTCACCACGTCATGGGCCTCCCGCGCCGCCTGGATGCCCAGGACCACGAGGGGCAGCAGGAAGACCAGGGCGACCGCTGCCGTCACCAGGGCCGGCAGGGCGATGTTGTGCCCACCCGGCGGCCAGCGCCGCTCGACCCGGGCGTAGAGGGGGCCGAGCGCGATCGCGAGGATCACGGCCCAGACCAGGGCCGGAATGAAGGGGTGCAGTACCCAAAGGCCGAGCGCCGACAGGGCCAGCACCAGGGCGAGGCGGGCGAAACCCTGCGCCTGCTCCGACGGCGGGTGCGCCCCCGCACGTGCCGACGCTGCGGTGTCGAAGGAACCGGGAGGAGGGGGAAGCGCCATCGTCTCACCTGTTGTCGTGCGGATCGGCAGCCCGCGGGGCCGCTCCGTCTCGCCGGAGCATCTAGTCCGCTCGGGTCGGATCGGAATGGCGGCGACCGCCCATCGCGAGGCCGTGATGGCCAAGGTTGCCCCTCCAACCCCCCTCGTGTAAGTGACCGCCTTCACGGTCCGGGGCGGCGAAGGCCGGCCCCCGGGGCATGCTGCGCGACCGGGGGCACCGGGCATCATGCGCCGGATCGTTCCGGCCGCGATCGGCACGGGCCGGTCCCGGCGGGATATCCAGTCACACGGCGAGAACGCATGTCCGAGCAGACCCACACCGCCACTTTCGACCGTGTCGCGGACATCATCGCCGACACCGCCGACATCCCGCGGGAGACGATCACCCCCGAGAGCCACGCCATCGACGATCTCGGCATCGATTCGCTCGCCTTCCTCGACATCGCCTTCGCGGTGGACAAGGCCTTCGGCATCAAGCTCCCCCTCGAGCGTTGGACCCAGGAGGTCAACGAGGGCAAGGTGCCGGCCGAGGAATACTTCGTCCTGAAGAATCTTTGCGCCCGCATCGACGCGCTGGTGGCCGAGAAGGCCGCCAAAGCCTGAACACAGGCGTGATCTTGGCTGTCGTGATCCGGCGCGGCCTCTTCGAAAAACCGGCCCGGCCGGAACCCTGAGTACGCCATGCGCCTCGAATATTTCGAGATGATCGATGCCGTGACCCGGTTCGACCGCGAGGCCGGCCGGATCGAGGCCCTGGCCCGCGTGCCGATGGAGAGCCCGGTCTTCGAGGGGCACTTCCCCGAGCATCCCCTGGTGCCGGGCGTGCTCCTCACCGAGACCATGGCGCAGGCCTCGGGCTACCTCGTCCTCGCCCATCTCGGATTCCGGCAGATGCCGTTCCTAATGGGTGTCGACAAGGCGCGCTTCCGCGCCTTCGTCGGCCCGGGTGCCGAGTTGCAGATCGAGGCGAGCCTGGAGCATGACGGCTCGGGTTACGCCGTGACCAAGGCCGCGATCCGCCACGACGGCAAGCCGCTCGCCAATGCCGAGCTGCGCTTCCGCACCATGCCCTTCCCGGCCGGGCTCGACGCACCGATGCGCGAGCGGGCCCGCCGGATCGGCCTGTTCGACCTCGCGGGCGAGCCCGCATGAGCATGACCGCATGAGCGAACTTCGCGACGTCGTCGTCACCGGCATCGGCCTCGTCTCCTGCGCGGGCGAGGGCATCGCGGCCCATCTCGCGGCCCTGGAGGCGGGCGCCCCGGCGCGCACCGACACGGAAAGCTTCGCGCCCTACACGGTACACCCGGTCGCGCCGCTCGCCCTCGACGGGCAGATCCCGAAGAAGTCCGACCAGCGCCAGATGGAGCCGTGGCAGCGCCTGGGCGTCTATGCCGCCGGCCTCGCCCTCGACTCCGCCGGGGTGAAGGGGGATGCGGACCTGAAGGGCCGCATGCACCTCGTGGTGGCCTGCGGTGGCGGCGAGCGCGACACGGCGGTGGACGGGGCCATCCTCACCGGCCTACGGGACGCGGCCGAGCCGGGCGCCTACCTCAACGAGCGCCTGCAGAACGACCTGCGGCCAACCCTGTTCCTGGCCCAGCTCTCGAACCTGCTCGCGGGCAACATCGGCATCGTCCACGGGGTCACGGGCGCCTCGCGCACCTTCATGGGTGAGGAGGCCGCCGGCACCGACGCCCTGCGGATCGCCCAGGCGCGGATCGCCTCGGGTCAGGTCGACTGCATGCTGGTGGGCGGTTCCTACAGCGCCGAACGCCCCGACGTAATGGTGATCCACGAGATGGGCGGTTACCTGCGGGCGCGGGATTTCCGTCCCGTCTTCGATCGCGACGGCGACGGCGAGGCCGGCTTCATCCTCGGGAGCTCTGCCGCCTTCCTGGTTATCGAGGCGGCCGAACACGCCGCCGCGCGCGGCGCCCGGGCTCTGGCACGCCTCGGCCCGGTCGCGAGCGAGCGCACGCGGCGCGCGCCCGGCAGCACGGAGGCCAGCCTCACCGCGCTCTGGGCGGCGACGGGTGGTGGCCAGCCGGACGCCATCCTCTCCGGGGCCACGGGCGTCGCCCCCGTGACGACGGAGGAGGCAGCGGCCCTGCGGCGCCTCGCCCCGAGCGCACCGATCACGGCCCTGGGCGACGTCATCGGCCACAGCCTGGAGACCGCGGCCCCCTTCGGCGCCGCCCTGGCGGCGGGCCTGATCTCGGAGCGAGGGTTGTCCGAGGTCGCGATCACGGTGGTGGGCCACCGGCGCGGCGAAGGCGTGATCCGGGTGACGGCGGCCTGACGATGCGGGACCGTTCGGCGCATGCAGACGGTCCAGGGAACACGGTGTAGATCAGCGCGATGACGAACTCATCCCTCCGCGACGCGAAAGGCCGCCCCCTCGTGGCGGTGACCGGCCTCGGCATCGTTACTTCCCTCGGACAGGGACAATCCGACAACTGGGCCGCGCTCACGGCCGGCCGCTCCGGCATCCACGCGATCCGGCGCTTCCCCACGGACGGCCTGCGCACCCGCATTGCCGGCACCGTCGACTTCCTGGACACCGACCCCCTGGTGGCACCCGCTCTCTCGCAGCGCTTCGCGGAAGCCGCCGCCGACGAGGCGATCGCGCAGTCCGGCATCGGCCGCCCCGGCGACTTCCCCGGAGCCCTGTTCATCGCCGTGCCCCCGGTGGAGATCGAGTGGCCGCAGCGCCAGGCCCTGGCCGAAGCCTCGGGCCAGGACGGCCCGATCACCTATGCCGACCTGCAGCGTGCCGCCGCGAGCCGCCGCTTCGATGCCTGGCACGACCTCTTCATCTTCGGCACGGTGGCCGACCAGATCGCCGATCGCTTCGGCACCAAGGGCTCCCCGATCTCGCTCTCCACCGCCTGCTCGTCGGGCGCCACCGCGATCCAGCTCGGCGTCGAGGCGATCCGGCGCGGCGAGGTCACGGCCGCCCTCTGCATCGGCACCGACGGCTCGGTGAATCCGGAATCCCTGATCCGCTTCTCGCTGCTCTCGGCCCTCTCCACCCAGAACGATCCGCCCGAGGCCGCCTCGAAGCCGTTCTCGAAGAACCGCGACGGCTTCGTCATGGGCGAGGGGGCTGGGGCGCTGGTGCTGGAGAACGCCGAGGCCGCGCGGGCGCGGGGCGCGAAGATCCTCGGCTACGTGCTGGGATGCGGCGAGAAGGGGGACGGCTTCCACCGCACCCGCTCGAGTCCCGATGGCGCGCCGGGCATCGCGGCGATCCGCGCCGCCCTGGAGGATGCCGACACGGCACCCGACACCATCGACACCGTGAACGCACACGGCACCTCGACGCCGGAGAACGACAAGATGGAGGCGATGAGTTGCGCCGCCGTCTTCGGCGAGCGCATCCGCGCCCTGCCGGTCTCCTCCAACAAGTCGATGATTGGTCATACGCTCACCGCCGCCGGCGCAGTGGAGGCGGTGATCTCGCTCCTCACCATCGCGCATGGGCGCATCCCGCCCACCATCAACTACGCGGTCCCCGACCCCTCCATCCCCCTCGACATCGTCGCGCAGGCGCGCGACGTGCCCGTTCGCCGGGTCCTGTCGAACTCCTTCGGCTTCGGCGGCCAGAACACCTGCCTCGTGCTCGCGGACGAACCGGCATGAGCACGGGATCCGCGCGGCACGTCCTCGTCACCGGAGGCGCTTCCGGCCTCGGCGCGGCCATCGTGCGGTCGCTCGCCGCCGCCGGCCACGACGTGACCTTTACCTATCGCTCGTCCGGCGAGGCGGCGGAACAGCTCGTGGCGGAACTGTCGACCCTGTACCCGGATCGCGCAGTCACCGCGGCCTCCCTCGACCTGGCCGACCGTGCCGCCGTCGAGGCGTTCTGCGAGGGCATCGAGGGCAGCGACGGCTTCCACGGCTTCGTCCACAATGCCGGCCAGTCCTACGACGCGCTCGCGGCGATGCTGGACCAGGATCGGGCCGAGGCGGCCATGCAGGTGAACTTCTGGTCGCTCACCCGCTTCGCGAAGTCCCTCGTGCGGGGCATGACCCGCGCGCGCTCGGGGCGCATCGTCGCCATTGGTTCGGTGGCGGCACTGCAGGCCAATCCCGGCAATGCCGCCTACGCCGCCACGAAGGGCGCGCTGATCGCCTATTGCCGGACCCTCGCGATCGAATCGGCCAAGCGCGGGGTGACCGTGAACGTGATCGCGCCGGGCTTCATCGACACCGAGATGATGGCGCCCTATGCCGCCTACCGTGCCACCATGGAGCGGCAGATCCCCGCTGGCCGCTTCGCCAAGCCCGAGGACGTCGCGGCACTGGCGGCCTTCCTGATGGGGGAGGGTGCGGCCTACATCACCGGGGCGGTCCTACCGGTCGATGGCGGCCTCACCGCGATGATGGGCATCCACCGGTCATAGGACCCGTCATGTCCCCGCTCCGCCCGGCGCTCATCCTCGTTGTTCTAACCGCCGCCCCCGCTGGGGCCGCAGAGACGTTCCGCGTCGATGGCCTCCCGCGCGGCGAGACCCTGACCATCCGCGAGACGCCCGATGCCGCGGCACCCGCCCTCGGCCAGGCTCCGCTTGGAGCGCGCCTGCGCGGCTTCGGCTGCACCAGCGACACGCCGAGCGGCCTGACCTGGTGCCGCGTCAAGGCCGGCCCGATCCTCGGCTGGGCCCGGCGGCGCTACCTGTCGCCGGAGTGAATCCCGTCCGGTGGGTTGATGCCCAAAGCCTCGACAGCTAGCCAGGGCCGCATCTTCCTCTCTCCTTCTGCGGGGGAGGGTTCGACGGCGCCACCGGGAACAGAGACGAGACCCATGCAAGCCCTTCAGCTCCACGGCGACCGCGACCTGCGCCTCGAGGACGTCGCCGAGCCCGCCGCGCCCGGGCCCGGCGAGGTCCAGATCCGGGTCCGCGCGGTGGGGCTCAACTTCATCGACGTCTGGGGCTTTCGCGGCATGGCCTTCGCCAAACGTAAGCTGCCGCTCACCGTGGGCGCCGAGGCCGCGGGCGAGATCGTCTGCGTCGGGGAGGGGGTCGAGGGACTGGCGCCGGGCGACCCGGTGGCGATGTACGGCGCGCAGACCTGTGGGCAGTGCAAGGCTTGCCGGCAGGGCCGCGACAATCTCTGCGAGAACGTCTCCGGCGTGATGGGCTTCCATATCGACGGTTTTGCCCGGGAGCGGGTGACCATGCCGGCACGGCTCGTGATGCGGATGCCGGACGGCGTCAGCTTCACGGATGCGGCCTGCGCCCCCGTGGCGTTCGGCACCGTGCAGCACATGCTGTTCGACAATGCCCGCTTGGAACCCGGCGAAAGCATCCTCGTGCATGCCGGCGGCTCCGGCATCGGCACGGCAGCGATCAAGATGGCCAAGGCCATTGGCTGCACGGTGTTCACCACGGTGGGCGACGACATCAAGGGGGAGAAGGCACGGGCGCTCGGCGCCGACCACGTCATCAACTACCGCGAGGAGCGCTTCGAGGGCGAGGTCCGTCGCCTGACCAAGCGCAAGGGCGTAGATGTCGTGTTCGAGCATGTCGGCCCGGACACGTGGAACGGCTCGCTCCTGTGCCTCAAGCGGGGCGGCCGCCTCGTCACCTGCGGTTCGACATCCGGCGTCTCCACGACGATGAATTTGATGCAGCTCTTCCAGCAGCAGTACCGGATCACCGGCTCGTTCGGCTGCTCGATGGCCAATATCCGTGATGCCCTGGCCAAGATGGCGCAGGGTCTTACACCCGTAGTGGACACGGTTCTGCCGCTGGCGGATTTCGCGGAAGGGCTGGAGCGCCTGGAATCCCGCAAAGTCTTCGGCAAAATCCTCGTGACGCTCTGAGTTGCGGTGCACACGGGTGCACTCCGGCCAACAAATGAATTATGCCAGGGATCAGGGTCGTCGCTGGAACGCCCCGCGTCACGGGATTCGTTTTGCTCCGCCTCGCCCTCGTCCTGAAGCGTCACCTGCCCCGCCTCGCCGGCCTCGCCATGATCCCCCTCATCCGGGGACTGTTCTGGCTGGCGCGGAGCCTGGGCGCTGAGCGCGCGAGCCGGGTCGGCGGACGCCTTCTCCGGATCATCGGTCCGTTCCTGCCCGCCCACCGCACCGCCATGGCGAACCTGCGAGCCGCCTTCCCGGAGCGGAGTGAGGCCGACATCCGCGCCCTGGCGGGTCAGGCCTGGGACAATCTCGGCCGCACCGGCGCCGAGTACGCGCACCTGCAGACCCTGTTCGACCTCGACCTGGCGGACCTTTCGGCCAGCCGGCACATCACGGTGGCGGGCGAGAGCCACTTCGCCGATCTGCGCGACGACGGGAAACCGGGGCTGATCTTCTCGGCCCACCTCGCGAACTGGGAATTGCCGGCGATCTGCGCGGCGAAATTCGGCCTCGACGCCACCGCGATCTTCCGTCCGCCGAACGATGCGGCCTCCGCCCGGCTGGTGCAGGAGGTCCGCCGCCAGACCATGGGCGGGCTGGCGGCGGCGGGGCAGGGGGCCGTCTTCGCCATGCAGGGCGTGGTGGATCGCGGCGGCCATCTCGGCCAGCTCATCGACCAGCACTTCACCCGCGGCGTCGTGGTGGAGTTCTTCGGCCAGCCGGTACTCGTGAACCCCCTGCTGGGCAAGCTCGCCCGCCACTACGATTGCCCGGTCCACGGGGCCCGGGTGGTGCGTCGCGAGGGAACACGCTTCCACCTGGAGCTCACCCCTCCCCTCGACCTGCCCCGGGACGCGGGGGGCGCCATCGAGGTCCAAGCCGCCATGCAGGCGATGACGCGGGTGATCGAGGACTGGATTCGCGAGAATCCCGGCCAGTGGCTGTGGATGCATCGTCGCTGGCGCCCCGCCATGCTGCCCAAGCCCAAACCGACGGGATCCGGGCCGACGGCGGCCGAGCCGGCGGATCGAGGGACCGTGATGCAGGCGGCCGGTCGTTCGGCGGTATCGTGACGCCATGAATCATGACGCCATGGATCGTGACACCACGGATCGCGCCGCCACGTTCCTCCTGCGCCGGGCCTTCGGGCTGGTCCTCGCCGCGGTCCTGGCGGCGACTGCCCTGCCGGCCGGCGCGGGCGAGCGGAACCCGGTGGTGATCGAACTCTACACCAGCCAGGGCTGCGCCTCCTGCCAGCCGGCCTCGCGGGTGCTCGGCGAGTTCGCCCGGGAGCCGGGCATCATCGCCCTGACCTTTCCGATCACCTATTGGGACTACCTCGGCTGGAAGGACGTCTACGGCCTGCCTGCCTTCACCGCACGGCAGCGGGCCTATGCCGCCCTGCGCGGCGAGCGGCAGGTCTTCACCCCCCAGGCCATCGTGAATGGCGAGCCCTCCATGATCCGGTCGGACCGGATCTCCCTGGAGCGCGCCCTGCGCCGCGCCCGCGCGAACAGCGCGACCCAGGTCTCGGTCCGCAGTTGGGAAGAGGGGGACCGCATCTGCGTCGATGTCGGCGCGAGCGCGGCACCGGACGCCCAGGCCGACCTCTGGCTGCTCCCCGTGATGCGTCATCGCCGCATCGCCATCGGCGGCGGCGAGAACAAGGGGCAGGTCGTCGACTACATCAACGTCGTGCGCGGGATGCAGCGGATCGGCCCCTGGACGGGACGCGCGGCGCATTTCGAAGTCCCGCGTCATGCGGCCAAGGTGGCGGAAGCGGATTCCTACGTCGTGGTCCTGCAGGGGGCCAGCGAAGGGCGGCCCAGCCGCATCCTCGGCGCCGCCAAGGCGGAGGGGTTCTGACAGCCCGAACCGTCGTTCGACCGGGCGACCCGCAGGCCTACCACCCTGATGGCGCAGGCAAGCGGGTCGGCCCGCGACCCTGCTGCATCCCGGCCGGACCCATGCCCAGTCTCACGGCCCCCAACCGCCGGTCCGGGTCAGTGAGATCCGGGTTTCAGTCGACCCATTCGCCGGCCCGCATCACCGGGACGGCGCGGCCTTCGGCGGAAAGGCCGTCGACATCCACCTGATTCGATCCGATCATCCAGTCGATGTGGATCAGGCTGCGGTTGGCGCCGCGCGCGGCGAGATCCGCCTCGCTGAGGTCTGCCCCGCCGTTGCGGAAGCATTTGCTGTAGGCCTGCCCCAGGGCGATGTGGCTCGCGGCGTTCTCGTCGTAGAGGGTATTGTAGAACAGGAGACCCGAGGCGGAGATCGCCGAGGAGGCGGGCACCAGCGCCACCTCGCCGAGGCGGCGGGCACCCGCATCGGTCTCCAGTACCTTGGCGAGCACGTCGCCGCCGGTCCGGGCGCTGGCCTCGACGATGCGCCCGCCCTCGAAGCGCACGGTGATCCCGTCGATCAGGGTGCCCTGGTAGGAGAGCGGCTTGGTACTGGTGACGGTGCCCTCGACCCGGTCCTTGTGGGGGGTGGTGAACACCTCCTCGGTGGGGATGTTGGCGTTGCAGACGATGCCGCTGCGCGAAGCCGAGGCGCCGCCGCACCATTCGTGATCGTCGGCGAGCCCCACAGTGAGATCGGTGCCGGGACCGGTGAAGCGCAGGGCCGCGAAGCGATGGGCGTTGAGGGTGCCCGTGCGGGCATGGAGGGCCGCGTTGTGCTCCGCCCACGCGGCCACGGGATCGGGTCCGTCCACCCGTGAAGCCGCGAAGATCGCGTCCCACAGGCGGGCCAGGGCCTCGTCCTCGGGCAGGTCCGGGAAGACCGTCCGGGCCCAGGGCGCGGTGGCCGCCGAGACGATGGTCCAGTTGGTGGCGAAGTTGGCGATCAGTTCGAGAGCCGGGACGTAGGCCTGCGATCGGGCGCGGTTGGCCCGTGCGACCTTGACCGAATCCTGCCCCGCGAGGAGGGACGGGTCGTCCCCCGCGATGGCGAGGCGCGCAGCACCGTTGCGATAGGCCTCCGCCATGCCGGCATAGAGCCAGCCGGGGGCCGTGTCGAAGGCCTCATCCGGCGCGTAGGCGAAGCGTGCCAGGGTCGCGGCATCGTCCGCGTAGAACGTGGTGACGAGGGAGGCCCCGGCCTTGTAGGCCTGCTCCGTAATGGCGCGGGCAAGCGGAACCGTCTCCAGGGGCGCCGTGATCACGAGCTCCTGCCCGGGCCGAAGCCCGAGGCCGACCTTCACCGCGACTTCGGCGAGGCGGTCCAGCCGTTCGGCGAGCGGTGCTGCCGTCGACGGTGCGACCCCCTGAGCCGTCTGCGCGCTTCCGTCCATCCCGTCTCTCCCAATCCAAGCCTCACGCGCTCAAGATCAGGTCTCGGGACGGCAGGTCAACCCGCGGCGAATCGGACAGGTGGCCGACGCTCCGGATGAAGGCTCAGGCGGCGCGCGACCAGGTGATCTCGCCGAGGTTCTCGCGGAAGGCGAAGCGCAGGAGATGGTCGGAGACCACGTTCTCGAGGCGCGTGAGCGCGGCGGGATCGGGGGTCGCCACCCGCATCAGCAAGGCATCGGGGCCGGCCTCGAAGGTGCAGACCCGGTCCTCGCCGAAGGGCACGCGTCCGGAATCCTCGGTGGCTTCCACCGGGAACTTGTGGCTCCAGTGACGGCAGAGCTGCTTGAGGTAGCGGCTCGCCTCGGCGGTCGGAACGCGTGCCTGGGAAATCGGCATCGAACGGGTCTCCTGCTCGGTCTTCGGTCGCGGCCCGCCCGAGCGGGCCGCCTGGTCGCGACGGCGGCGTTGTCCCCTCATGAGAGATGGGAAGCGTTAAGGCCCGGCTAACTCGCCGCAGCGCACCCAGCCTCTCGTCATTGCGGCTCAATGCCTTCCGTCATCAGCGCAGCCGATTTATGGCGCGCTGCGGTCGACAATTTGACGCGTCTTTGTGCGGCGCACAACAGTAATGCGGCCGCGCGCGAACCAGTTCCGGCTAAATTTTTATTGCGGTCGGCTCAATTGCGGGTGAGCCTGAAATCGTCTCCGCCAAGACCTTGCCGGGATTCAGAATACCCCGGGGGTCGAGGGCCAATTTGAGGCTGCGCATCAGATCGAGGGCGACCGGGTCGGCGTAGCGCGCGAGTTCCTCGCGCTTCAACAGACCGACGCCGTGCTCGGCGGCGATGGACCCGTCGAATTCCTGGACGATGTCGTGGACGATCCGGTTGAAGCGCCCCCACTGATCAAGAAAGGCGGCACGGTCCGTCCCTGGCGGCTGGCTCAGGTTGAAGTGGATGTTGCCGTCGCCGAAATGTCCGAAGGCACAGACCCGCAGGCCCGGCAGCGCGGCCTCGCAAGCCTCCGTCGCCCGGTCGAGGAAGGTGGGCAGGCGCGAGAGGGGCACCGAGACGTCGTGCTTGATCGAGGCGCCCTCGGCCTTCTGCACCTCCGAGAGGCTCTCACGCAGATCCCAGAACGCCCGCGCCTGCGCCTCGCTCGTGGCCATGGCGGCGTCCTCCACGAGGTGCTCGGAATGCGCCCGGTCGAGCATTCCTTCCAGCGCCCCGGCGGCATCCGTGCCCGGCCGGGTGCTGGAGAGTTCCACCAGCGCGTAGGCCGCGTGCGTCCCGGCGAGGGGCCGGCGCGCACCGGCCCGGTGACGCAGAACGATCTCCAGCCCGAACGGGGCAATGTACTCGAACGCGGTGAGCGTCGCGCCGGCCTCCGCCCGCAGCCTCTCGAACAAGGCGAGGGCGCCCTCGGTCGAAGCGAGGCCGACGAAGGCCACGGCGCGGGACAGGGGCCGGGGATGGAGTTTCAGCACCGCCGCCGTAATGAGGCCGAGCGTGCCTTCCGAGCCGAGGAAGAGATGCTTGAGGTCGTAGCCCGCATTGTCCTTGCGCAGGCCCTTGAGCCCGTTCCAGACTCGGCCATCAGCCAGCACCACCTCGAGGCCGAGGACGAGGTCGCGTGCGTTGCCGTAGGCCAGCACCGCCGTCCCGCCCGCGTTGGTGGAAAGATTGCCACCGATGCGGCAGGACCCTTCGGAGGCGAGCGAAAGCGGGAACAGCATCCCGGCCGCCGCGGCCGCCGCCTGCACATCCGCCAGCACCATACCGGCCTCCACCGTGATGCTGGCATTGACCGGATCGACCGCGCGCAGGCGCGTGAGCCGCGCCATCGAGATCACGATGCCGCCCTGCGGGAGCCCGCCGCCGACATGGCCGGTATTGCCGCCCTGCGCGACCACGGACACGCCAGCCTCTGCGCAGGCCCGCACCGTGAAGGCGACCTCGGCCGTGTCGGCCGGCCGCACCACCGCCAGGGCGTGCCCCCGGCGCAGGCCCCGCGTCTCGGCGAGATGGGGGGCGAGATCGGCCGCGTCGGTGAGGACGTGAGGGGCCCCGAGCCGTTCGGCCAGGCGGGCGAGCAGAGGGGAGGGGTTCGTCACGGATACGTCTCGCGCGCCGGCGGGATGGCGCAGCCCGGCCTGACCCCTATGATAGGATGGGGAGGCCGCCCTGTGCAGGGCGAGCGACGGGTCGCCGCGCCATATCTCCCAGCAGCCCATCTCCCGAGGTTGGAACCCCATGCTGTCCGTGATCCCGAACCCGCCCCGCATCGCCCTGCCGATCGTCGGCAGCGACGACCTGTTCCCAGTCCGGCGGGTCTACTGTGTCGGCCGCAACTACGCGGCCCATGCCCGCGAGATGGGCAAGGACCCCGACCGCGAGCCGCCGTTCTTCTTCATGAAACCAGCCGACGCCTTGCAGATCGTGGCCGGAGAGGCGACCGCCGATCATCCCTACCCGCCGCGCACCGAGAACTACCATTTCGAGGTGGAGATGGTGGCGGCGCTGGGCCTCGGCGGCCGCGACATCGCGGAGGCGCAGGCCATCCATCACGTCTACGGCTACGCGGTCGGTCTCGACATGACCCGGCGCGATGTGCAGGACGAGGCCAAACGCCTCGCGCGGCCCTGGGATCTTGCTAAATCTGCCGATGCTTCGGCCCCGATCGGCCCCCTGCATCCGGCCTCCGCCATCGGCCACCCGACCCGTGGCGCCATCACGCTGGCGGTGGATTCGGGCGAGCGTCAGCGCGGCGACCTCTCGGAGATGATCTGGTCGATCCCGGAGCAGATCGCGTTGCTCTCGACCTATTTCGAACTGCAGCCGGGCGACCTCATCTTTACCGGCACGCCGTCCGGCGTCGGCGCGGTCCAGCGGGGTGAGACCATGACGGCCGCCGTCGAGGGCCTGGGCGCCATCCGCCTCCGCGTGGTCTGACCGGATGATCCTCGATCACCCCTGGGCGATGCGGCTGTTCCACCTCGGCGCGCTGGCGACGCGCGGCATGACCCTCGGCGTGCGTGGGGCCGCCATCGATGCCGCCGGCCGGGTCTGTCTCGTGCGCCACACCTACGTCTCCGGCTGGCACCTGCCGGGCGGCGGCATCGAGGCGGGAGAGAATGCCGCGGAGGCCATGATCCGCGAGTTCCGCGAGGAGGCCGAGATTCTCGTCGATCCCGGCCAGGGCCTCAGGCTCCACGGCTTCTACCACAACCGGGCGGCGGCCGGACGCGACCATGTTGCGCTCTACCTTGCGCCCGCCTTCAGGGTGCGGGCGCCGAAGGCACCGGACCGGGAGATCGCGGCCTGCGAATTCTTTCCCCTCGATGCCCTGCCGCCGGAAACCACCACGGCCACGCGGGCCCGCCTGCGCGAGATCGCCGGGGAATTGCCACCGGCGACCCTTTGGCAACCGTGACGCCGGCAAACAGCCCCGGTGAGCGGCGCTCGATTCAGCGCTTGCAACGCTCGGCGGAATGGTGTTTAGAGACGCCGTCCGGGGCCGCCGGCGGGTCTTCTCCTCCAGCGGCGCGGTTGTGAGCGGGTGTAGCTCAGGGGTAGAGCACAACCTTGCCAAGGTTGGGGTCGAGGGTTCGAATCCCTTCGCCCGCTCCAATTCACTCGGACTAATTGGAACGCTATATCAACGCGTTAGCATAGGCCGCCTTCGGGCGGCCTTTCGCGTTTCAGGGCCCCTGGGTCGTAAACTGGGTCGGAAACGGCTGAAAACCCCGCTCGGGAGGGGTCCCGGCAGGGCGACGGCGGCATCCGGGTCCGAAACCAATCGGACCCGTCAGAATGTCGCAGGACCATCATCCCACCGCCCCCGTGGCCCAATCCAGGCCACGGCCCCGTCCGATCAGGCGACGGCGGCGGGGGCTGGTGTGCGATTGCGCACACGGGCCTCGGCGATCAGGGCATCCTCGCGGCCGAGGAGATTTCGGGCGATGGCATCGTCTGCCTCGGTCGTCCCGGTCTTCACCTTGCCCCGATAGGCTTCGAGCCAGTCCGTCGCCGGCGGCTTGATCCCGAGGGACTTCAGCCGGGTCATCCACGCGTCCATGCCACCCCGGTCGATCCGCTCGCCCACGACGAGAGCCAGGATGAAGCCGGGGCTATCGTCGCAGATGCGGACCTTCCGCAGCGCGTTGTTCAGCGTGGTCCTGGCCGTGTCGAGCCCGGCCTTCCGGTCGGCCTCCACCGCGTCGAAGTTCGGGACGTTCGGGTTGATGACGAAGAGGCGCCCAAGCCATTCCTCGGCATTGTCCACCCGACGCAACGCTGTCTGAATGCGCCCGCCCAGGCGCATGTCTGCATCTTCCATATTCGGCATCGCATCCTCCATGGGCGCACCCTGGAGGCCGTGCGTTAAGGGGCTCTGGGGCGGACGCGTCCGGGCTCACCTGATTTTCGAGCCTTGGTTTGCGCCCCGTTACTTCCTCGCCTAGTAACGCCGAATTCGGGGAAGGTGTCCCGGCGCTCAGCCGAAGAGCCGGACCCGGACGGAATGCGTGACCGGCTCCTTCGCGAAGCCGCGGCCGACCAGCGCCTTCGAGGCGTGGCGCATCACCGAGATCAGGTCGACGTTGTGCACAGCGTTCTTCCCAGCCGTCCGGAGGGCCTCGACGGCGCCGTCGCGTGCCAGCACGGCTGCGACGGCCGAGGCGATGGCACTGTCGACGGCATGCGCCGGCGGGACCCCGGCCTTTTTCAACCGGGCGCGCTCGTCGCGCTTCCTCGTCGCCTCGGCCCGGCGGTAGGCGGCCGCATCTGCGCTCGCCGTGGACGGCGTGGGCATGGGCTCGTCGTCCTCACGAAGGGCGTCGAGCATCTCAGCGACGAAGGCGTCAGACTCGGTCATCGGGGCTCTCCTGGAGAGAGCATCCCCCTCGGGCTGGATAGCCACAACCGGACATGTCCGGACACGTCCGGACGCGTCCGGCCAGGGTGTTCGTTTACCCTGTCGCCAGCCTCAGCTCGACAAGCCGCCCGGGATCCCGATCTCCTGGGCGGACCGAACGAAGGAGGCCGCCCTGACGTATCATCGCTCTGCTCACGACGTGGCGCACTCCTTCGAGACCGGCGCCTGCTCCATCGCCCTCGGGATCGGCGGCGCTGTCCTCGCGGACGCCCGGCTCCGCGCGGGGGACCGGGCCACAGCGGCCCATCTCCGCGCCACCGCCGCCCGGGTCCGGGCCTCGCGCCACGCCCAGGCTCAGGCCGCCACCGCGCGGGCCGAGGCCGACCGTGACCGCGACATCGAGATCCGCCGGCAGAAGCTCGTCGTCGCGGCCCGGCGCGCCGGCGTGGCATGACGTGATGCCATGACGTGCTCAGTAGATGCCGCCGCGTGCGCACGGGGGGTAGCACAATCCCCTAAATGAGCCGATCACGGGTTTGTGAACCACAAAAAGCCCGCCCCGGGCGACCGGGGCGGGCTTCGTGTTCGGGCCTGGATCAGGCGGCCTTGCGGTAGAGAGGGTCGTCGGCCAGCAGGTCATCGAAGATCTCCCCAATGACCTCCGTCTGCGCCGCCCGGGCATCGTGGGCCCGGACGCCCTCGGCCAGGATGGCCGCGGTTCTGGCGGCCTCGGCCGCTTGATGCTCCATCAGGCTCGGGGCCCGGGGCAGACCGGGGATCACAAGCTCGCCGAGCAGATGCCGGCCGATCCGGCTCAGGTCCTGCCGGCCGAGCTCGCGCCGCTGCACGATGTTGAGGCTGTCGAGGTAAGCAAGCGCCGCCTCGTCGAGGCAGGCAGCCTTGGCCTCGTCGCCGTCGTTGAGCGGCGCGAGGTAGGCGAGAGCGCCCAGGCCCCACTCCTCGGCCGGGAGGAGGGGGCGCGGCGCGGCCGGGGCGACCGGCTCGGCCAGGGCCGCTTCGAGCTCGGCCTCGGCGGCCGGGGTCTCGGGCTGTGGAGCCACGATGGCCCGGACCGTTTTCCAAACGATTCGGCCGCTCTCGATGACGGCGATGATGACGAATGCCGCCATGGCGGCGAGGAAGGCACGGAGGGCGGCGAGGACTTGGCGCATGGCGCGGGCTCCTTGAGGGGGGACATCGCAAGCATGGCCCTGGGCGACGAAAGGCACAGCCACCACCCCCCTTGTGGCTGGCCACGGGATCCATACCATCGAACTCAGGTCGGCCTCGCCGACCGCCACGCCGCACGGGAGACCTCGGCATCATGCGCACCGCCAGCAACATCCATTTCTCCAAGCCCGTCACTCCGCTCGACGCCTCGGCCCGCGAGCAGCTCGTCGACGCCCTGCACGCCGCGGGCTCGCCGACGGTCTCCTACGTCCGCGTTATCGACGCCGACTGGCAGCCCATCGCCCCCGAGCTCGACCTCGTCGTCCAAACGTCTTCGACCCGGGCTGCGCGTGAGGTCTGGGCTGCCTGGGCGCTGGAACAGGACCTCGACGGCCGATACCGCGTCGAGGTCCTCGCCACGAACCCGCTGGCGCCTGGACGCAAGCGCCGCCCGCGCGAGATGGGCTACGCCGCCGACGTCGACTTGGACCTGATCGTGCTGGAGGCCGAGCTCGCCGAGCTCGACGCTGCCGACCGCGCCCTCGGACTGTGAGGGGTGCGGCAATGATCACCTTCCTCGCCACGCACACCGACCTGGTCCTCGCGGTCCTGCCGCTGCTCGTCGACGCCGAGAGCGTGCGTCAGGCCGTGGGCGGTTGCCGCACTCGCGCCGCCGCACAGCGCGTCACGAAGCTCCTCGCCGAGGCCAAGGGTCCAATCTTGCCGGACTGGTTCGTGTTCGATCCGCCCGCACCGGGAGACGTCGTCGCCGTCCTTGGCGACGGCGACGTCCTAGCTTGGTCGGAGGTGCAGCCGGGGGAGCCACCCGAGCTCATCGCTTGGATGGACACGCACTCGGGGTCGGTCGTCTGGCGCGAGCCGCTCGCATGACGCCCGACCTGCTCGCGGCCGCCGGCATCGCCCTGTTCGGTCCGGAGTGGAAGCGCACCCTCGCTACCGCCCTCGGACCACTTTTTCCTGCGGGACCACGGGACTCACTAGACCCAAGGTCGGTCCAGCGATGGGCGACCGGGCAGAAGCCCATCCCACCCTGGGTCGGCCCCGCCCTGCAGCGCCTCCTCCTAGCCGAGGCCGAAGGCCTGGAGGAGCAGGCCAGGGAGCGCCGGGCGGTCGCCGAGCAGATAGCTGGATAGCCGAAGGGCCCGGGGATGACCCGGGCCCTTCTTCATTCACCGTCCTCTTCGGGCTCCGCGGGCCCTAGCAGGGCCTCCGGGAGCGTCGGCGTCTCGGCCATCCGTTCCATGATCTCGGCGAGGCCGACTGGCCGGTAGCGCCAGGCGTCGACCCCAACGTCCAGGCTCAGGGACGTGCCCGGAAGCTTGTTGTGGGAATGCCCGTAGAGGTGTCGCGTCCCCCTCCAAACTCCGTCCCACGTGCGCATGGCGTAATGAGACAGGACGAGACGAACCCCGTCCACGTGGATGGTCCGCAGCTTCTCCGGCGGGTCGGCCCAGCCGAGCTGCACGTGCCGGTTCTTGTCATGGTTGCCCACGATGAGCCGCTTGGAGCCGTTCAGCCTCGCGAAGACTTCCTGGCACCGTTCGGCCGAGGAGTTCAGTGCGAGATCGCCCAGGTGGAAGACATCATCACCCGGCCGAACGGTGGCGTTCCAGGCATAGATGAGGTCGTCATCGTGCTTGGCGATGTCGTCCCACGGGCGCTTCTCCATCGCCAGGACGCCCCGGTGCCCGAAATGGGTATCCGAGGTGAACCAGGTCCGATGCGAGACGAAGGTCGATTGGATCTTGGGGTTCTTCATCAGGGCAGCCTCCTCAAATCATGAGGGGGCTGCCGCACGCGCGGTCACGCCCCCGGGGGGATCTCTCGGATTGCGTGGCGGGATATGCGTTTCACGGCGTGCCTCGTGGCGGTGTGTGGCGAAGGGATCGCAGCTCCGGATTCGGCGATCAAGGCGGGATTTTCGGCAGGGTTAAGCGTTCCCTGGTCGGATTGCCTGGGCTGGGAGCAGGCGGGAACGGCCTGCCACCACTGGTTTGAAATTGCCTATCGAGTCATGGTGGCAAAGCCGAGCTTCCCTTGCGGCCTCACCCTGGTCTCCTTGATGCCGTTTTTCACCCAAGACCATCTACGCCTCTCCCTGGAGTACCTCGCCGCGAACGGGCACCCGCAACTCATCACCCTTTTGGCGATGTTCCGGACGCGTCTCGAAGTCGGCGACACGGACGACGACGCGAGCCCTTTCGGCGCCCGTGACGAGAACCTGCTCCTGACCGATTTCTTCAAGCCCTCCGGCGGGCCGGAGGAGCGGCCCCTGTACGTGCCGTTCGGCTTCGGGCTTGGGACCCCGTCGCCCTGGCGCGACCACCTCTACGCAAGCCGCAGCCTTCAACGCATGCGGAAGGACCGGCAGAACGCCGGCATCGCCTTCCGTCAAAGCACTGCCGACAACCGCCGCTGGAGCCTGAGGTCGGACTTCATCGAGCACCTCCGGGACAAGAGCGCCGACACCGTCGGCTCCATCCCGTTCCATCTCGCGATGCTGGCCGTGTGGATGTACCGGACCGAGCCGTTCGAGAGCGTCGAGGAAGCGGTGCAGCGTCTGGTCGCCGACCTGTCGCTCGACGACTACGGCGTGATCGGCACCGTCTTCTCCACCGCCGTCCCAGGCGATCTTGCGGGTCTGCCCATGCAGGGCCAACCAATGGAGCCGTTGGAGATCCTGGCCCTGTTGGTCGTCCCGGCTGCGCCTCCTGCCGAGCAGGTCGCGGAAGAGGACGTGGACAAGCCCGGGGACGAGGCCCCCGGCAGGTGGGAGATCAATGCCGCGGATCTCGGCGACATGGAGGGGCTGGTCGGGCTGATACCCGCCGCGCTCCAGGCGCTGGCCGCGCTGCGGGCGGGCATGCATGTCATCTTCACGGGCGCGCCGGGAACCGGGAAGACATCGCTGGCCGTCCTCCTGTGCGACAAGGCCGGATTCCCGTCATGGACCGCCTCGGCCACCGACCAGTGGACGACGTTCGACACCATCGGCGGCTACTTCCCGGCCGTGCACCGCGAGGGCGCCGGAGAGCAACTCGACTTCCTGCCCGGGCACATCGTGGAGACCATCGAGCAGCGGAAGTGCCTCGTCATCGACGAGATCAACCGCGCCGATATCGACAAGGCGTTCGGCGAGATGTTCACGCTGCTGTCCGGGCAGCCCGTCACCCTTCCATTCCGCCGCCGCGATGCGGACGGCAACTTCCGGCGCCTGCGCCTCGTCCACGGGCCTTCGCTGCAGGAGAGCGACCTCGAACCGATCCAGGTCCCGCCCTGGTGGCGCATCCTGGGCGCCATGAACGATGCGGACAAGCAGAGCCTCAAGCAACTGTCCTACGCCTTCATGCGGCGCTTCGCGTTCGTCTCGGTCCCGGCGCCGCCGCCCGATGCCTACGAGGGGCTCATCCGTAGGAATGCCGAGGACCTGCCGGACGGGCTCGTCGACACGCTGGTCGGTCTATTCGCTGACGAGCGTGCCGGCTTCGGGTCGGTTGGCATCCCCTTCGGTCCCGCCATCCCCCTGACGATGATCAGGCACGCACGACAGCGTCTGGCTGTCGATGCCGCCACCTCGGACGCAGTCCTCATGCGGGAGCTGCTCGAAGCCTACGTGATCCCTCAGATGCAGGGTCGCGCGGACTTGCACGAGGGCGTCGACGCGCTCCTGTCCGGTAGCCTCGGCGCCGAGGCGGCCGTCTTCGAGCGACGGTTGGCCGTCTGGACCGGATACATCGCGCCGCCCGAGGATGACCGGGAGTGACGGGTCGTGCCCGGTGGGTGGCGGACCTGACCACGTCCCGCCACGTCCACCGCTTCCTGACGCGCATCAGCGCAGCCTCCGACCCGGCCGAGGCTCCGGCCATCGATGAGGCGCAGTTGCGGGCCTACCTCGATAGCCTCCGGGGCGGAGCGGACGATGCCCGCACCCTGGTGGAGGTCATGGAGCTCATGACCCGGGGGTACGTCGAGTTCATGCAGACGGAATTGCCCAAGCTCTTGGCGGTCCTGTCGAACCGCACCGAGCATGTGCGCGAGGTCGTCGGTCCGGGGCTGCGTGGCGTCGTGCGTTGGGACCTGACGAAAGTGGGACGGGCCAACCGGACGCTTCCAAGCGCCCGGTACATCTCCAACGTTCAGCGGCGTTCCTACGAGACCCCTGAGAACGCGCTGCTCGTCTGGTTGCTGACCGACATCGAGCGCGCCGTCGCCCAGATCGGCAAGCGCATCGGCACCCGGCGCCTGCATCCCCTGCTGCGCCTTCTACGGGACGAGAGCCAGGCGGCTCTCCGACATGAAGCCTTGTCGAGCGTGGAGGCCGTGCGCGCCGTTTCCCCTCACATGATCCACGCCGCGAGGCACAATCGCCAGCCGGGATACCGGGCAGCGGCCGCCCTCGTTCAACGCCGGCGCCGGATGCAGGAAAGAAGCAGGGCCGCACGTTGGTCGCTCATGCTCCAACTGCTCCGCAGCAATTGGCTGGAGCCGGTATCCGACGATGACCTGTTCGAGATCTACGGCCTCTCGACGGTCCTGTCCGTCCTTTCTGAGGACCTGGGCCTTGGCGAACCCGTGCATTACGGCCTGCTTGGATCGACCCTGGAACCGGCCGCGACCTACCGGATGGTGGATGCGACCGTGCGAGTGTGGTTCAACCGGACGCCCGGGCGTGTCCTCGGCATCACCAGCCGGTACGCGACCGTGAACGCCACCTATAGCGGACTGGGAGGGTTCGACCGGCGGCCCGACATCATGCTCGTCCTCGAACGAGGGCTGGACCGCCGCACCTTCCTGGTCGAGGTCAAGAACGCCGGGACCAAGGCTTACCTGCGAGACAGCGTCTACAAGGTCTTCGGTTACCTGCACGACTACGCCCAGGTTTTCGCGGACCGCCCGACCGACCTCGCTGCGCTCTACGTCCCGGAAGGCATGGTCGGATTTCTCGGGACAGAGGAAGCCGCGTCGGGCATGACCATCGTCTGCGAGGGCGACAGACCCCGACTGGCGAGCGCCCTCAGGTCGGGCCTCGGCCTGTAGCAGACTGTCCACTCCGATACCGGCATTGCCCGTTGACTTCGGGTTCGTCACCGCGTTGGCTGTCGGCAGGCGTGATCACTCCTGAGTACCAGAGATAATGAACGACCAGGCATTCAAGCACGGCGCGAAAGCGGAGGTCGAACGCCTCCTGACCATCGAAGAAGTCGCAGAAACGCTGCAGGTGTCGGCAGTTACGGTCCGACGCATCGTCGCGAAGGAGGAGCTCGCCACGGTCCGGATCGGAGAGCGCCATATACGCGTGACGCCGACAGCTCTTCAGGCGTACATCGATGGGCAGGCCCGTCAGCGGCCAAGCGCGGTTCGGCCGATTACCGAGACGGCGAGGCCGGGAAAGAGGACCGCTCCGGCAAAGGTGTTCGAGGGCGTCACCGGCTCGAAGCTTTCGTGGACGGTCATCCAGGCAGACGCCGCGCAGGGCATGAAGGGGCTCCCTGCTGAGAGCGTCGACTGCATCGTGACCTCCCCACCGTACTACTGGCAGCGCGACTACGGCTACGATGGTCAGATCGGCCACGAGCAGACCATCGACGGGTTCGTGCAAGCGCTCCGGGAGGTGTTCTCCGAGGCGCGACGCGTGCTGAAGCCGACCGGAACCCTGTTCCTGAACATCGGGGACACCTACTACTCGGCGAAAGGCAAGCCTCACGGCCAGGACCTCAAGAACGCGGGACGCCAGATGGCCCGAAAGGTCCTCCGCGCCGTCGACGGACCAGGGCTTGGCCTTCCGCGGAAATCGCTGATCGGCATCCCATGGCGCGTGGCCCTGGCCCTGCAGCAGGATGGCTGGACGCTTCGCAGCGACATCATCTGGGATCGACCAGGATCGCTGGGGGAGCCGACTGCCAAGGACCGTCCCTGGAGGCGCTTCGAGCACATCTTCATGTTCTCGCGGGCGCCACGCTACTTCTTCGACCGGACCGGGCTTGAGGGCAGCGAGGACATCTGGACCTTCCCCGCCCGACCGGACAACCCGGCGCCCCACTTCGCCCCCTATCCGCGCGAGCTCGTGTCCCGATGCCTCGCCATCGGTTGCGTACCGGGCGGGGTGGTCCTCGACCCGTTCGTGGGTAGCGGCACGACGATGGTCGCCGCCCTGGAAAGCGGCAGACCAGCCATCGGCATCGATCTCAATCCGGAATACTGCACCCAGGCGCTACGGTGGGTTTCGGAGAAACCGCGAGCCCGCCGTCGCCCAGCCGGAACCGACGCCCGCGCCACGAAACTGCTGCCGGGCCTTGAGGCCTGAGGCATCGACCCGAACACCTCGGTGACAGTCCGCCATGAACTCTCCTACGCCAATCAACGCCGGTTCCGCTGCGCGCCTACCTGAGGAAGTCCTGCGCGGGCTGAAGCCGTTGGCTCCGGATGAGTTCTCGCGGCAACTGCTCGATAGCGCCGCGAGCGTGATCGAGGATCAGGGCAACTTCCTGCGACTGAACTACTTCTCCGTCGCGGTTCGTGTCTTCTTCGAGCACATCATGGGCACGTTGTCGCCCGACGACCAAGTGTCGAGCTGCCCCTGGTTCCAGCTTGAGGACGGCCAGGACAAGCCGACGCGGGCGCAACGCATCAAGTATTGGCTGCAAGGCGGCTTGACCGACGATTACCTTGTTGCCGAACTGAGCCTCGACCCCGCCCCATTGCGCAAGCGCCTGATGAAGGCGTTTAGCCGCCTCAGCAAGCATGTTCACGTTCGGGAGAACACGGTCGTTTACGAACCGGCAATCCAAGCCACCGAGATCGATCAGGCGACGTTGGCGGTCGAGGAGCTCCTGTTGGCGTACCGCGACTGCCGGAATGCGCTCTTGGAACCTCTAGCCGAAGCTCTCGACGAGGAAGCCGTCGACACCCTCATGTCCGAGACCATCGGAGACATCGACGAGTTGGCCACGCATCACTCGCTCGAAGAGGTCTATACTGCTGACACGTGCGTTCTGGACATCGGCCCACGGTTCGTAAGGTACCAGGCGTCGGGGACTGTCTCGGTCCTGCTGCAGTACGGCTCCAACTCGGACGTGAGGCGCGGTGATGGCGCGGAGATGAGCACAAGCTTTCCCTTCGCCGTCGAGTTTGAGGTGCCTCTGGAAGAGCCCCGCGACTTGCGGAACGCGCATATCGTTTCCGGGGTCGATACTGCATCCTGGTTCGATGTGCCTGATGACGAGGACCTGCCTGACGTAGCCGACGACGCAGACTCTCCATTTTGAGGCGGTAGGGCGGTGTGGGTCGTTGCGCGGCCTGCCGTTTCCTCCCACTCGGAAGGTCACACGTCTACCCTCATCGAACCCTTTCCGCCTTCCAGGGAGCGACCGGTCTGATACGATGACGGCATGCGCGTCTCCCTCCACCCGGTCCCAGACACACCCGACGCCGTCGGCACCCTCGACGGCGAGGTCCTCGTCGCCGTCGGCCGAGAGCTTCAAGTCAACGGCCGCGTGATCCCCCAGGACGATGTCGGCGACGCCCTGGCCGAGGCGGTCGAGGTCGCCGCGACCGCGCTGTTCGGCGGTGATTATCTGGGGTCGCTCTCGCGGGTCCTTGGCCTCAACCGGCGCTCGACCGTCAGCGACAGGGTGGCACGGAACGGCCTGCCGGCCTGGGCCCTGCACATCCTCGGCTACGCGGCAGGGCACCCGGCGCCGCGGGCTCTCGGATACCTCATGTTGGCCGCCGCCGAGATCCTCGACGCCGAGGCGTCCGCGACGGCCCGGCGGGCGGAGCTCGGGACCCTGGCGCATCAGGGCCTGGAAGACGCCTTGGCGCTGGTGGAGCGGGCTCGCACGATGAAGGTGCTCCCGCGGTCGTAACGCTTTCTTCAGAGGTGACGGGGTAACCTCATCGAACGCGTCTGATTTCCGATCAGGTGCGAGGTGGAGCACCCGTCATGAAGTCCATTTCCCGCTTTGAAGCGGCTGAGCCCCTGTCCGCGCACAACATCCTGTGCGGCACGCTCCCCCCTCCAGACCGGCGCGACGAACACCCATTCGTCCCGCTGATCACATACCTGGACGTGCGCTGCCCTGAGCAGCCGCACGGCTGGAACGCCACGGCCGACGTCTTTTTCGACGACATCCTAGCTGGGCTGCTCGGGTCCGCCTGCGGCATCCGCGAGGCCCTGCAGCGAGGGACGATGGATCTCGCCGCGGCCCGCATCGCCGTCGAGACCCTTCGCAAGCGCTGCATCGCCCATGGCGAACGGCTCGACGCGTGCAACGTCTTCGCCGAACACGATGACGTCGAGAAGGCGGTGACGGACACTGCCCGCCTGCGTGCGCATTGCGATGTCGGGCTCACGGGCTGCGGGGACCTCACGGCCCTGGCGCGCCTCGCGGAGATGGGGGAGACGTGCATCCTACTGCGGGCGGACGGCTTCGTGGATTTCGTGCTGGGCGCCCGGGCCTATCTCGCCGGTGCCGACGAGACACCGCTCGTCTGGCGGCAAGGTCCGCCCCTCCCTCTGATCGCACGCAGCCTGGACCTTGGGCGCTCGATCCTAGCCCGGCGCGAGCAGGCGCAGGTCCGGGAGACCCATGCCGAGGCGATGGACGACGACTGCGCCGGCATCCGGCGGATCGCGTCGTCGGCCCCGGACCCGGCCATTGACCCGGAACCGAGGACCGAGCCGGGCGTGACCGGCCTGTCACTCGTCGTCATCCCCTCGCTCAAGCACTTGCCGCTGCCGAGCAAGCACTCCCGCGACAGAGGCGATAGCCCGCGTGCCTTGTGCGAGGACCTCTCCGAGAAGGCCTTGGCTCTGACGCCGGCGCCAGATCCGGCCGCGTTCAGCGCGAGGCTCCTGGCGGACTACCCGTGGGCTGCGGAAGTCATCGAAGCGTACGCCCAGGATCTCGTCGGAGCTCCGTTCGCACGGTTCCGACCCCGGACGCTTGTTAGCGGAGCCGGTGGGGGAAAGACCTCGTTTGCCCGGTCATTGCTCCGGGCGGCGGGCCTGCCCGAGGTGCTTTACTCCGCCGCGGGCGTCATGGATGGCGGCAATTTCGCGGGGGCGTCGAGGACCTGGAGCACATGGCGCCTGTCGGTCCCGGGCCAGGGCGTCTTGCGGTTCGGGCAGGCGAGCCTGGGGGTCATCATCGATGAAGCGGAGAAGGCAGGTCCGTCCCGTCGGTGGGGCCGGCTTGACGAGACGCTTTTGCCGTTCCTCGAACGGGGCACGACCGCTCGGGCCATTTTCGACCCGGCGCTGGAGGTGCCACTCGATCTGAGCGGCATCAGCTACATCCTGACGGCGAACGAGGGCCGGGGCATGTCGGGGCCCTTGCTGGACCGGGCACCCCCCGTGGAGTGGCCAATGCCACGCCGGCAGGACATGCCCATCGTCGCGGCCGCAATCCTTGACGAGCTCCGTCGCGAGCGGGGCCTCGATGAGGTCTGGTGTCCGCCCTTGGATAGGGATGAGCTCGACGCCCTGACGGCGTGGCGAGGAGGCTCGATGCGCCCCCTACGCCGCATGGTCGAGGCCGTGGTCTCCTCCCGCGAGACGTTCGCCCGCCGTCAGCCGAACTAGGAGGATACCGTGGTGTCCTTCCTTCGCCCCGCCTCGCCGGCGGGAATGATGCGGCTCGCCTACGGCCTGCTCGTCCGCGTCGGCGACCCCCAGTGCCAGGACGGCGCCGCCAAGGTCTCGGAGCTCCGGCGCCGGGTCTCGGAAGGCACGCTCGATCCCGAGTGCGCGGCCGCCCAGGCATGCCGGCTCGCCCGGACCATTCTCGCCACCACCCCCAACGCCAAGGAGTAGCACCATGCCTCGATCCCAAGATCCCACGACCGCCCAGCGCATCCAGGGCCTGCAGCATGCCTGGGGCATCCTCGTCTTCGAGGTCTGCGAGGGCAATCTCACCTACGACGACGTCACGCCCATCATCGACATGCTCGCGGCCAGCATCGACGAGCTCAAGGCTCGGGCGGGCGATGCCCCTGTCTGAGCGGGTCGACGTCTACCGGCACCTGCGCCTCCGCGTCCGGTGCTGGTCGGTCCGCGTCAACGGCCGGGTCGTCGACCACGTCGAGGCCATCGCCCTGCGGGACGTCCGCCTCGTGATCCGCCCCGGGGCGCTCGCCCGCGTGAGAGCCCGTCAGATTCGCGAGGTCTGTGCACATGCCCGGGGCACCGTAACTGACGCGCCCCGGCCGGAGGGCGCCAGGCGCCTCCGGTTCTGTCCCTACGCGGGGACGACTTTCACCGCCGACGGCGAGCCCATGACAGCGGCCGCCGCAGCATGGTTCGAGGCCGACGGTTCGGCTTGGTGCACCCTGGAGAATTGAGCATGCGTTCCATGACCCTGTCCCTGGCCCTGGCTCTGCTCGCGTCCGCCAAGGCGCTCGCCGGCGAGCCCTCATTCCCCGCCGAGGGAGACCGCTGGCTTCTCGACGTCCGGTCGGCGCCGTCGGGCGGTCAGGGACGGTTCGCCCGTGTCCGTGCCGAACCCGACGCCCGATCCGGATGGGCGACGCACGTCATCTGCGGAACCGTCGACATCCGGACCGGCCGGGAGACCATCGCGCTGCGCGCCGACGGCGTGGCGGCCCGCGCGCGAGGCGGTTGGCTAGGGGGCACATTCCCGGCGCCGACATCAACCGGCACCGGCGGTTTCACGGTCCTGTCGCAGGACGGCCTGGACGCTCGCGTGGAGATGTCAGCACCGTGCCAGGGCGGACACGGTCAGTTCTCCTCGGGCGACTGAGCGGCCTGCGCGGCCGCGGCCTTCGCGGCTTCCTTGGCGGCCACGGCGGCCTCGATGCGGGGCAGCGCTGCAGCCAGCGCGGCCTTACCACGCTCGGCATCGGCGCGCCGCTGGTCCGAGCGACGGCGGGCGACGGCCTCGGAGAGCTCGTCCTCCCCCGCCGCGGCGAGGAGTAGCTGCGCCGTGTGCCTGGCGTACTCGCGGGCGCTGGCGACTGCCTGCGGCGAGGGGACGCCATCGCCGTCGCGCCACCGGCGCAGGGTACGGTCGCCCTCACCGAGGAACGGCGCCAGCTTGCCCAGCCAGTGGTCGCCGTGGGCGGCGCGGCCGATCAGCTCCAGCGTGCGGAAAGGGCTCTCGTCGAGGGGCGGGGCACCGTTGGCGCCGATGGCCTCGCGGGGCGCCGGCAGGGGAGGCGGCAGGGCGGCGAGGTAGTCCTCGATGTCGATGTGACGGTCGTCGCGGGGCGTCGTAAGGTCGAGCATGGATGGGCTCCGTGCCTGCGCGGCATGGCCTGCGCGGCGGGTCTCCGGAAGGGTGACGGGAAGCTACGGGGGCGTAGCTTCCCTTTCCTCGCAGGGCTCAGAACCCGGGCAGCTTGCCCTGACGGGAGAGCGCCGGCGGCTTCACGCCGAGAAGCCGGGCGTAGTGGACGACCCCCTTGCCAGTGACCTGCGTGACCGGCTTCGGCGTCGAGCCGTAAGGCTCCCAACGGACCTTGAGGAGGCCCCGGTCGATCAGGTGCTGCTTGGCGCAGAGGCTCTTGGAGCGGCGGTAGATGTCGCCCCGGGCGAGAAGCCATTGGATGAAGCCGTTGGACTTCTGGCCGAGGGCCTTGCCCGCCTCCTGCAGGCCCCAGGTGTCCTGGCTCTCGACGAGGGCTTCCTGGAACGCCACGGCCGGCGCGGCGGCCTCGATCTTCTCCTGAAGGGCCAGGTTCGCGCTGGCGTAGTGGCCGATGAGCTCCAGCGCCGTGGCCGGGTTGCGCATCAGGTCCATGAGGGCGGCCGCACCATGGGCGGGGGCCGGGGTGCCGTAGCCGCCGGTCTGGCGGATGGCGGGCAGGACCTCCGAGGTGACCCAGCGCCGGAACCGGTGGGCGACGCTGCCCGGCGTCATCGCCGTCCGGCTCCGCAAGACCATCGTGTAGAGGCCGCTCTCGGTGACGACGAGCAGGGACTGGAGCCCACCAGGGGTCGGGATTGAAGCCCGACCCTTCTCGTCGTCGTCGAGCTTGCCCACGGCGTCCGAAACGTCGCGGAGGTCGATGGCCTCGCAGACGTCGCTGGCCACGAACCGAGGCTCGCCGCCGAGGGGCACCACACGGACGGGGTGGCCGTCGAAATAGAAGGTGGAGGGCGCCGCCGGGGGCGCGACGGGGACGAGCCCCATGGTAGAGATGAGTGCAGCTTTGGACACGGGACCATCCGGGTCTGGAGCAAGGCCCTCGGCTCGGCGTCTCACCGCCGGCTGGGGGCCGACCCCTCGGTCGAGAGGCTGCCCCTAAGCGTAGCGATTCGGTAGGGTTACCGCTACGTTAACTGCCGGAAATCCGGCGAACGGGTTGAAATTTCTTCCGGGGTCAGCTGGCGGACACCCCCTCGCGCAGGGCATCCGGGTACAGGGCGCCTGCGGCCAGGGTCACGAACACGGCCATGAAGTAAGTGCTGGTGTCCGGGTCCGCCCCGTCGGAGAGGCGTGCCCGGGCGGCCGCGAGGGCATCGGTCAGGAACAGGCGGGCATCGCGCTCGTCTCGGTCACGGTCGGTCACGGTCAGCCTCTGCGGCGTCGAGGGCGCGCACCGCCCGGTCGAGGGCGGCCTGAAGGGTGTCTGGCAGGTCGCGGTCATCGGGAAGCCCGAGGTACCAGCGTCGCGACCGAACGAGCTCGCGCGCCGCGGCGACGACCGCCCGGACGGCCGGGTTCTGGGTGGCGGTGCTCACGCCTCGCGCTCCTCGCCCCAGCCCTTGAGGATGCGGTAGCGCCGGACGAGGGCGACGAGCGCGACCGATTGGACCGGGCTCAGGACGTAGGCCGGGGCGCCGTCGCAGATCCTATCGCGGACGGGGATCAGGGTGATGCCGTCGGGCCGGAGGACCTGAACCAGGCGGCCGGCGCCGAAGGTCGCCATGCCCTCGCTCTCCATCCACGCCAGGATCGCGGGCATCACCGAGGACGAGATCTCTCGGACCGGGTAGCCCGGTGGCAGCACGCCCTGCAGGGCCTCGATGTGGTCGGGGACGGTCCGGCAGGTGGCGGCCGCCGGCGTCGCGAGCGCGAGGGCGAGGATGGTGGCTCCGACGACCTGGGCGCTCATCGACGGGGGATCCTACGGCGGGAGGCGGCCTCGATGGCCGCGGCGACCTCGGCCCGGGCGGGACGGGGTGGGACGGCCTTGCCCCGAAGGACGGCGACGACGCCATCGAGGGCGGGGTCGCGCGGGGGCGGATCGGACGGGAAGGCGACGCAGGCGATGGCCAGCAGGGCGAGCGCTTCCGGGGTCACGGGGTCGGCTCCACGATCTTGCCGACGGCGTCGAGCCGGTCGCGGCAATCGGCATGGGCGTCCCGCAGGTCGGTCACGTAGCCGGCGACGTCGCGCTGGGTCCCGCCACGGCGCCAAGCCGGGGCCTCGGCGCAGGTCAGAAGAGACGCGGGGACCGAGGGCCTGCCGAGGCCGACGGTCTCGCACCCGGCGAGCCCGAGGGCGGCCGCGGCGGCGAGGATGAGGCGGCGGGTCACCGGCGGCCCTCCAGGACGTCGCGAAGGACCGGGGCGACGGGGGCGTCATCCGAGGCCGGCGCGGTGAGGATGCGGTCACGGGTCGACCGGGACGCCTTCGCCCGAGCCGCCGCTTTTCCGGCGACGCCCTCGACGGCCTTGGTTCCGGCGACGGCGGTGGCGGCCGCGGCATTCGCCAGGTCGCGCTCGGTCCGGGCGGTCGCCAGGTCGGCCTCGATGGAGGCGACGTAGGCGGCACCGGCCAGGATCACCGCGACCGCCGCGAGGGGCAGGGCCAGCTTCCGGAGGTAGACGACCGCGAGGGCGGCCGCCGCGAAGGCGACGAGGGCGCTGATGCCGAGGGGCGTCCAGACCAGGGCGAGGAACAGGTCGAGCATCAGCGCCTGCCCTCCATGACGATGGAGACGATGGCGCAGGCGGCGGCCAGGGGCGCGCACCAGCCGAGGAGGCTGCAGCATGAGATCACCGCGATGGAGGAGGTCGACATGATCAGATCCCCTTCAGGCAGAGGGCCTGCTCGCGCTTCCGGCGGGCGACGAGCCCGGGGACGACCTTGCCGCCGGCGCGGTTGAACAGGAGGACCGCGTTGCAGGCCCCGGCCTTGTCGCCGGCGTTCCAGCGCTTGACGGCCGTGCTCTTGCAGAAGGCGCTCGCGCCGACGTTGTAGGCGAGGTCGAGGAAGGCGACGTAGGGCTCGTCGGCGATGGGACCCTTGATGCAGCGCTCGACCGAGGCGTCGGCGAACTCGCCCAGCGCCTTGACCAGCATGGCGTCGCACTGGGCCTTGGTGAACCGCATGCCGAGCTCGATGCCGCGGGTCTCGCCGTAGCAGACGGTCGGCAGGTCCTTGGCCAGCCGGTCCTTGTAGGTGACGAGCTTCAGGCCCTCGTTCGGGCCCGTGGTCGAGACGGCCATGGCGGCGACGCCCGTCACCGTCCCGGCCGCGGTGATGGCCGCGAGGATGCGGTTCCGGCCCTTCGAGGGGGTGGCGGCCTTGGGCTTGGCGGCCGGCGACCGGAGGAGACGGGCGAGGGAGAAGCGGGCCATCACTGGTCTCCGGACAGGCAGGACTGGGCGACGAGGCGGGCCGCCATGCCGGCGAGGTTCACGCCGGCGTAGGCAGCCGCGAACACGCCCGGGGAGACCGGGGGCGACGCCGCGAAGACGGACATGCCGAGCTCGACGGCGCCGAGGACCGCGCCGAGGGCGTTGAGCCGGAACGACCAGGAGTGCCGGGCGACGCGCTTCGGATGGGGGACGAGCTTGGGGCGCCTCATGCGTGCGGCCTCCGGTTCCGGTGGGACCGCTGCGACCTGGGCGGTGCGGCGCCGCCACCGTTCCCGCCGTCGCCGTCGTCGTCGCCACGGATGGTCCGGCGCAGGATCTCGCCGTGGTCGTGCAGCGCCCGGGTCAGGTCCGTCCCCGTCCTTGCCAGGGTGAAGGCCAGGTCGAGCGCGACCGGATCGAGCGCGACCCGCGGGAGTGTCGCCACGGACTCGGGCGGCCGGCGGACCTCCTTGATGCGCGCGACGACGTAGGTGCCCAGGGCGAGGCATGCGCCGCCGAGCACGGTGCCGGCAGCCTTGAGGTACTCGGCCGGGAGGGTGGTGACGGTGGAGAGCCAGTCGCCGGTCATGCCGCGGCCTTCCTGATGATGGAGGCCCGGGCGTCGTTGCGGCCTTGGTCCCAGATGCTGCGGAAGGCGCAGTAGGTGTCGACGAGCGCCAACATCCCGTAGGCGCCGCAGCCCGTGTTCCAGCCGGGGTAGCCGTCGTGCGCGAGCAGGTAGGTGACCCACCCCCAGAGCCCGGCGCCGGCGGCCGCGGTCACGAACCGAAGGGCGGGGCTGTGCCGCTTGCTGCCGTTCACCCAGAGCCCGATCATGCGGATCACCGCGATGCCGAGCAGAGCGGCGCCTCAGGTGCCCTCGGGCGCGATGTCGGCGAAGGGGTCGAAGGTCGGGCGCGAGAACGTCTTGCCCGGGAGCAGCAGCGCGACGGCGACGCCGAAGGCCACGAGGGCACCGACCCACTCGGCCTCGCGCCGCTCGTGGTGGCCCTGGAAGGGGAAGCCGGTCACGCCTGCGCCTCCGGGGCGAGGTGGATGCAGCGGATGGCGATGGACAGGCAGGACACGGGGGGCGGCCTCGGGGACCGCCGACGCGGCCGGGATGACCCACGGTGCTCGCGTCCCCGTGGCCAGTTCCAGGCCACGCCGGCCGGTGGTCTCAGCCCCGGACGACGAAGGTGACGACGCGGGACCCGGCCAGCACCAGCCCGACCCGGCCGACGACGACGCCCTTGGCCCCCCAGCGCGGACCCGAGTAACCGTAGAAGGCGAGCCACCTCCCGATGCCGGCGACGTCGTAGCCGAGGCCCCGGAGCGCATCGATGGCCTCGCGGTCGGTCAGACCCTCCAGCACTGGTTCCAGCCCCATGACCCTGTCCGCGAAGCGCCGGATGGCATGGCGGGTGACGGTCGCCCGGTATCCCCCGGAGCGGTCGTAGGAGACGCAGGGAGGCGGCAGGGACGGCTCTGCGGGCGGGGAGGCGGCAAGGGCGAGGGCAGCGGACACGGGGCTCTCCTGGGGTTGGGAGAGCGTGCGCTCGGGTGTCCGATTTGGGCAGGGTGGCGGGTCGAGATCGTGCCCCTACCGGTCCCGGATGGAGGGAACCGGAAACGACGAAGCCCGCCCCGACCTTTCGGTTGGAGCGGGCTTCCCTGGATGTGCTGCATCTAGGACCTGTCGGCAGGAGAACTATAGCCCTGCGACCGGCATCCCTCAAGCGGGAACGAGGGTGGCGGGTAAGGTTCCGGACCCCTGGAACCAAGCCAGGAAGGCCGGCATCTCCTCCTCCGTGGGGAGCGGGATGGACGCCTCATCCGGGGCGGCGCAGGGCCCAGGGGACGCCACCGGAGCCCCTCCGGCAAGCGGCCCACTATCATGCTCACCACGGCCCCGAGAGCCTCCCACGGTCTTCCCTGTGCCTCGGCGGTCTGAGGCAGGTCGGAAATGGCGGTCCGGGGGGTGCCGGAAGCGGTCGGCGCGACTTTGGAGGCAAGGGCCTCCGGCAGGGCCACTATAGAGGTGGTCGAACCGTGAGGAGAGGAGACGGCCTGATCCTCGCGGGTCTCGAAGGCGGTTTCGACGGGGGCGACCGCGACGGTCTCGGACACGGTCTCGACGGGGGCCACGGATGCCGCCTCGGCCATCGCCCGGCGCAGGCTCGTCTCGCCCCGGCGCCCGACGAAGGCGGCCACGATCTCGCGCATGGTCTTGCCGGCCGCCTGGAGGGCGAGGGCCTCGCGACCGTCGGCAAGGCGCGCCGAGACAACGACGGTCCGAGGGGTGGCGCCGGCATCGGCCCTGCGTTCCGCGGACCGCTGCTTCTCCGTCCGCACCACCCCGCCAGGCAGCAGCGCGTCTGCACCGGCGGCCCGGGCATCATCCTCGGACAGGCCGAGCAGGGTCAGCATCCGTGCTCTGGCGTAGACGTACATGACCGGGCGCTCGACCCCCTTGTAATCGCGGGTCTCGCCGGCCTCGTGCCGACGGAGGATCCGCTCCAGGGCTCCAAGGCTCGACCGGAGCTCTCCCTCGGGCAGGCTAGCGGGACCGGCGAGACCCGCGGCCCATGATGCGGCATCCCCGCCCTCGACCTGGGCGATGGCGCAGGCCGAGAGGAAGGCCCACAAGGTGCGCTTCCCCTCGGGAGGGGTACCGCCCCACCAGACGCGGACGGCGTCGAGCGCCTGCACGATGCTCGGCCAATTCCCGCCGGAAATCCGGCGGGTCGAATGCTCCTCGACGACCGGGATGCCGGCGGCCTCGGCCTCGGCGCGGCGGGCCTGCCGCCCGGCCTCACGGATCTCGTACTCCGCCTGACGCTCGGCCTTGAGGCAGGCCATCTCGTCGCGGGAGAACGGCAGGTAGGCCGCGGCGAGATCCTCGAAGTCGTGACGCTCGACGTCCGCCCAAGACGCCGGCCAGACCAGCCGGGCGACCTTGCCCGACTTGCCGTTGTACGATCCGGCCAGGCGCAGGACCCGGGCGGTGTCGATGGCCGCGCGGTCGATGCCGGTACCCTTCCAGACGGCCGCCATCATCGTCTCGTGGGCGATGACCTCAGGGTCCTGGAGCCGCGTGCCGCCCTTCGTCCGGACGGTCGTGGAAGGCTTGCCGTCCTTGGGACCGACGAGCCAGCGCTGGACGGCCCGATGGCGTCCAGCGACCCCCGCCGTCGCCATGAGGGGCTGATGAAGCCAAACGAGGTGGAGGCCGCGCCCGCTGAAAACGATGTACGACGGCAGCGGCTTCCCGGCAGCCCTGAGGCGCTCGATCAGGATGCCGGCCATCTCCTCCGGGCTGAGCCCGAGGAAGGCTGCCTTGTCGTGGCAGTCGACGTCCGCGATCAAGGAGTTAACCTGGACGAGCGAGGTCGAGCCCCGGGCGCCGTAGAACCGCTGCATGCTGATGTGCGTCGCCCAGCGCAGGGCGTCAGAGGTGGCGAGCTCGCCGACGGAGACGACCCGGGTCTCCCACCGATCCTCGCCGTCGACGTTCTTTGACTGCCGCATCAGCGAGACCTTGCCCTTGGTGGTGGCCAGGTCGGGGTGGAGGGCATGGGCGTGGGCGACGCGAGGGCCGGCATTGACGCGCGCCTGGAACTGCTCCCGCAGGTCCGCGAGCTTGCTCTCGGGCAGCAGCAACTCGCCGTATGGATCAAGGCGAGCGAAGGTCTGGGGCGCGGAGTGATACAAGGCGGCGACGGTCCATAGGCGGCGACGGGGCAGCACGACCCGACGCGACTTAGGAATGCTCCCACTGGACCCTGAAAACCGCCAGGGGCACCGCTCGGCGCCGATCCGTTGTCTACCTGTGCCTGCGGCCCGTCACCCTAGGTCAGGGGCTCGATGCGGCCCTGGACCCAGCCGGACAGAGGCGCGGCCAGGCCGTTCGCCGGCGGCGATAGCGAAACCGCAACCAGGGCTCGAAATCTGCCCACCGGTCGCCCCTGCCTCGCCCGGCCGGACGCATCGTTCGCTATTAAGAACGGGCCAGATGACGCACAAATGTTAGGCACCTCTGATCACGGTGGTTAATCCTTGTGCGATCATGACTGCCGAGCATTCAAACGTCAAAAACAGGTGCCGGCTATCTCATAGAAGCATGGCAAGGAAGCGGCACTCTAACATTCGAGGCTCGTACCCTGGAACCGCTTACGTTAAGCGGGGCAGCCTTTTTAACATGACTATCGACCTCACATCGGCCCTGCACGACTATGATACTGCTCACCAGTAACCCTGAAAGGAGCGATTACCAGTCTCAGCGCTGGCAAATGCAGGCACCTGAACGGAAGTATCTGTAAGGAGAACAAGCTAGCGCCTCCCCACGCAATTGAGAGCACCGCTCATGATGGCGTCGATTGCGGTCTCCTCGCCCAAGATTTTGGAGACATACACGAAATGCGGATCGAGGCACTGCTTCCAAGCTATGACAAGCGCTGATCCAATCCACGATTTAGAGGACATAACCTTCCAGGATCAGGTCGTGCCAAAAGAGAAGCGCTGGCGCCCTGAGCTTGGGCCGGTTCACGACCGGCTCGATCACGCAAGCGCGATCCACTCCGTTTATGGCGCCCTGTAGCAGTTCAGCATTAAGGACATCTTTTTCCCAGGAAGCAGGACATGAAAATTCAGATGCGCACACCTAGCAATTCGCATAATGCATCCAAAAGCCTTTTTGGAAGATCAGGCTCATGAATCTTTCTATTGAGCCAAACTGCAGACCGGCTATGCCGGAAGTACCTCCATTCTCCAGAGAGTGTGACGCCCTCTACAAACAGATACGTCTCTCCCTTACGGATGAGGAACCGTGTCGTCGTGCATTCGTGCGACCGTCGCGCTCTTACGATACGTCGACGAACTTCGCGACTGTCAGACCTATATCCCCATCCCATTTTCTCGAAGTTGAGTAGATCCGCATCGCAGATGTTTGACTTGGCCGTTTCCTGCATCCATTCTTGGTCACAGGAGTTGGCGAAGCCGTCGCGGAACCGCGCTATAACGCGCGTGAGATGATCGTCAGTATCTGCAATGCAGCAATCGACCGCCTCTGCATTGAAGGCTTCCAGGATATCATTGACATGCCTCAATGCCTCAACACCGAAGATGTAGGTGGTCAGCTTCTCTCGGAGATTAGCTGAGAGACAGCATAAGCTCCGGGCAACGCCCTCCAAGATACTACCTTCCGGCTCATGGATGCGTCCGGAAGGATCAAAAAGATCGGTCCTGACGACGCAAACACCCAATCGCTCTGCGACGGCGGCAGCTTGTCCGCGATCCTCGCAAGCATCGGCTCGCCAGCGCGCAAATGCATAATAAGCAACATCTGGTAGCTCATCCCAGTATTTTCTCTGCAATTGCTTCAAGGCAAGGCCTGCACTTCTGCTACATCATGCTTGCAACCTTAGTGGGACAGCGATCCGAGATAAAGGACATGTAAGGACCAAACCCGTCCTCGAGCCGAGCGGGTGCTGCGGGGTCGCGTTGATCCTTTTCGACCTTTTAGGGTGGAATATGCAGTTGGCTCAAACCAAAACGATTGACGTTACTCCCGCAGCGCCGGTACAGACCGGTGAGCCTGCTAAACGAAGTCTTCTATGCCGATGGACCGGTACTGGGCTGAATTTGATCGAGGTCCATTTCGACTACCGGGTGTCCATCGGGATTGACCATCTGGAGTGGCGCTGAGACAATCCCCGAGCGTCATCCATCGCGCATTGGCAATCTAAGCAAGCTTCTCATGTATTAATACCATCTAAATATTTGAGATATTGTCGATTTCTCTGATTGTTGCAGCCCGCGGGCACGGCAGATTGGCTCAAAGCATCAAAACGATGTTGTGGCAAGTACGTGTTAGCATCTACGTTCTGAAATGATTGAGCCCTTAAACCATCATTACGGCTTGATAACCAACCGGTTCATAAAAACGTTGGAGATATGATTGCTCAGGCGATTTAGTCGCCGACCGCTGTTAAATACCAGCTGTCTAGCTGAGGAACAAGTTCGATGTTAACGTACTCCGTTGGGCAAAATCTGGGCCCTAAACCTCGCGAGGGAATGCAGGTCACCCCAGGGCCGCACGGACTTAACATTGAGGTTTTCTGCAGAAAAGACTCTGACCTGGCTCGATGTATCGCAGCCGGCGGGCCGTTTCAGTTTGCTTTCATTGATGCCAATCCGTTTTGCTGGTTCTTAATGAATGCTGGACCTGCTGGTTACTTAGACGCCTGCTGGTCTAGATCACGGGTACCGTTGCATGTTCAAGATGTGATGCAAGGTAGCTTTCACACGATGAGGGAAAGTAGCGCCAGGGAGCCTGCTGCCGAGGATGTAGCAGCAGTTTTGTTACTCGCCGAGCTTTCTGGTACCGTTTTTGGAGTTCGGCCAATTCATCTTCCAAATTCCGCCTGGAACCTTCTTGCAACAACAATCCTTAAGCACCCCACTGCACTCGGCGAAAAAGAGATACTCAAACACCAAGAACGTCTAGAGCGGCGGTATGCACGATTGGACGACTTTCGGAGGGCGAATATAAAATGGGTAAAGAATGTAAATAGAAGCATTTCTGATGAAAGTGCAAATTTTATATAAAATGCTCACGCTTGACTTAAATTTTGCTTACGCAGCTGTCTTTGGCTGCCTTCACGTCCCGGATCTCTTCGACCCGTATTGTGTAACGCGGTGACCGTATTTTGAACTTCGTGGACCATCCCCGGTTCGGGGAGGGCCCGCATAACTGGGAACGACCACTCCAGGCCCAGAGCGTCGATTGCAGGCGTCGAGCGCCTACATCGGGGCCGCGCCCATTTTGCGGTCCAACTGGCCCAGGCCCGGCATCGCCCGCTGCGAGGCGGCCATTGGCGTCAGGTCGGCGGTGACGACGCCGGCCTTGAAATAACGGAACCCATCGCGCCAGGTCTTGCGGACACCTTGCGTCGCGGCCTTCACCACCGCCAGGGTGTCGTTCGTCGCCTCGGGCAGGCTTACTACCGTCGAGAACGAGCGTTGCGACTGGTCACGGTCGTGCTCGCTCGTATGAAAGAAGACGGTGACGTGGTTGGTCGCCACCGTACCGACGAGTCGAGAATCCCGCCATGGAAACCACGTCATCGACGCCCCGTTAACGGGCCTGCTCCATCATGGCCCGTCGCGGGCACGTGGGCGATTGGCCGAAGTTTTCGGATGCGGCCTCGCATCACTGTATCCCGATGACATACCCCGCGTCGTACCGTGCCGGCGAACCTGACCGGAGCCATGGGGCGATGACAGGTATGGTGCCTGTGGTCCGCCACCGGGTAGGCCGAAGCAGGTGAGGGATAGGGTGCCAGAGACAAGCATCATGCTTCGGGTCGCGTTGCGGGCCGAAGCCCTTCTCGGGCCAGGCAAGGCGGCACTCCTGGAAGGCATCCGCGATACCGGCTCCATCGCCGCCGCCGGCCGGCGCATGGGCATGAGCTACAAACGGGCCTGGTACCTCATCGACACCCTGAACGGTGCGTTCCGCGAGCCCATGGTGACAACCAGCAAGGGCGGCAAGGCCGGTGGCGGTGCCAAGCTCACCCCCACGGGCGAGGCCGTCCTCGACGGCTACAGGCGCATGGAGGCGGCGGCAGCCGATGCCGTCACGGACGACCTGGCACGACTTTCGGCCTTGCTCCGACCCACGGGTTGATCGTACGACCGTGCGATATAGCCGACGGGCTATAGCGAGGCTCGCATGACCATTCGGTTCCCACGCCGCACGCTGATGCTCGCCGCCGCGCTAGGCCTCGGCCTCGTCACGGCCTCGCAGGCGGCGGACCCGGTGCGGATCGCGGCGGCGGCCGACCTGAAGTTCGCGCTCGATGCCGTGGCGGCGCAGTTCAAGGCCGACACCGGCCGCGAGCTCTCCATCTCCTACGGCTCGTCGGGCAACTTCGCCCGCCAGCTCCTGCAGGATGCGCCGTTCGAGGTGTTCCTGTCAGCCGACGAAGGCTTAGCCTTCAAGCTTGCGGACGCGGGTAGGACGTTGGACCGTGGCACCCCCTATGCCGAGGGGCGCTTGGTCCTGTTCGCGCCGCACGGCTCGGCGCTCACCCCCGACGACCGGTTTTCGGACCTGAGGGCCGCTCTCGCCGACGGCCGCGTGCAGAGGTTCGCCATCGCCAACCCGGAGCACGCTCCCTACGGGGTCGCCGCCGAGCAGGCGTTGGCGGCGCAGGGCCTCTGGACGACCGTGCAGCCCAGGCTGGTCCTTGGCGAGAACGTCGCCCAGGCCGCGCAGTTCGCCACCACCGGCTCGGCCCAAGGCGGGATCTTCGCCTACTCCCTCGCGCTCTCCCCCGAGGTCGGCAAGCTCGGCACCTACGCCCTGATCCCGGCGGCGTGGCACCAGCCTCTGCGCCAGCGCATGGTGCTGATGCGGAACGCAGGCGACACGGCCAAGGCGTTCTACGCCTACATGCAGGCTTCTCCGGCCCGTGCCGTCCTGCGCAGGTTCGGGTTCGTGCTGCCCGGCGAGGCGCCGTAACCCGATGGACTGGACGGCGCTTTCGGTCTCGCTGCGCCTCGCGGCCCTGACCTCCCTCCTCCTCCTGCCTGTCGGCGTGTGGGTCGGCCGCTGGCTCGCCTTCCGTCGCGTACGGGGACGTCCGGTCATCGAAGCCCTCCTGGCGCTGCCCCTCGTGCTCCCGCCGACCGTGCTCGGGTACTACCTCCTCGTCGCGTTCGGAGGCGGCTCCCGTCTCGGGCAGGCTTGGAAGGCCGTGTTCGGGCACCCGCTCGCCTTCAGCTTCGAGGGACTTCTGCTCGCCTCGTTGATCGCGAACCTGCCCTTTGCCATCCAGCCGATGCAGCGTGGCTTCGAAGCCGTTCCCACGGACATCCGCGAGGCGGCCGCCGTCTCGGGATTTCCGCCGTGGCGGGTCCTGCGGGCCATCGACCTGCCCTTGGCCTGGCCTGGAATCGTCACGGGCATGGTCCTCACGTTCGCCCATACCGTCGGTGAGTTCGGCGTCGTCCTGATGGTGGGCGGGTCCATCCCCGGGGAGACCCGGACCGTCGCCATCGCGCTCTACGACCGGGTCCAGGCCTTCGACATGCGAGCGGCCGGCGTCATGGCTGCCTTCCTGCTGCTGCTGTCGCTCGCGGCGCTCGCCATGACCTACACGCTGTCGACAAGGATCGGGCGACGTGCCTGAGCCGGCCGGCCTCTCCGTCCGCCTGCGCCAAGCCGGCCCGATCCCGCTCGCGGTCGACCTCGCCTGCGGCCCATCGGAGCTCCTCGCCCTCGTCGGGCCCTCAGGCGCCGGCAAGTCGACGGTGCTCCGGGCCGTGGCGGGGCTCCACCGGTCCGGCACAGGTCGGATCGCATGCGGGGGCGAGACCTGGTTCGACACCGCCGGCGGCATCGACGTCCCGCCCCATCGACGGCGGGTCGGGCTGGTGTTCCAGTCCTACGCCCTGTTCCCGCACATGACGGCGCTCGGCAACGTCACCGCGGCGCTGGGGCATCTGCCCCGGTCCGAGCTCCTGGAGCGGGCTCGGACCCTCCTGCGACTGGTGCGCCTCGACGGCCTGGAGGATCGCCGTCCGTCGGCGCTGTCGGGTGGCCAGCAACAGCGGGTGGCCGTGGCTCGGGCATTGGCGCGCGATCCCGGGGTCCTGCTGCTCGACGAGCCCTTCGCGGCGGTCGACCGGCGCACGCGGCGCCTGCTTCAGGAGGAACTCGCAAGGCTGCGCGCGTCCTTGCGCATCCCCATCGTGCTGGTGACCCATGACCTCGACGAGGCCGCGGGCCTGGCCGACCGCCTGTGCGTGCTGGACCGGGGCGAGACCCTCCAGGCCGGTCCGCCGGAAGAGATCCTACGTGCGCCGGCCTGCGAACGGGTCCGCGAGGCGCTGGATCTGCGGGAGGGGGTACGGGGTGGCCTAGCGCGTGAACCGGAACCTTCGCCGGATCGCCCCGGCCCTTAGCCGATTGGCCTTGGCGGCCCAACCCCCGCAATCGCCCGTGGTCCCATGGGTTCGCGACACGTTCCCTCGTCCCTACGAACGTGGATGACCCAAGTCTCACGACCGCCTAGCGAGGCCTCCCCGGCCTCGCCCCCGTTCGCAAGTTCATTGCCGGCACGGCCAGCGCTGGCGGAAGGCGAGGCTCGCTCCCGCCAGCATGTCGACGCCAAGCAGGCCGTCGTTGGCCCGCGACCATGTCAGGAACGTCTCGGCGAGGGTCTCGATGGTGTACTCGGCATCGCAGATGCCCCCCTTGTGGCCTCCCGTGCCAAAGGCCGCCAGCGTGTCGGCGACGCCCATCAGATAGGCGCTGCACCAACCCGACGCCGCCCCCTGTTCGGCGAGGCAGGCCGCTCGAAGGTCCCGGGTCCTACGCGACGTCACGTCCACCGCCTCCGCATCCGGGGCGGGTGCCTCGGCCGGGACGACGGCGGACGTCGCGCCTCGTGCCGGAGCCGCCGTAAGCGCGCTCGCGCAACTCAGGCCGGCCAGCAGCCCCGGGAGCAGCACGACGCGCGTGAACCAGGGCTTCCTCATGCGGCGCGGCTGGCCTCGTCGTAGAGGCGGTCCGCGGTCTCCCAGCGGATCACCTTCATGAAGACGTCGACGTAGTTCGCGGCCTTCGCGCCGAAGTCCATCTGGTAGGCGTGCTCGTACATGTCCATCGCCAGGATCGGCGTGCCGCCGGCCAGCGTCGTGGTGTGATCCGCCGCCCAGGCGTTCACCAGGCGCTTGTCGCGCGGGCTGTAGGTCAGGAGCACCCAGCCGGAACCGCCACCCTCGGCGCGACCCATTGCGGTGAACTGCGAGCGCCAGCGCTCGATGCTGCCGAAGTCGCGGATCAGCGCCGCTTCCAGGGTCGGCCCCGGCTTGCTCTGGTCGCCGAGGTTCGAGAAGAACAGCTCGTGCAGAATCATCGAGTTGGTGGCGATGAGCTCCTCGCGCTTGAGCCCGTTGACCACGAACCCGGGCGTCTTCTCGTAGTCCAGCGTCGCGAGCTGGTCGGCGATGGAGTTCAGCCGCTTCACCGCCCCGAGATAGTTGTTCTCGTAGTGGCTGATCATGATGCGCTCGCTCATCCCGGCGATCTTCTGGGGATCGAGCGGCAGGGGCTTGGCGGTATAGGGCGGCAGCTTGATTGCGGGCTGCCCGGGCGCAGGTCCGTCCGCGGCGGCGGCCGAACCCGCGCCTAAGCCGACGGCGGCAAGGCCCGCGCCGGCGAGGAACAGGTTGCGGCGGTCGATGTCGTGGGACTCGGACATAGGTTTCTTCCTTGTGGTGGAGGCTGCCGCTAGCGGCGTGCTTGCGGCCTCTGCAGAATGGCGTCGTCGGGGAGCATCCCATCGCGCCTGAGCTCGACGCGCCGGCCCGCTTTCCAGACCTCGAAGCAGCGGGCGCCGTCAGGGCCGCCGTCGAGGCAGAGTTCGTCGTTGCGCACGCGCCAGGTGCCCGCGCCTCGGGTGCCGAGGGAGACCGACGTCATGTGCCCGCCCTTCCCGAAGACGTAGGTCCAGTGGACCTCGTCTGTGAGTTCCATGCCGGTCAGCCTGCCGGCGATCTCGCCGCCGGAGAGCTTGCGAAGCGGCTCGCCGGCACAGGCGGCTCCCATCAGGACCACCGTGAGGAAGAGCGCGACCGCGATCCGTTCGGCCGGTGCCACCGAGCCGTTCATGGCAGCGGACGCACGCTGAGCGCATCGAAGCGCGTTACGCTGTCGGCCTTGGTCCAGAAGCCGACTTTGCCAGGGGCGGCCATCGTGGCGTCCACTGTCGTGAACAGCTCGCGGCCATCGAAGGACACCGTGAAGCGGTCTCCCTGCGCATCGAGCCTGAGGTCGTGCCAAGCATTTGCGGTGACCGGCAGGTCGGCTCCGCCCAACTGCTCCCGCTTGCCGCCCGTCACTTTGTAGAAGCGCACGTTGCCTTCGAGCGCGTTGGCGCGGACCACGTAGTAGTTGTTCGCGTCCTGCAGGCGCACGACGAGGCCCCCGGCCTGGTCGACCCGGCCCGAGATCGGCTTGATCCGGGTCGCGACCGAGACGTCGGCCGGCGCCCCCGCTGACTGCACCAGGACCGGGAACCTGCCATCGGTGGGATCCTGGCTGGTCTGGTCGAGTGCCCGGCCTCCGGGGGCCGATCCGTCCTCGACGACCTTCCACTCGCCCGGTTTACCGCCCCCGGTCTGCATCGGCTCGAAGTCGTAGGGGACGCCGCCATCGGGACCACCGACGAAGCTGACGACCTTGGCAAGTGCGCTTGTCTGGCCGGCGCCGCCCATGAGAAGGGCCAGCGAACCTAGCATCAGGATGCGTTTCAAAGGACCACTCCGGCGAGGTGAAGAAGGACGCCTGCCGCTGCGCAGGCCGTCAGCGTCGGGATCATGCCGACCTTGAACCGGAAGACGGCGAGGATGGCGGCCGCGGAGAGGAGCAGGGCCCAAGGGTTCAGACTCGCCAGCACCGGCACGTCGAACCTGAGCGGCCCCGCCACGAAGGGCGTCACCTGGGCGAAGATGGTGTGGAGCGCGAACCACACGGCCAGGTTCAGGATCACCCCCACTACGGCGGCGGTGATGGCCGCGAGGGCTCCGGCCAGGGCGCGGTTGCCGCGCAGACGCTCGACGTAAGGTGCGCCGACGAAGATCCAGAGGAAGCAAGGCGCGAAGGTCACCCAGGTGGTCAGCAGGCCACCGAGCGTCCCGGTGAGGAGCGGTGGGAGCGCGCCGGGATTGCGGAACGCCGCCATGAAGCCCACGAACTGCGTGACCATGATCAGGGGGCCGGGCGTGGTCTCGGCCATGCCGAGGCCGTCCAGCATCTCGCCGGGCCGAAGCCAGCCGTAGTGGTCGACCGCCTGCTGGGCCACATAGGCCAGGACCGCGTAGGCGCCCCCGAAGGTCACCATCGCCATCTGCGAGAAGAACACCGCGATCTGGCCGAACACGTTGGCAGGTCCGAGCAGCGCCAGAACCGCGAGGACAGGCACGAGCCAGAGCGCGCCCCAGACTGCCAGCGTCCGTAACGTATGGCCGTGCGCGGCCCTCTCCTGCGGGAGTTCGTCGTCTGCGAGGAGGTAGGGGCCGCCGTCCGCCTTCCCGGACGCGCCATGGCCTCCGCCGGCCTGGAACTGCGGAAGGCCGGCCCGGCCCCCAAGGTAGCCGATCACCCCCGCTGTCAGGACGATGACGGGGAATGGCACGTCGAGGAAGAAGATGGCCACGAAGGACGCCGCCGCCAGACCGACCATGGTCCGGCTCTTCAGGGCCCGACGACCGATCCGCAGGACCGCCTGGGCGACGATGGCGAGCACGGCCGCCTTGAGCCCGAAGAACAGGCCGGCCACGATCCCGACGTTGCCGTAGAGGGCATAGACCCAGCTCAGGGCCATGATCGCAATCACGCCGGGCAGGACGAACAGGCCACCGGCGACGAGCCCGCCGCGGGTGCCATGCATGAGCCAGCCGACATAGGTGGCAAGCTGTTGCGCTTCGGGCCCCGGCAGCAGGGTGCAGAAGTTAAGGGCGTGGAGGAAGCGGTTCTCGGAGATCCAGCGCCGCTCCTCGACGAGGATGCGGTGCATGACGGCGATCTGCCCGGCCGGTCCGCCGAAGGAGAGCGAGGCGATGCGCGCCCAGACCGGCACGGCCTCGCGCAGAGTCACCGGGGCTGGCGTGTCGGAGGCGTCTGGGCTTCGTGCGGCGACGTGGCCGAGGGTGGCTCCTGCCATGTCAGGACCTCCCCTTCGGCTTGTTGGTCGGCCAGTTGTGGGTTTCCTCCGAGGCATCCCGGCACCAGCGGTAGAAGGCGTCGTAGAGCAGCATGCCGGCGTCGAGCTGCTCCAGGTCGTCGGCGTAGATGCGCGACAGGCCGAGCGAGGCGGCGAGGAGCCCGGCCGCCTCGGGTGCCAAGTCAGGACGGCCCGTGTCGGCGCCCCGGACCAGCGTGGCGAGGCGCAGGAGCGGGTCGGTGGCCAAGCCCAGTTCCTGGACCATGACGTCGAAGGTGCAGAGTTCGCCGCGATGGCTCCAGAACACCCCGGCATCGTCGATGTCGAACGCTTCGCCGTCGAAGCGTTTGGCGACCTCGGCCACTTCGGAAGGCGGCACGAACAGGAACACGGCGTCGGGGTCGACGAAGCGGCGGATGAGCCAGGGACAGGCGATGCGGTCGACCTTGGGCCGCGACCGGGTCACCCACACCGTTCGGCCCTGCGGGTCACGGTTCCGCAGCTTGTCCAGCGGCACCATGGGTCGCTCGGCAGCAACCCAATCCGCGATCCCGCCTTCCAGGGTCTCGGCGGCCACGCCCTGGGTCCGCAGCCAGGCGGCGACACCCTGGCTACGAGCGTGCCCTTCCTGGCAGATCACGACGGCGGAGCGACCGCGGAGGGTGTTTCCCCACTCCGAAACCCGTTCCCAGGCGTACGGCTTCGAGCCCGGGATCAGGCGCGGGTCCGACCGCAGGTCGGCGGCTGAGCGCACATCGATGAGCACCGAGCATGCCGGGGTGCCGATGAGGCGAGCAAGTTTGTCGACGGAAATCGAGTTGGGTAAGGCCACGGCGCGTCCTTGCAGGGATATGCAGGTTGGACGCGATGCTTCGGCCTAAGCCTCGTCGGGAGATCGCATCCCGATGGCGCAATACATGACCCAACACCGAGGAGTGTCAAGCCAGATCATCATCGCGATCCGCAGCCGCTCAGCGTCCACACGCCGGATGGTGGGGAGATGCCCGCCCCGGAAAGGCGCCCCGCCCGCTCGCGATGCGCGATGAACCCTTGCGCGAGGTGGAGGAAGGAAAGCCTGGCGACACCGTTGCCGTCCGCGGCAACCGCGCCGTCCTCGCGACGCGGCGTCATCGGCGTCCTGACACCGGGGTCGATGCCCTGGGTATTGGCCTCGGAGACGAGCACCCACTCCGTTGCGGGCGATTCCACCTCCGTCCGGAAGGGGTACGTCTCACCGGTCGCCGTGACGACGAGATCCCACCCGATAGCATCGCCTGCGCGTCGGCTGCGAAGCTCGAACTCGGATGCGCCGCGGAGGGGCCTGAAGCTCGCCTCGCCGAGACGACAGGAGGCCGGTTGGGCCACGGCCCCTACGGGACCCAGCGTCAGGACCATGACGGCCATCAGGACGGGGTGCGTGCGCATGCTCAGTTCACCCGGCTGGCGAGGATCTTGTCGATGCGGCGGCCATCCAGGTCGACCACCTCGAAGCGCCAACCTCCGGCCTCGAAGGCATCCCCGACCGCCGGTATCCGCCCCAACTGGAAGATCACGTAGCCGGCCAGGGTGGTGAAGTCGTCGGAAGCGGGCACTTCCGAAAATTCGAGGCGTTCGAAGGCCTGGCGCGCCGGCATCATGCCGTCGATGAGGAGCGATCCGTCCGGGCGCTCGACGACATCCGGCTCCTCGCCCGCCTCCGGGATGTCGCCGGCGATGGCTTCCAGGAGGTCGGTCTGGGTGACGATGCCCTCCAGGCTTCCGTACTCGTCGACCACGACCGCCATGCGCATCGGCTGGCTCTGGAAGGTCTCCAGCACCGCCAGGATGGTCATGCTCTCGTGGACGACGATGGGCGGCTGGATGGCCGCCGCGATGTCGATGTCCTTGCCGTCGAGCACTTGGTCGAGGAGGTCCTGCTTGCGCACGACGCCGACGATCTCGTCGACCTCGCCGCGGCTGACCACGACCTGGGCGTGCTCGTAGGTGCGCAGGGCCTTGAGCACCTCGTTGCGCGGGTCATCGGCGTCGATCCACTCGACCTCGTGGCGCGGGGTCATGATGTCCCGGATCTTGCGCTCGCCGATGGAGAAGATGCGTTCGACCGCCTCCTGCTGGACCTCGCGGATGAGCCCGGCCTCCTGGCTCGCCTGGATGAGCAGGTTGAGCTCGGCGGTCGAGTGCAGCGAGCCCTCGCCGTGTCCGGCCTGCAGGTTGAACAGGCGAAGCACTCCATTGCCAAGCCCGTTCAGGAACAGGATGGCTGGACGGAAGACGAGCAGGAACAGGCCGAGCGGACGGACCACGGCGAGCGCCGTATGCTCGCTTCGTTGCAGGGCCAGGCTCTTCGGGGCGAGCTCGCCGAGCACGATGTGCAGAGACGTGATGATGGAGAACGCGATCACCACCGCTACCGTGTGGGACGCCACCGTCCCAAGGGTGCCTGGCAGCCATTCGAGCGCCGGCTCGATCAGGTGCGCGAGCGCGGGCTCGCCGACCCAGCCGAGCGCCAGGGACGAGAGGGTGATGCCGAACTGGGTCGCCGCGAGGTAAGCATCCAGGCGGTCTGTCGCCCTCTGCAGGGCCGTAGCGTTCGTCCGCCTCTCCGTGACCAATTCGGCGACGCGGCTGCGGCGTACCGAGACCAGGGCGAACTCGGCCGCCACGAAGAACCCGTTGGCGAACACCAGGACTAGGACCGCAACCAGTCCCAGTGCGGTCGACCATGCGTCGTCGGAAATCGGCTTATCCCCACTCTATCGATCTGGTGAACGTCGAGGCGCCACCCGATATTCCGTTGGTACGGACACGGCTTGAAGGCGCCACCGCGGCAATCCCTGCCGTGTGGAGGCGTGCGTCGCGGTTGCCTGAAGGCTTAGCATGGCTAAGCTTGGGCATCGCCGCGACGCCGGCGTCCACCTTGGGACCCCATGTCCATCAAGATCAAGACGGCCAACGACGGGACCCACACGCTGGTCCGTGACGGTGCGGTCGTCAGTTCTGGCCTCACCCTCGACCAAGCGCATGAACTCGCCTCGGTCCTAAGATGCCTGGGCTGACGCGAAGGCACCGTCGTGGGACGCGGGCCGGGAATGTTCTGCCCGCGCCAGGGTCTCACTTCTCGACGTGACGGACCTGGATCGAACGCCCGTCCGCGGTCCTGGCCGAGACCACGACCTTGTCGCCCTTGGCGAGAGGCTGCGAGAGGGGAGCCGTGAGCTTCTCCGGGGAAGCCGGCGAGAGCACCAGCGTCTCGGTCTTGCCGCCCGACAGCACGGTGGCCTTGCCCGAGGCGCCCTTGGCCGTTTGCGGCTTTCCGTCCTCGTCGCTGAAGTAAAGCGCGATCTCGTTCGGAGTGTCGACGAACTCAGCATGCCCGCCGGTCACGTCGATGAGGGCGCCACCATTCGGGCCCTTGTGGGAATGCCCGCCGCCGGCAGCGAGGGCCGAGGTCGAGAGCGCGAGGGCGGCGACGAGGGTAAGGGTCGTGTTCTTCATGGGTCAGTTCCTTTCCGTAGTGGTCAGAAGGCTTCGGCGGGGGTGAGGCCGCCGCTCCGGGCCGCTTGCAATCGCTCCAGGGCCTTGCGGCCGAACGCGAGGAACAGGACGGGCGTCAGAAGGGTGTCGAGCACGGTCGCACTCACGAGGCCGCCGAGGATGGTCACGGCGACCGGATGCAGGATCTCGCGTCCCGGCTCGTCGGCGCCGACCACGAGGGGCAGCAGCGCCAGTCCGGCGGAGAGCGCGGTCATCAGCACAGGCGTCAGGCGCTCCAGGCTCCCGCGAACGACGAGGGCCGGCCCGAACGCCTCGCCCTCGTGGAGCGCGAGGTTGAGATAGTGCGAGATTTTGAGGATGCCGTTGCGGGCCGTGATGCCGGCCAGGGTGATGAAGCCGACCATCGAGGCGACGGAGAGCGGCTGTCCGGCAAGCCATAGCGCTGCGACGCTGCCGATCAGGGCCAGCGGGATGCTGGCCATGACGATGAGGGCCAGGGGTACCGAGCGGTACCGCCCGAACAGCACCGTGAAGATCAGGGCGAGGGCCACCAGCGACAACAGGCCGATCCGCGTGGAGGCTTCCTCCTGCGCCTGGAAGGTCCCCTCCAGCCCGACGCGGTAGCCTGCCGGCCACCGGGTCTCGTCGACCGCCCTGCGCACGTCCGCCACCACCGCGGCGAGGTCTCGCCGCTTGTCGGTGTTCCCGAACACCGCGATCCGCCTCTGGGTGTTTTCGCGGTTGATCTGGTTCGGGCCGTCGGCCTCGGTGACGTCGGCAACCCTGCGCAAGGGGATGCGTCCGGCCGGGGTCGAGATCAGGAAGTCGCCCAGGCCGGTGGTCGAGCGGTCCTCGACCCTGAGCCGGATGACGACGTCGAAGCGGCGATTGCCCTCGATAATCTGAGAGACTGTGCGCCCGTTGCTCAGGGTCGCCAGGGCATCCGTGACGGAGGCTGGCGTCAGGCCGTAGAGGGCCGCCCGCTCATGGTCGACGTCGACCCGGAGTTGGGGGATGCGGACCTGCTTCTCGACCTGGAGGTCGGCCATGCCGTCGATGCCGGCGACCTTGGTCCGCAGGGTCTCGGCGAGGCTCCTGAGCGTGTCGAGGTCGTCGCCGTAGATCTTGATCGCGACCTCGGCCCGGATGCCGGACAGCATGTGGTCGAGCCGGTGCGAGATCGGCTGTCCCACATTCAGGACGGCCGGCAGCACCGCGAGGCGGGCACGAAGGTCGGCGAGGATGGTCTCCTTCGGCCGGCCCGGCTTCAGGTCGACGTCTAGCTCGCTCGAATGCACGCCCTCGGCATGCTCGTCCATCTCGGCCCGCCCGGTGCGGCGGCCGACCGAGACCACCTCGGGCACCTCGCCGATGAGGCGCTCGGCGACAAGGCCGAGGCGGTGGCTCTCGCCCAGCGAGATGCCTGGGTTGTAGGCCAGCCCGAGGGCGAGCGTGCCCTCGTTGAAGGGCGGCAGGAACGCCCGGGGGAGCCGGGTCGCGGCTACGCCGGCCACGATGACGGCGACCCCGGTCAGCCCAAGCAGGATCGCGCGGTTCCCGAAGGCCCAGGACAGCAGGGCGGCGTTGCCGCGCTTGAGGTGGCGCACGAGCCAGGTGTCGGCGGCCTTATGGCCGGTCCTCCCGGCGAGGAGGTACGACGCCAGCACCGGCGTCAGGGTGATGGAGACGATCAGGCTCGCCAGGATCGAGACGATGTAGGCCACGCCCAATGGCGCGAAGAGCCGGCCCTCGATGCCGGAGAGGGCGAACAGGGGCACGAACACCAGGATGACGATGAGGGTGGCGTAGACGATGCCCGAGCGAACCTCCTGGCTCGCCGCCGCCACGACCTTCAGTACCGGCCGGGGGGTGGCGCTCTCACGGTTCTCGCCGAGGCGCCGGATGATGTTCTCGACGTCCACCACGGCATCGTCGACGAGTTCGCCGATGGCGATGGCCAGCCCGCCCAGGGTCATCGTGTTGATGGTCAGCCCGAGGACCTGGAACACCGTCACCGTGACGAGCACCGAAATCGGGATGGCCGTCAGCGAGATGACAGTCGCCCGCACGTTCATGAGGAACGCGACCAGGACCATGGCGACCACGACGCCGGCTTCGATCAGGACGCGCTTCACGTTGCCGACCGAGGCCTCGATGAAGGTCGCCTGCCGGAACTGGATGTTTTTCGCGTTCACGCCCGCCGGAAGGGTTTTCTGGATGGAATCGAGGGCCGCCTCGATCTTTCGGGTAAGCTCGACGGTGTCGGCCCCGGGCTGTTTCTGGATCGAGACGATGACGGCCGAGCGACCGTTGAAGCCGGCGTCGCCGCGCTTGACCGCCGGGGCGAAGTCGACGCCCGCGACTTGCCGCAGGAGCACGGGCTGGCCCTGGCGGTAGGTCACCACGGTGTTGCGCAGGTCGTCGAGGCGCTTGGTGAGGCCCACATTGCGGATGAGGTACTCGCGCCCGTGCTGGTCGATGAAGCCGCCGCCGGTGTTGGTGCCGAAGCGCGAGACCGCGGTCTCGACCTGCTCCGGGGTGACGTCGAGGTTCTGCATCGCGGCCGGGTCCGGCGAGACCCGGTACTGGCGGACCTCGCCGCCGATGGGGATGACCTGGGAGACCCCGGAGATGCTCAGGATCTGCGGACGGATGGTGAAGTCGGCGAGCTCGCGCACCTCCATGGCGGGAATGGCGTCCGCCGTGATGGCCACGAGCAGGATCTCGCCCATGATCGAGGTGACCGGCCCCATGTGTGGGCTGACCCCGCGCGGCAGGGCCTCGCGCACGATGGCGAGCTTTTCCGAGACGAGTTGCCGACTGCGGTACACGTCGGTCGACCAGTCGAACTCGACGTAGACGATGGACAGGCCGGGGCTGGAGACCGAGCGCACGCGGGCGACGCCCGGCATGCCATTCATGGCCGCCTCGACCGGGTAGGTCACGACCTGCTCGACCTCCTGGGGAGCGAGCCCTTCGGCCTCGGTCATGATGGTGACCATGGGCCGGTTGAGGTCGGGCAGCACGTCGACGGGGAGCCGGGGCAGCACGAAGCTGCCGTAGGCCACCAGGATGACGGCCGCGGCGAGGACGAAGAGGCGATTGCGCAGGCTGGCGCGGACGATCAATCCGAACATGGCGGCCTCACCGGATCTGGTTGATGAGGTCGGCACCACGCACGACGACGCGGTCACCCTCGGCCACGCCGGCCCGGACGATCAGGCGGGTCGCGTCGAGGGGTTCGATCCGGACGGGACGCGGCTCGAACCGTTCGGGCTCGACGTGGCGCCAGATCATGGCCTCGCCGTTGCCGGACCGGACCACGGCGTTGCGCGGCAGGACGATGCCGGTGGCGCTGGCGCCGGTCCGGGACAGGACGGTCACCGGCTGGCCCACCCGCAGGTTGGCCGGCGGGTCGATCACGGCGAACTGCACCACCGTTGCCTGCTGCTGCAGGGCGCGGCTTACGCCTTTCGGAGACAGCTTCAGGGTGATGCCCTCCACGGTCAGGGCGGTGGCATCCTCCGGCAGGGGCGGCAGGGTCTCGAACGCCAGGGCCTCGACCCAAAGGTTCTTCGGGTCCACGACCTGGAATAGGATGTCCTGTCCCTGCACGACCTGGCCGGCGACGACCCGGCTCGACGCGATGACGCCATCGGCCGGCGAGGTCAGGGTCTCCGGGGTAGTGCGGATATCGCTGACGGCGGCGCGACGGCTGCGCATGCCCTCCAGTTCGATCTCCAGGTCCGACACGGAAATCGTCGTTCCCGCCCCGGTCGCCACGAGGCGCTTGGCCCGGGCGAGCTTGGCCTCGGCCAGCCCGATCATCTGCTCGATCTCGCCGACCTTCTCGACCACGATGGCCTGGTCGGCCTGGATGATGGGGCGCTCGACATGGGCGAGGACGTCGCCCTTGCGGACGGCCTGACCGAGTTGCGGCATGCCGGACGGCGGGGCGATGACGCGGCCGCCGCCGATGCTCTGGACGAGACCACCCCGGTTCGGGTCCGGGATGACCTTGCCGATGAGGCGAGTGGCGGCCTCGACGGTGGCCGGCTTGGCGACGGTGGTGCGGACCTCCAGGATGCGCTGGGAGGGCTTGGGCACGAAGACCGCCCCGTCGGGCATGCGCTGGGGCGTGTTGGTCCCCGGTACCGCGACGGGCGCGTCGTGGTCGTGATCCTCGCCACCATGGGCGAACGCGAACCCGGTCGTGACGAGCACCAGGATTCCGGCGGTGACGAGGGCCACCGGGCGCGCGCGACGGCTTTGTAGGAGGAGGCCAAGCCCTAGACCAGCGGCGAAGATGCCGAGAACCCAGGTCTGGCCCCGATGAAGCGGCGCCACGGCTTCCCGGGCACGGTCGACGATGGAGCCATGGTCGTGGCCCGATAGGGCTTGGGTCACCGCATCGCCTTCGAGGCCCGGGATGGCGAGCGATCCGATGAGCAGATCGTCACCGGCGGGGGCGGAGATGGAGACGACCACGTCGACGGGTCCCGGCTCCGCAAGCCGGGACGAGGCTACGACGTAGGTCCCGCCCGGGGTCGGCGTCGCGTTCACCGGGACGTCCCCGAGGGTCACGGTCACCGTGGCGTTAATCACCGGCTCGTTGTCGTCCGTCTGGTCGACGTGAAGCGTCAGCCGCAGGTCCTGCAGCGTCCCCACGACCTCGTAGAGGTCGGACTGCAGGGCGATGCGGGGCACGCCCTGGGTCGCTACCGCGACCGGCGCGGTCGCGTGGGTATGGTCGTCGCCGCCCCCGGCGCGGGATGGCAAACCGGTGAGGCATAGGCCTGCCGAGGCCAGCGCGAGCATGGCCCACCCGAGGATACGGCTGCGCAGCCGCCCGCGGGCGTCGTTCAGATGTCGGGTCACGTTGTGAGGTCCTGTCGAGCGAGCGCATCGTGCGGCCGCGCCCGTGGGGCACGTCCGCGTCTAGGCGTCCGACAGGGTTCTCGGAGGTCGTCGCAAGTCGTTCGGGTCGATGCCGAAGGGCTGGAACTGGGGCGGCAGGGCAAGGGACGCCGAACCAGGGACCGGCCCTGTTATGCCAACGTCTCCACCGAGAAGGGCGACCGGCTGGAGCAGATTACAGCAGGACGCCTTCTGATGCTCGTGGTCGCCCGGATCATCGAGCGGGGGGAAGTCAGGCCAGTCACCTTCATCGGTCGCGACCGATGTCGCGGCCAGATGGGAGTGCACCGACCCGTCGCCGTGCATGTGCAGGTTCGCGGGACCCGCATGGGCGAAACGCTCCGCCGGTGCCGATGCGGTAGCGGGGACGATCACGTTGCCAACCACGAACGCCAACAGCGCCACCAGCATGAGGCTGGTGCCGATCCGGCGCAGAAGGGGCAGCAGGTCTCTCAACAAAAGGTCTCCTGGGTCGAGGATATCATCGACCCGGTTCCGCTACCAATGGCGGTGACACCTACAGTGTCAGGGAATGCCTGCATGACGGATGAACCGTTCACCGGAGCGCCAACCGGGTTGCCGAGGGCGCGGCCAGGGTCGTGAGCTGCGCATGCTGGTGATGACGGTGGTGGATGCCCTCCCATCCGAGCCAGCCCGTGTAGAGGCCGACGAGGACGATCAGCCCGGCGGAAGCATAGGGTGCGCGTCGGGCGAAGGCGCCGAAGCGTGACCACCGGCTCGCGACGTGCTTCACACTCAAAGCAGCCAGCACGCCGGCCGAGACCATCGTGACCGCGAGGCCGATGCTGAAGCACACCACCAGCACGAACCCGAGGCTCAACTGCTTCAGCTGAATGCACAGAAGGAGGACGGTGATGGCCGCCGGGCACGGGATGAGCCCGCCCGTGAGCCCGAACATCACGATCTGACCGGTGGTGACGCTGCGCCCGGCAAAGCGTTGGCGGATGTCTTCGGCGTGCGCCCTGGCATGGGCGTCGTCCTCTTCGCCCAGGTTCATGTGGTCGTGATCGTGATCGTGCTCCTCGAAGCGGACCTCGTGGGTCTCGACACCGGCCGAGCCGCTTAGATTGAGGCGCGCGGTGAAGGCGTGCGGCTCCGGGATCTCCTCAAGGCTCTCCAGGTAGCCGTCCTTCGCAGCGAAGCCGAAGGCTTGCGTCACCCCACCCTCACGGACGATCTCGACCGTCAGTGCGCTCGCCTCCGGCAGGGGGCCGCGCTCCGAGCGGATGCGCCAGCGTAGCGGCACGCCATCCTCGAAGACCTCCAGCGTCAGCAGGCCAGCGCGCGTCGTGACGTGCTTCACCTCTTCGCCGTGATGGTGGTGGTCATGCCCGTCGTGCTGCTCCCGCCAGGTGCGCCAAGCCATCCAGAGTGCGATGCCGACGATGAGAAGGGCCGAGACGAGCTGGAAGTACGGCTCGCTTGCTTCCGTTCCCCATTCCTGCCCAAGGTACTGACCCCCAAGCGCGATCAGCCAGACCACCGCGGTGTGCGAGAGCGTCGCCGCCAAGCCCAGCAGGACCGCTTGGGTGACGGTGCCGCGCACCGCGATGATGAAGGCCGCCATCATCGTCTTCGAGTGGCCGGGCTCCAGCCCGTGCAGGGCCCCGAGCAGGATCGCGCTCGGCACGAACAGCCAGGCGTGCGCGGTGCCCTGTTGCAGCAGGTCGGTGAGCGGGGTCATCGGGCGGCCTTCGTCATTTCAGGTAGGTGCGGACGACCTCAATCAGGTCGGCGGCACCCTTGGCGCGGTCGGCATCCGGTTCGTTGTCCGGGTTCACGACATGGTGGCGGACATGATCCTCGATCAGCTCGGCGGTCAGGCCGTTCACGGCGCCCCGCATCGACGCGACCAGCATCAGCACATCCGTGCAGCCGATCTCGGCTTCCAGGGCGCGCTCGACCGCCTCCGCCTGTCCCTTGATCCGACGCACGCGGGCCAGGAGCTTGGACTTGTCCTTGATGGTGTGGGCCATGGGTCAGGCGCTCCGTTCCTCTGGTAATATAGGGGGCTACCCTACATATGTCGAGATGTGACGAGTTCTCGACGGAAGGAGATGGCCTACCATGCGCAAGGACGACCCCTGCATCTCGGTCTGCGAGTTCGACGGACGGACCGGCTGGTGCCTGGGCTGCGGCCGCACCATCCCGGAGATCCGGGAATGGAAGAAGCTGACGCCTTACCGGCGAACGATGCTCGTGCGGGAACTGCCGCGTCGCGTGGCGCAGGTCGGTGGCGCGGTCCGACCTGCCAAGAAGCGCTCCTGAGGTGGCTTGCGGCTAACCCGCCCGCGCTGGCCATTGGTGATGCAGGTCGTCGATGACGAACGCATGGGCGTGGAGCCGGTCCCCGTGAAGGTGCGGGTGACCAGGGTCCAGGTCGGCGTGGGCATGCTCGATCACGTCGGGATCGGAAGCCGGCCAAAGCCAGGCCGCGGCGGCGACGCCGGCCAGCGTCAGGGCCCCGAGGGTGGCCAACGTCACAGACATGCCCACCGACGCGCCAAGCCAGCCCGCCAGTGGGTAGGTCACCAACCAGGCCGCATGCGACAGGGCGAATTGGGCAGCGAAGACGGCCGGCCGATCCTCGGCAGTTGCAGAGCGGCGCAGCAGGCGGCCTGTCGGTGTCTGGGCGGCGGAATAGGCTACGCCGAGGACGAGCCAGGTTTCGAGCAGAAGCGGCCAACCTGCCGCCCCACCCCAGGTCATCGCGGCCACGCAGAGCAGTACGCCACCGAGCAGGGCGGCCGCCGGGATCATCACGGCCCTGTCGGACAGCCGGTCGAGGACGCGTGGAAGCGTCAGGGCGGCGATCATGGAGCCGCCCCCGAACAGTCCGAGTGCCATCGCGACGTCCGTCTGCGGCCGGTGAAGGAGGCCCTGAACGATCACCACTGTGTTGACGATGACCATGGCACCCGCCGCTGCGACGGCGAAGTTGATGGCGAGGAGCCCACGCAGGCGCGGGGTCGCAAGATAGATCCGGAGTCCCCGTGTGGTCCGGTCATAGATGCCGGCCTTCCGCTCCGCACGGATTGCCGCCGGAAGCGTCACGGAGACGACCAGGGCCGCGGAACCTAGGAAGCCCACCACCGTCCCACCGAACAGGGCGTTATAGGGCACGACGGTCAGAAGGATGGCTGCCAGCGCCGGACTGAGCAGGTTCTCCAGGTCGTAGGCGAGCCGCGAGAGGGACAAGGCCCGGGTGTAGTCGCGCTCGTCCGGCAGGATGTCGGGAATGGTCGCCTGGAAGGTCGGGGTGAACGCCGCCGACGCCGACTGGAGGACGAAGATCAGGACGTAGACCTGCCAGACCTGGTCGACGAAGGGCAGCAGCAGGGCGATGGCGGCGCGGACGAGGTCGGTGGCGACCAGGAAGGCGCGGCGGGGCAATTGCCCGGTAAAGGCGCCGGCGATGGGCGCGAGCACGACGTAGGCGACCATCTTGATGGCGAGGGCAGTGCCCAGAACGGCGCCGGCCCGCTCGCCCGCCAGCTTGTAGGCGAGCAGGCCGAGGGCGACGGTGAGCAGCCCGGTGCCGACAAGGGCGATGACCTGGGCGGCAAAAAGATGCCGGTAGGTCCGGTTCGCAAGGACGCTGAGCATGGTGATGGGTCCTAGAGGTACTTCGCCATGGCCTTGAACTCGGAGAGGGCGTCCTTGGCGGACTTGCCCCCGTGCCCGACGCCGTCCGCGAGGCAGTGCTCCATGTGATCCTCGATCAGGACCCGCTTGGCGTTCGTGATCGCGCTCTCGACCGCATGGAGCTGCTGGGCGAGATCCACGCAGGGGCGGCCCTCCTCGATCATGGCGATGACGCCGGCGAGGTGGCCGTGGGCGCGCTTAAGGCGCTTGACGATGTCAGGGTGCGACGCATGCTGCATGTTGACATCCTATCCCCCCGGGTAGGATATGGGAAGACGGATTTGCGGTCCCGGTGAGTCCGCATGGGTAAGCGGTGGCGTCGGGATTGGGTCGGATCGTACGGTTCCTGGCGGTGCTCATCGCACTCGTGCTGATCGCGACCTCGGTCATGCCGCTGGTCGCGGAAGCGCGCGGCGAGAGCTCGGCCGCCCATGCACACGCCTTTCACGGGATCGACCACGGCGACCACGACGATGACCAGGGTCCCGACGGTTCCGGCTTTGGAGACCTCGCCCATCATGCGCAATCCCACGCGCAGACCCTGGCATCCGCCCAGCCGGCGGGCGTGACGGCCACGCTGGCCGGCGCCGACGTTCGGTTCCGGGTCGTCCAGGACACCTTCCCTGTTCGGGGGCAAGGACGAGCGCCGTTCGAGCCCCCCAGGGGCTGAGGCCGGGCTGCCCGACCACGTCGGGCCCTTTCCTCCAACGGCACCCGCGCTCCCCGGACCCGCCTTCGCGGGCTGACGGCGGCGAGGGCTCATGGCATCGACATGTTCAAACGCATCCTCATCGTCCTGGGAGCCGTCGGCGGCGGCTTCCTGATCGCGACCGTCTGGCCGAGCGCGACGGACGCGCTCCGCGCGCGGCTTGCCCAAGGCGGCTTTCCGGCCTTCGGTCGCGTCGCGTCAGGCAGCCCCGCACCGACGCCGGCGGCCGCCTCGAAGCCCGAGGACGCGCACCGGGACGAGCCCGGCCTCGTCCGGTTGACCGCTGAGCAGGTCGCCAAGGCCCGTATCCATGTCGACGCCGTCCGGGGCGGCCGGCTCTCCCGCCACCTCCACGTGCCGGGCACCATCGTTCCGAGCGCCAACAACACCGCCCGCATCGCGGTGAAGACCCAGGGCACGGTGGCGGAACTGCGAAAAGGCCTCGGCGACCACGTCGCCAAGGGCGAGGTCGTCGCGCTGCTCGACAGCCGCGAGATCGCCGACACCAAGGGCGAGTACCTCGCCGCCCGCCTGTCCGCCGCCTTGCAGAAGACCCTGTACGAGCGCGACCAGTCGCTCTGGGACAAGCGCATCTCGTCCGAGCAGCAGTACCTGCGCTCCCAGGCCAGCTACGAGGAACTCAAGGTCAAGGTCGACGCCGCCCGGCGCAAGCTCACCTTCCTCGGTTTGAACCCTGCCGAGATCGAGGCGCTGCCGACCCTACCAGCAGCGCAATTCGAGCGGCAGGAGATCCGCTCCCCCATCGCCGGCAAGATCGTCGAGCGCCGGGTCGACCTCGGCGCCGCGGTCGGTCGCGACAACCTGGAGACGGAGCTCTACAGCGTCGTGAACCTCGCCCAGGTCTGGGTCGACCTCGCGGTCTCGCCGGGCGACCTGCCGCTGACCCGCGAGGGCCAGACCGTCACCGTGCGGATCCAGGCGACCGGCGAGGAGGCCCAGGGCAAGATCGTCTTCATCGGCCCGATCCTCGACCAGAACACCCGCTCCGCCCGGGTGGTCGCGGAGTTGCCCAACCCCGAGGAGCACTGGCGACCTGGGTCCTTCGTCTCGGCCGAGATCGCGGTCTCGGACAAGCCGGTGCGCGCCCTCGTTTCCTCGGACGCGATCCAGACCATCGCGGGCAAGCCGACCGTGTTCGTGAAAGTGGAGGACGGCTTCGAGGCGAGACCCGTGGGAATCGGGCGCTCCGACGACGGAAGCGTGGAGGTCACGTCGGGGCTGGAGCCAGGCGACGTCATCGCCGTCGCCAACAGCTTCATCCTGAAGGCCGAGCTCGGCAAGTCCGCGGCGGAGGACTGAGCCCATGATCCGCCCGATCCTCGCGTTCTCCGTCACCAACCGATACGCGGTCATCCTGGTGACGCTCATCGCCACCGCACTCGGCGCGTGGTCGCTGGCACGGCTGCCCATCGACGCCGTGCCCGACGTCACCAACAACCAGGTCCAGATCAACGCCGTCGCGACCTCGCTGACCCCGGTGGAGATCGAGAAGCAGGTCACGGTGCTGATCGAGCGTGCGCTTGCCGGTACCCCCGGCCTGGAGACGATGAGGTCGTTCTCCCGCAACGGCTTCGCCCAGCTCACCGCCGTGTTCAGCGACAAGGTCGACGTCTACTTCGCCCGGTCTCAGGTCAACGAGCGTCTGGTCGAGGTGCGCGGGACGCTGCCGCCCGGGGTCGAGGTCAAGCTCGGGCCGATCTCCACCGGCCTCGGCGAGATCTACTGGTGGGCGGTCGAGTACCTCCCGCCGGGTGAAGGGGCGCCCGTCCGCGACGGTAAGCCCGGCTGGCAGACCGACGGCAGCTACCTGACGCCCGAGGGCGAGCGCCTCACCGACGAGTTCCGTCGCACGGTCTACCTGCGCACGGTGCAGGACTGGATCATCCGTCCGCAGATGAAAAGCGTGCCCGGGGTCGCCGGCGCCGACGCCATCGGCGGCTACGTCAAAGAGTACCAGGTCCAGCCCGACCCGATGAAACTCGTCGGCTACGGCCTGTCGTTCAAGGACGTGGCCGATGCCGTCGAGGCCAACAACGCCACCCGCGGGGCGAACTACGTCGAGCGCAACGGCGAGGGCTACATCGTCCGCGCCGGCGGCCTGATCGAGAACGTGGGCGAGATCGCCGATATCGTGGTCGCCACCCGGTCCGGGGTGCCGATACGGATCGCGGACGTCGCCGAGGTCACCATCGGTCGGGAGCTTCGCACCGGCTCGGCGAGCGAGAACGGGCACGAGGTGGTCCTCGGTACCGCCCTGATGCTCATCGGCGGCAACAGTCGTACGGTGTCGGCTGCGGCGGACGCCAAGATCACCGAGATCAACAAGCTGCTCCCGCCCGGCATCAAGGCCCGGACTCTCCTGAGCCGGACGGAGCTCGTCGACGCCACGATCCGGACGGTGGCGGAGAACCTGGCGGAAGGGGCGCTGCTGGTCGTCGCGGTGTTGTTCCTGGCGCTGGGCAACATCCGCGCGGCCATCATCACGGCCCTGGTCATCCCGGTCGCGATGATGCTGACGGCCACCGGTATGCTGGCCGGCCGCATCAGCGCTAACTTGATGAGCCTGGGCGCGCTCGACTTCGGCCTCATCGTCGACGGCGCGGTCATCATCGCCGAGAACAGCCTGCGCCACCTCGCCGAGCGCCAGCACGAGCTCGGACGCAAGCTCTCCCTCGACGAGCGGCTCGTCACGGTGCGGGTCTCGGCCGAGGAGATGATCAAGCCCACCGTGTACGGGCAGGCCATCATCATCCTGGTCTACGTGCCCCTCCTGACCTTCACGGGGGTCGAGGGCAAGACCTTCACGCCGATGGCCCTGACGGTGCTGATCGCTTTGGGAGCAGCGTTCGTGCTGTCGCTGACCTTCGTACCGGCGACGATCGCGACCTTCGTCACCGGACGGGTGAGCGAGTCCGAGAATGTCCTCATCCGAGGGATTAAGGCGGCCTACCGCCCGCTTCTCAACGGCGCGATCCGGGCGCCCATGGCCTTCATCCTCGGGTCGGTCGTCCTGCTCGGTCTTGCAGGCGCCCTGTTCACGACCCTCGGGCAGGAGTTCGCCCCGACCCTCGACGAGAAGAACATCGTCATGGAGGCCCGGCGCATCCCGTCGACCTCGATCTCGCAATCGCAATCCATGCAGCTCGGCGTCGAGCAGGCGATGAGCAAGTTCCCGCAGATCGCCTTCGTGTTCTCGCGATGCGGCACCCCGGACATCGCCGCCGACCCGATGCCGCCAAATGCCTGCGACGCCTACCTCATTATGAAGCCCCAAGCCGCCTGGCCCGACCCGAGCCTGAGCAAGGAAGCACTCATCGGCCAGCTTGAGGCGGAGGCGAAGCTGATCCCCGGCACCCTGCTCGGGTTCTCGCAGCCGATCCAGATGCGCTTCAACGAGCTCATCGCCGGCGTGCGCGACGATCTCGCAGTCAAGGTGTTCGGGGAGGAGTTCGGCCCGATGGTCGAGGGCGCCAACAAGATCGCCGGCATCCTGCGCGGACTCGAAGGAGCCGCCGACGTCAAGGTGGAGGAGGCGGTCGGCCTGCCGTTCATGGACATCAGGATCGACCGACGCGAGATCGCGCGCAGGGGCCTGAGCCTCGCCGACGTGCAGGACGTCATCGGAACGGCCATCGGCGGCAAGGACGCCGGCTTGGTGTTCGAGGGCGACCGCCGTTTCAAGATCGTCGTGCGCCTGTCCGATGCGATCCGCGGGGACGTCGAGGCGCTGAGGAACCTGCCGGTCCCCTTGCCGGCCAAGCCCGGGATGACGGAGGGCGCAAGCGTGCCGTTGCGCCAGGTCGCGTCGTTCAGCTTCACGGAAGGGCCGAACCAGGTCAGCCGCGAGGACGGTCGCCGACGCGTGGTGGTGACCGCCAACGTGCGTGGCCGAGACATCGGCTCGCTTGTGGCCGAGGCGCAGGATCGCATCGCCAAGGAGGTGACGCTGCCGGCGGGCTACGAGGTACGCTGGGGCGGCCAATTCGAGAACCTGACCGCGGCACGCCAGCGCCTGATGGCTGTGGTGCCGGCCTGCTTCGCCCTGATCTTCATCCTGCTCCTCGGAGCGCTCGGGTCGGCCCGGGACGCGGCAATCGTCTTCAGCGCGGTGCCGTTGGCACTCACCGGAGGGGTCGCGGCCCTGTGGCTGCGGGGGATGCCGTTCTCGGTGTCGGCGGCGGTGGGATTCATCGCTCTCTCCGGCGTCGCGGTGCTCAACGGTCTCGTGCTCCTCAACCACATCAAGCTGCTGGTGGCCGAGGGGGGTGATGTCCGGACCGCCGTGCGCGAGGGGGCGATGACCCGGCTCCGGCCGGTTGTGATGACGGCGCTGGTGGCGGCGCTGGGCTTCGTGCCGATGGCGCTGGCGACGGGCACGGGGGCGGAGGTGCAGAAGCCGTTGGCGACGGTGGTCATCGGAGGCTTGGTCAGCGCGACCCTGCTTACCCTGGCCGTCTTACCAGCGCTATTCGCCCGGTTCGGAGGATTGAAGCAGAGCGGCCTTGCAAACGCACTTGGTTCCCTCCCTTCGGTAAGGACGGCCGAGTAACGGCGCCTCGGCGCGCACGCGGTGGGTTTCGCCATGAGGCTCAACTGCGTCCAGAGGTCTTCGTCCGCTATGGCGAATATTCACCTGTAAGCGAAGGGACAAAAATTCTCGCCCTTCTCGGACGTTCGATAGGAGTACGAAGCGTTAGATTTCCGCACTAGGGTCGCTCGCTCAAAGGCTCCCGGGTGAACATCAAGCGGTCGCAGAACGAATTACGCCAAGAAGCTGCGCCGAACGTCCCGCAACGTCGCCAGGGCGTCCATGTCGGCCCACAGCCACCGCAGGGCCTCCGAGGTATCGAACCCCGTCGCCGTGAGGATACCGGTGGTGACGGCTTGCGCCGACGTCGAGGTTTCTGCCTCGACGATGCAGGCGTTCAACTCCGCAAAGCATTCGGCCCGCCGAATAATCGATATCGGTGATCTTATAGGCATTAATCGGCCTCCGCCGACCGGTGCCGACGCGTGCTTCTAGCACGAAGCGTTCCTCACATGTGAAAAACCATGCTGCGGATTACTGATCCATTCTTATGGATCACATGATTACACTTCCGGTTCTCGCGCGCTCTTTCCGTTCGAGGTATGCTCGATCATAAACGAAAGGACTGGACGCGATGTCGGATAGACGGGAACTTCACCAAACCCCCGATTGGGACTCCTGGCATCTCGGCCGCGAGCCCGAGAACGGCCGGGCCTTCGTCATCCGCCAGCCCAATGGCCCATCCGGCGGACGGCTCCGCCACGTCGAGCTTGGGGCCTTCCTCAGCGACGGAACCGGCAAGCCCGAGCAGCAAGCGCTTCTCCGCCTGATCGGAACGCTCGTGGACGTTCCCCCTTACGCCGACCGGATGGACGGCAGGGAGCCGACCTCGACGCTGCCGTCCGTGCCTTGACGCTGGAAGTGGCGGTCCGCCCCCGACATATTCTCCCGGCAGGTTCTCAGGCCGCTTCAGGCAGGCATTGAAGCGCCAGGATGGCTTCGGCCTCTAAGAGGGCCGCCACGGCCCGATTGAGCCGGTTGGACACTGCCTCATCCAGGATGACGGGGAACGCCATCTCCAGCGCAAGGGTCGCGCCGACGATGGCTGCCCGCGGAGCCGAAGAACGCCGCGGACGTCGAAATTTGATAATGGACATGGGGTTATCCTGTGACACACCGAGTATGCGCCCCGGATCGGTATTCGCCTAAGTTTATCGTGAACTGCCTCCGTGACTCGGACGAGAGCTCGAAGGCGATGTCACATCCAGATCCCGTCGTTGATCCGTCCCCTGATCGGCTGCCGGTCCGCCAGGACGTGGGCGTGGGCTATCCCGGCCACGAGGGCGATGGAGGCTGAGGGGTAGGAAGCCTGGGAGCGGTACGGGTGATAGCCGGCGGTCGTCACCGACCATCGGAAGCGGCCCCTCTCGGTCCGGCAAGCCGAGACGGCCACGCTATGGTCGGGCAACGAGGGAATGCGCATCGGTCGGTCATCCCACGTGGGCCAGCCACGACATAGCGATAACGCGCGCAAGGCTCCATCCGGCATCGACAATCGCTCCGGCACGATGGGCTCGTCGACATGCAGGGTCCCGGCTAGTGGGAGAAATCTGACGCCTGGTACCCGCGCCGAAGGTCCGAGTTGGGTGATGGGGTGGACGCCCCCCGGCGGCATCGCTGTGCCAGAGTGGTGGTGTTGAGCACCAATCGAGGGAGGCGTCCGTGTCCCAGGTTACCACGATCGGCTTGGACATCGCGAAGAACGTGTTTCATGCGCATGGTGCGGATGCGCGTGGGCAGGGCGTCTTCAGCAAGCGGCTGAGCCGGGCAAAGCTTCTCGGCTTCTTTGCAGCCCAGCCGCCCTGCCTGGTGGCTCTGGAGGCCTGCGGCGGTGCCCATCACTGGGCCCGCGAACTGATGGCGCTGGGCCATGAGGTGCGGCTGATCCCACCAGCCTACGTCAAGCCGTTCGTGAAGCGCCACAAGAACGATGCCGTTGATGCTGAGGCGATCTGCGAGGCGGCGCAGCGTCCGACGATGCGCTTTGTCGCCGTCAAGAGCGAGGAGCAGCAGGCCTCGGCTCTCCTCTTCCGGACCCGCGACCTTCTGGTTCGGCAACGCACCCAACTGATCAACGCCCTCAGGGGGCATCTCACCGAGTATGGCTGGGTCGCACCGAAAGGCCCGTCGCATATGGCGATGCTGGGCGATCTTCTGGAGGACGAGATGGGCTCCTTGCTTCCACCTGCCGCTGTCGCGATGTTCCGGGTGATGCTGAACCTCCTGGCCGACCTGGATGACCGCATCGCCGAACTCGACCGGGAGATTGCCCGCCGGGCTCGGGAGGACGAGACGGCTCGTCGGCTGATGACCATCCCCGGCATCGGCCCCATTACCGCAACGGCACTGATTGCCCTGGCTCCTGTGGCCGAGACCTTCGCCAAGGGACGGGACTTCGCCGCGTGGCTCGGCCTTGCCCCCCTGCAACGGTCGACGGGTGGCAAGCAGAAGCTGGGCGCGATCTCGAAGATGGGCGAACGCACGTTGCGACGTCTCCTCATCATCGGCAGCAGTGCGGTGGTGCATCAGGCGTCGCGACGCGGAGCGCCTAAAGGATCGTGGCTGGAACAGATGCTGGCGCGAAAGCCCCGCATGCTGGTGACGGTGGCGCTGGCCAACAAGATGGCGCGCATCGTCTGGGCCCTTCTGGCGAAGGGCGGAAGCTACCGAGCTCCGGCGGTGGCCACGGCGTAGAGCCGGGGTCGGCGTCAGAGGCTGTCGGGGACGCGAGGTCGGTCGAAGGAGGGTATGGCACAACAGTCGGCGAGACGGGGCCGGAAGAACCAGTGCTTTCCACCGTGCCAGCGAGCACGCTTTGGGTGACTTGGTTCCGGTCCGCGAACTCCCATACGGGCCCGCAGCCAAAAGCTGCAGCAGAGGCCGGACAGATGGCAGCAACCGACATCGTGCCTACACACCAAAAGCCACTTGCGTTCCAGGGGGCGTCCACAGATGGAGAGCTGTCATTGAGCTTTCGCTCGAAAGCCGACATTTTCTTCGCCAGATGTCGCCGTTCATCTAGTCAGTGGTGTGCCATCAGCATCCAGACGGCCATGGCGACCATCATCACGTTCTCGGTCAGCGAGACGAAGCCCAGCGGCACCTTGCTCGACCCGCCGACGCAGGCGCATTTGATCTCGCGCTTGTCGACGTAGACCGCCTTGAACACCGAGACCGCGCCGATGGTGCCGATGAACAGGGCCACGGGGATCGACAGCCAGTTCAGGGCGCCCGCCACCATCAGTACGCCGGCGATGCCCTCCAGGAACGGGTAGGCGTAGGCGTAGCGCACCCAGCGCTTGGCCAGCAGGTCGTAGCCGAGGAACATCGACGAGAAGATCTCGACGTCCTGCAGCTTGAGGAGGGCCAGCACGCACATGCTGAAGGCGATGAACCATTCGGCCGCCCGGACGGTCAGGGGCGTGCCGTACACGGCGTAGCTCGCCGCGAGCGCCATCAGCGCCGTCATCGAGAACACCGCCACGACCGGCGTGTAGGTCGTCGCGTTGGGGTCGTTGGCGGCCTGGCCGAAATGCCGCCTGAGGTCGTCGAAACCCCCGACGCGCTTGCCGTTGATGAAAGTCTGGGGCGTCGACTTGACCCCGTGCTCGGCCTTGAAGCGGTCCGTCTCCTCGCAGGTGGTCAGCCAATGGTCCTCTACCTGGAAGCCCTGGCGTTCGAGGAGGTCCTTTGCCTTGAGGCCGTACGGACACGTGTGCTGCGGCATCATCATGCGGTACAGGACGGCCTTGCGGGACGCGGTGGCTTGCATCGGAGACTCCGTGGGTTGTCGGACCGGGATGCCGTCCGTTCGTCACCGTGGAAACGACGGACGGGCAGAGGCCGATTGGGCTTGCGGACCTTCCTGCACCTTCCCATCATGGTAAGGTCAACGGAGGGATTTTCACGATGAACATCGGCGATGCGAGCCGGGCCTCCGGGGTGTCGGCCAAGATGATCCGGCACTACGAAGGCATCGGGCTCGTGCCCCCGGCCGACCGGCGCGACAGCGGCTATCGCGATTACGGTCCCGGCGACCTGCACCGGCTCGGGTTCATCCGGCACGCCCGGGACCTGGGCTTCTCGCTGGACCGCATCCGGGTGCTGCTCGGCCTCTGGAGCGACCCGGCCCGTAGCAACGCCGAGGTGAAGGCCATCGCGAGCGCCCACGTCACGGAGCTCGAACAGCGGGCCCGCCAACTGAAAGAGATGGCCGACGCCCTGCGGTCCTTAGCCGATGCCTGCGACGGCGACGGCCGGCCGGACTGCCCGATCATCGCCAGCCTGGAGACCGGGGCGAACGTCCCGGCCTGCCATCCGGGCGCATCCAGAGGGGCGACGCCGCCCCCCGCACCGCGCCGGAAGGCGTCTTCCAAGCGTTGAGGCGATGCGGGAGGTACGGCCCCGGAGGCCGTCGCCCGGGGTCAGGCCGCCATCTTCCGGCAGCTCTCGGCACAGCGGCGGCACTGCTCGACGCAGTCCTGCATGTCGCCCACCCGCTCGCAGCTCTTCGCGCAGGCCTCGCAGACCTCGGCACAGGCCCGGCAGGTGTGCCTGTGCTCGGGAGTACCGAGCAGCATGAAGTGGGCGGAGGTCCGACAGATCTCCGCGCAGCCCAGCATCAGGCGGAAGTGCTCAGGCTCGACGTGCTTGCCGCCCGCCGGCAGGCAGTGGTTCGAGGCCATCCCGAGGCAGGTTTGATAGCAGCGAAGACATTCGTCGATGCAGGACTGCATCTCGCTCGACATATTGCTCATGTGAAGCTCCTTGATGTTAGACAAAAAGAGACAAGCGTCAGTACCGGATGACAATATGCCTCCAGTATTGCCTTGCTCATTCTGTCAACTTAGGCGGCTATAGTTCGTTCTAATAAATTCCTTCCTTCTTGGCCGGGATTTTCAATCCGTCCGCAAGCGCCTACTCCGCCGCCTCGCGGTAAGCGGGGCGTTCGGCCGGGGCGACACTTGCCGGCGTCTCGGCGGCCGCCGATAGGCCCCATCCTTTCACGAGTCCGTAGACGGCGGGGATCACCACGAGCGTCAGCACGGTCGAGGACACCATCCCGCCGATCATTGGCACGGCGATGCGCTGCATGACCTCGGAGCCGGCACCCGTGCTCCACAGGATTGGGATGAGGCCCGCCATAATGGCGGTGACCGTCATCATCTTCGGGCGCACCCGCTCGACCGCGCCGACCATGATCGCCCGCCGCAGGTCCTCGCGGTTCAGGGGCCGCCCCTCGCGGTCACAGGCGGCCCGAACCTCGTCGAGGGCATGGTCGAGGTAGACCAGCATGATCACGCCGGTCTCGGCCGCGACGCCGGCGAGCGCGATGAAGCCGACCGCCACCGCCACCGACATGTTGAAGCCCATCCACCACATCAGCCAGATGCCGCCGACCAGGGCGAACGGCAGCGACAGCATGACGATGAGCGTCTCGGTCAGGCGCCGGAAGTTGATGAACAGCAGCAGGAAGACGACGAGCAGTGTCAGCGGCACCACGACCTTCATGCGCGCCTCGGCCCGCTCAAGGTACTCGTACTGCCCGCTCCACTGCAGGGTCGTGCCTTGGGGAAGCTTGACCTCGTCCACCACGGCCTTGCGCGCCTCGGCCACGTAGCCGCCGAGATCGCGCCCGCTGATGTCGATGAAGATGTAGACCGCGAGCTGTCCGTTCTCGGTGCGGATCGAGGTCGGTCCGCGGGTGAGCGCGACCTTGGCGACCTCGCGCAACGGCACCGTGCCCCCGGCCGGGAGGGGCACCTGCACCTCGTCGGCGATGGCCCGCGGATCGGACCGGAAGGCCCGGGGGTAGCGGACGTTGACGGTGTAGCGTTCGCGTCCCTCGACGGTGTTCGTCACGCTCTGGCCGCCGAGCGCCGTGGCGATGACGTCCTGCACGTCGCCGACCATCAGCCCGTAGCGTCCGAGCGCCTCCCGGTCCGGCGTGATGTCGAGGAAGTAGCCGCCGATGACCCGCTCGGCGTAGGCGCTCGACGTGCCCGGGACGTTGCGCACCACTGCCTCGACCTGGCGGGCGACCCCCTCCATCTCCTTCAGGTCCGTGCCCAGCACCTTGATGCCGACGGGCGTGCGGATGCCGGTGGAGAGCATGTCGATGCGGGCGCGGATCGGCTGCGTCCAGGCATTCGAGACGCCCGGGAACTGCAAGGCCTTGTCCATCTCGGCCTTGAGGCTCGCCAGCGTGACGCCCGGGCGCCACTCGGACGGCGGCTTCAGCGCGATGATGGTCTCGAACATCTCCATCGGCGCCGGGTCGGTCGCGGTGTTGGCGCGACCGGCCTTGCCGTAGACCGAGGCGACCTCCGGGAAGGACTTGATGATGCGGTCCTGGGTCGCCAGTAACTCGCCGGCCTTGGTCACCGACAGGCCCGGCAGGGTCGTCGGCATGTACATCAAGGTGCCCTCGTTGAGGTCGGGCATGAACTCGGATCCGAGCTGCCTGGCCGGCCAAATGGTTGCCCCCAGCACCCCCACGGCCAGCAGGACGGTCAGGACCCGCGCCCGCAGGACGCCCGCGATGAGCGGCCGGTAGAGCCAGATCAGGAGCCGGTTCAGCGGGTTCCGGTGCTCTGGGATAATCCGGCCCCGCACGAACAGCACCATCAGCGCCGGGACCAAGGTCACCGACAAGATCGCGGCCGCCGCCATGGCGAAGGTCTTGGTGAAGGCGAGCGGCCCGAACAGCCGGCCCTCCTGGCTCTCCAGGGTGAAGATCGGCAGGAACGAGACCGTGATGATGAGGAGCGAGAAGAACAGCGACGGGCCGACCTCGGAGGCCGCCTCGACCAAGATCTCGACCCGGGGCTTGCCCGGCGGCGCCCGCTCCAGGTGCTTGTGGGCGTTCTCAATCATGACGATGGCGGCGTCGATCATGGCGCCGACCGCGATGGCGATGCCGCCGAGGCTCATGATGTTGGCGCCCAGACTTAGCGCCCGCATGCCGACGAACGCCATCAGGATGCCGACGGGCAGCATCAGGATGGCGACGAGCGCGCTCCGGACATGCAGCAGGAACACAATGCAGACGATGGAGACGACGATGCTCTCCTCGACGAGCGTGTGGCGCAGGGTCTCGATGGCGGAATCGATCAGCTGCGAGCGGTCGTAGACCGGCAGGATCTCAGTTCCCGCGGGCAGGCTTTTGGCCACCTCCGCGAGCTTCGCCTTCACCCCCTCAATGACATTCAGCGCGTTCGCGCCGAAGCGCTGCAGGACGATGCCGCCGGCGACCTCGCCCTCGCCGTTCATCTCGGTGAGACCGCGGCGCTCGTCGGGACCGAGCTCGACCCGGGCCACGTCCCGGACCCGTAAGGGTGCACCGGCCGCGGTCTTGAGGACGATGTTCTCGATGTCGGCGACGCTGCGGATGTAGCCGCGACCGCGCACCATGAACTCGAACTCGGAGAGCTCCACCGTGCGGCCGCCGACATCGGCGTTGCTCGACCGGATTGCGTCCCGGAGCTTGCCCAGCGAAATGCCCTGGGCACGAAGCCGGTTCGGGTCGACCACGACGTTGTACTGCTTCACGAAGCCGCCGACGCCCGCGACCTCGGCCACCCCCTCGGCGCGCGAGGCTCCGAAGCGGACGACCCAATCTTGCAGGGAGCGGAGCTCGGCCAGGGTCCGCTCCTTGGCGACGACGACGTACTGGTAGACCCAGCCCGCGCCCGTCGCGTCGGGCCCGAGCGTCGGCGTCACGCCGGCCGGGAGCTTGCTGGCGGCGGCGTTGAGGTACTCCAGCACCCGCGAGCGTCCCCAGTACGGGTCCGTGCCGTCCTCGAAGATGACGTAGACGAACGACACGCCGAAAAACGAGAAGCCGCGCACGACCTTCGCCTTCGGCACCGTCAGCATGGCGGTGGTCAGAGGATAGGTGACCTGATCCTCAACCACCTGAGGGGCCTGGCCCGGGTACTCCGTGTAGACGATGGCCTGCACGTCCGAGAGGTCGGGGATGGCATCGAGCGGCAGGGTCCGCAGAGCCAGGACGCCTGCCGCGACGGCGAACACGGTGCCGACCAGCACCAGGACGAGGTTGCGGGCCGACCAGCCGATGAGGCGCGCGATCATGGCGTTGCTCCCACGTCGGCGGCTTGCCGGTCGTCCTTGGGGGGCGCCATGCCCTGCAGCGCCGCCTTCAGGTTGCTCTCTGCGTCGATGAGAAAGTTCGCCGCCGTCACCACGGTGTCGCCGGCCTCAACGCCGTCGCGGATCTCGGTGTAGCCGCCGCCGCGCACGCCGACTTTCACGGCCTTGGGCTCGAAGCGACCCTGGCCCCGGTCGATCAACACGATCTGGCGCTCGCCGGTGTCGATGACCGCGTCGTCCGGCACGGCCACGACCGGCTTGGCATCCCCCGTCGCGATCTCGACGTCGGCGTACATGTCGGGCAAGAGCGTGCCGTCCGGGTTCGGAAGCTCGATGCGCACCCGTGTGACCCGGGTCTCCGGGTTCACTTGAGGGTAGATCACCCCGACCTTGCCGGAAAAGGTGCGGCCCGGGGCCGAGCGCAGGCGCACGCTGGCAGCCTGTCCGACTCGGATGTTGGCGAGGTCGCGCTCCGGCACGTCTGCCAGCACCCACATGGTCGCGATGTCGCCGATCCGGAACAGGGTGTCCCCGGCCGCTGCCTTCATGCCCTCGATGGCGGTCCGTTGTAGGACGATGCCGTCCCGGGCCGACGACCAGGTGATGGCCATCGGCACCTTCCGGGTGCGCTCCATCTCGTCGATGACGGCCTCGGAGACGTTCAGGTTCTGCAGGCGCCGCCGGGCCCCGTCGAAGCCGGGGTTGGCGATGAGCTGGGCCGCCGCCGCGTTGATCTCGGGCGAGTAGACGTGGACCAGCGCCTGGCCCTTGCGGACCCGGTCGCCGGTGGTGACGTTCTCGACGTGGTCGACGTAGGCGTCCGAGCGGGTCGCGATGACCGTCACACGCCGCTCGTCGAGGGCGACCGTGCCGGGCACCCGGACGGGCTGCGCAACCACCCGGCGCTCGACGACCTCGGTCCGCACGCCGGTGCGCTGGACCTTGCCGGGCGAGACGGTCACGACATTGCTGTCGCTGTCCTCGCCCTCGTAGACGGGGATGTAGTCCATCCCCATCGAATCCTTCTTCGGGGTCGCCGAGGTGTCCGGCAGTCCCATCGGGTTGCGGTAGTAGCGGATGCGCCGGGCGGCCGTGGCGGGCTTCGCGTCCGTGGCCTTGGCCATGTCCTGCGAGGCCATCCTGTGCCCGCCCATGTCGGCAGGGCCGCCCTCGTCCTCGTGCGGCGTGTCGAAGCGCGTGTCCTCGCTCGCGCGAACGGCGCGGAACTCGCGGCCGTCATCGGTGGCCATCGGCGAGAGCGAATAGACGGGCTTCCCGTCTGGGTCCCGGTAGTAGACCACCGGCCCGGTCGCCTTGGCAGGCGCCGGGGCCTGGGTGGACGGCGAGGCGGCCGCAGCCCACCGGGAGAACTCCGTCCGGGCGCGCTCGACGAGCGCCGGTACGGGATCAGTCCCGTGCCCCGCGACGTAGCCGGCGCCCCCCGCCACGAGCGCGGCGAGGGTCCCGACGAACCAGGCCGCCCGGCTCACTTGACGGCCTTGAAGACGAGCTTGTCCTCGACGGTGCCGTTCTCGCCTTGGACCTTGGCCCCGAGCGACAGGCGCCAGCCGCCGGCCATCGTCAACTTCGCCTTGAAACGGTAGATGCCCGGCTCGGTCGTGGGGAGCTGCTCGATCTTCGAGGTCATCTCGTCCATGCTGTCCGGAGCCATGTCGATGCGCTTGGCGAAGATCACGGCGTCGGGCACGGGCTTGCCGCTCCGCTTGTCGAGAAGGCGCACCGAGAGGACGGCCTCGCCGACCTTGGCCTCCTGCTGCACGAGCTCGAAGTGGTAGTCCTTGATGTCGGCAAGAGCCGGCAGCGCGGTCGCCGACAGGGCGGCACCGAGCAGCGCCGCCGAGACGGCGCGCGAAAAAGGCTTCTGGGTCACGGGTGTTGTCTCCTAAACGCGATGGCGGGCCGCGCGTGGACATGCGGCGTCGTGCCGGCGCTCACGCCGGCGGCATCGGGTTCAGGCTCGGGGGGGCTCGGGTAGCGGCGTCCCGTGCACGCTGGCTAAGGACGCCGAGGCGGGCCAGGTCAGGCTCGCCCGCATCCCAGCAGGAACCGGGAGCGGAAGTGCAGTGGGAAGGAGCGAGGCCACGCTTGCCAGGCACAGGGCCATCAGTGGGCAGCCCTTGGTGCAGTCAGGCTTCTCAGCGTTCACCTTTGGGCAACAGGGCATGTCGTCCATGGTCATGTCGGCCATGTCCATCACGGCGTGATCCATCGCCATGCCATGGACATGGGCGTCGTGCCCAGTCGAGGAGACCTGCGCCGCCATGGACATGTGCATGCCCGCGGTGGCCGCAGGGGCAGTCACCGGCGTCAGGGCGAGGCTGAGGACCGCCAGGAGCGGCAACAGTCGCCTAAGGGCAAGCCAAAGTTTCACAGATACAGGATGCCAAATTCCGCGGTCGGGCGAAAGCCTGTCCCGACTTCTTCGAACGACGCAGGGCTAGGTTGGTTGCACGCGACCGTCAGGCCGGCACGGCCGGGAACACCGTCAGGCCGGCACGGCCGGGAACCCTGCCGCACCGATGGCCCCGGCGATCCGGTCGGCCGGACCAGAGGCATCGAACACGGTCACGAGCTTGGCGCCGAGGTCCACCTCGATCCTGGCGTCCGGCTCGATGCCGAGGATGGCCTTGGTGACGGACTTGGCGCAGCCGCCGCAGTTCATTCGAGTGACCTTGAGCCTGACCATGACGCTTCTCCCGTCGGGTGACGTCCACCACAGATGGAGCTTCCTATAATGGGAAGGTCAAGAGGCACGGCGGGTTGAAGATGGCGTCGCTTGTTGCGCTATTTCGAGCGGTATGGCGCCCCTCGGCTGAGAATTGCTGAAGTTGCTTTACCAGACTGCCTTGGAGCGGACGTTCCAGGCTTCTGCAATGGGTCGGTAGCAGACGGTACCAAGCGTCAGGTTTTGTCCACTAGGTCTCGCTCGCGGGATGGATGCCGTGCATCGGAGACCCTTCGAGCGGATGGCAGCCTTTTGAGGCCCCGTTGGCCTTTCGCCTGTCCACTGGCAGCGACAGTATCCCATCAGCCTGCGTCGCCTCCGGCCATGGGGCATGGCTTCAGGGCGCCGCCGGCGAAGGTCCGTCGAGGTGCAGGCTGGCAGCGTAGCGAAGGCCCTCCGGAGCGAACGCGATCTCCGGTCCCCTATCGTCGTCCAGGCCACGATGCAGCAACCGCGTCCCGAAACCTCTTCGAACGGGCGGACGAACGGCGGGCCTATCACGCTCGATCCACGAAATCCCAAGCCTTGAGGCACCATCTTCCGTCGTGACCGTCCAGGCGACATCCACGCGTCCGGCGTCGGCGGACAACGCCCCGTGCTTGGTGGCGTTGGTCGCCAACTCGTGCAGCGCCAGGGATAGGGCCAGGGCCTGCTGAGGGCGCAGGTAGACGGCAGGTCCGGAATGGGAGATGCGGCCGCGCCCATCGTCGAACGGCCTGACCGCCTCGGCGCAAAGCTGCCGGACATCGGCTCCGTGCCAGCCTTCTTCGGTGAGGATGTTGTGTGTGGCGGAAAGGGCAAGAAGGCGAGCCTCGAACGTCCGTCTTGGATTGGCCGCCTCCTCGCCGATCCCGCGAAAGCTCTGGACCGCCATCGACTGGACCGTCGCCAGCGTGTTCTTCACCCGATGGTTGAGCTCGTCGATGAGGAGGCGCTGCGTCGTGTCCCGCCGACGGATGCCGTCCGAGGCGCCCGCAAGGGCATCCGCGATGCAGCGCCCCTCCCGGACGATGGGGTCCGCGACGGGCGGCAGCGGCTCGCCGCGTCCCAAGGCTTCGGCGGCCGAGGCGAGGTTCCGCATGGGACGCGCGATGCGGCCGGCGAGGAGCCAAGCCACGAGGCCGGCGATGAGGGAGACGAGGCCGCCTGCCGCAAGGATGCCCCGCCTGAGTTCGTCGACCGAGGCAAGAGCCCGGCCTGCGTCCTGCCGGACGACGACCCGCCACCCGAGCCCCGGGTACTCCCGGTAGCCGCCTGTCGCCGCGGATGCACTGAGATAGACCTTACCGTCATCCGGCCAGACGCCGATGCGGCCATCGCCCGTATCAGACGCCTCCTCGCCGGTCGGTAGGGCCTTGCCCCAGAGTGGCTCCGGGCCGAGGAGCACCGTCCCGTCCTTGCCCAGGATGATGATCTCGGAGCCGGCACGGTGGCCCTTGAGTGAACGCGCCAGGCCGCTCGCGAGCTCGCGCGCCCAGGCCCAATCCAGATGGGCGACGACCACGCCGGTGAAGTTGCCCTGGCCGTCCCGGACGGGGGCGGCGACGTCGAGCAGTCTGAGGGGTTCGCGCGACTGGCGGGGGAGCTGCTTGGCCAGCAGCACCGCGTCGTGCAGGTCTCCGACGTAGGGGCCGTGCCGGCTGTCGGTGAAATAGCTCCGATGCGAGACGTCCGCCCCTTCCAGCAGCCCGAGGCTGGTGGCGACGACACGCCCGGACGCATCGATCAGGCCGACGATGGAGTAGTTCGGGTAGGTTTCCTGGATGCTCTTCAGAACAGCCCGCTTGTCGGCCAACGTGCCGTAGTGCTAACGGATTGTATCAAGGGAAGCGGCGATCTGGATGTCGCGCCAGCGCTCGAACATGCCTTGGTCGAGGTTGGCCGCCATGTGTCCGGCGACCTCCGCAAGCTGCGTCCCGACCTCCGCCTCCATGCGCCCTGTCGCGTAGCGCGTGACGAAGGTCGCGAGGGTGAGGGTCGCAGCCAAGGCGATCCCGCCAAGGGAGAGAGCCAGCACCGCACGGATCGACGGGCCGCTCCCGGCAGGCCAAGCGGCGACGGACGCGACCTTCGCGTCAACCGGAAGGCTACCTATCGGTGCAGCCAAGTCAGGGGGGGCTTGCAATCAATCGGTTCCCAGACGTCCCCGGACCGAGGGGCGCTTGCGCGGTGACGCCGCTGTTATCCTATGACGATTCCGGAGCGAAAGGCACCTGCCTCGAAGTTCGTGAAGACTGGGGCGGGTGCGTCCTCACCCCCCCACGATGGTCTGCAACGGTGGCCACGCATGCACGAGCCGATCAAGACGCCATGATCCGGTAGAGGAATCGTTAGCCACGGGTCGGTTCGGCAAACCTTTTATCGGTCCGCTCAAACCGGCGTTAGGCATGGACATGCCAGGTACCGAGCAACGAAGAAGCTTGCTTGCGAAAGGCCGTCGATGTCCCTGCCGCACCGCCTCGCGCGACGGCTTCTCTCCGTCCGCACCTGGCTCGTCCTTGGCGTCTTCGCGCCCGTTGGCATGCTCGTCGTCTCGGGCCTGATGCTGCTCGACCTCCGGCGGGACGCCTGGGACAAGGCGGAGCAGACCTCGCGCAACCTCCTGCAGGTCATCGAACGCGACATCGCCCGGAACGTCGAGCTCATCGACCTCACGCTGCAAGCCGTCCAGGACAACCTGCGGGCGCCGGGCCTCGGGCAACTCGACGCTGCCATGCGCCAGCTCGTCCTGTTCGACCGCGCCGCGAGCGCACGCGACCTAGGCGTCATGTTCGTCCTCGACGAGAACGGCGACGTGGTGGAGGACGCTGGGGCCGTCCCGCCGCGGAAGGGCAACTACACGGACCGTGACTACTTCCAGGCCCACAAGGCCAACCGTCATCTCGGTCTCTATGCCGGCCGGCCCATCATCTCGCGCCTGACCGGCGAGCGCATGATCAACTTTAGCCGACGCATCGACAAGCCGGACGGCGCGTTCGGCGGGTTGGTGCTGGGCAGCCTTAAGCTGTCTTACTTCGGAAGCCTCTTCGACCAGATCGGCCTCGGCGAGGACGGGGCGATCAACCTCTACCTCAAGGACGGCACGCGCATCACGCGCCACCCCTACCTGGATGCCGACGTCGGCGTGAACATCGCCGGCTCCCGCACCTTCGACCGGTTCGTGCGCGAGGGGACCGGCACATTCGTCGAGACCTCCGTCCGTGACGGCGTGAAGCGGCTCTACACCTTCACCCGCGTCGGCGACTTGCCGCTGATCCTGAACGTGGCGCTTTCGGTCGAGGAGATCGAGGCCGGATGGCGCGCGAAGGCCGTGGTGATCGGCTCCGTGGTGCTGGTCCTGTGCGGCTTGACCGTCGTCCTCTCGCTGCTGTTCGGGCGGGAGCTCCGTCGTCGTACCGCCATGCAATCGGAACTCGCGCGGCTCTCCGAGACCGATACCCTGACCGGGTTGGCCAACCGGCGGCGCTTCGAGGAGGCGTATGCCCGAGCCGGTGCGGACGCTGCCCGGACGGGTCAACCGCTGTCGCTGCTCGTGGTCGATGCAGACCACTTCAAGCGCTACAACGACCGCTACGGTCACGCCGTCGGCGACGAGGTGCTGAAGGAGCTCGCCCGTTGCCTGTCCGCGAGCGTGCACAGACCCGAGGACCTCGCCTGCCGGGTCGGCGGCGAGGAGTTCGTGCTGCTCCTGCCGAACACCGACGAGACCGGGGCCCGCTGGGTGGCGGGCGAGGTGCACGCCCAGGTCTCTGGTCTGGCGGTGCCGTCCGCCGGCATCGGGGCGGGCTCGGTCACCGTCAGCATCGGGTCGTCCACCGGTGCCCCCGATGCCGCGAACCTTTACGGTCTTGCCGATGCCGCCCTCTACGAGGCCAAGGCAGGCGGACGAAACCAGACCCGTTGCGCGGCGTCCGTCGTTCCCGGAACGGTTGTGAGGCATCCCCTGCGCGTCGTACGGGGCTGAGCGGTCCCGGACTTTCTTATGTCGCCTGCGGGCTAACGTCCCCGCCGCCGCCATCGCGGCGGGCCGACGTGCCCCCTGGCGCCTCGGCTCTGAGCTCGCGTTCCGCCAAGAGCCAGAACTCGACGTCGAACCCAGCCGGGCGATGGTTGCGGTCCCAGATGTCGTAAGCCCGCTCTCGGATACGTTCGAAGGTGATCCCGTCGTCTGGCATTGTCGTAAGTCTCTGCTAATCGGGCCGGCGATGCGATGCGAACCTCGCGGGAGCAGGACAAGTGCGCCGCGTCCTGGCCCATCCCCGGACCTCAGGTTCGTTCCGCCACCAGGTTTCGATGGGCGCGGCATCCTTCTCGACGAAGTCCTGTCCGCTACCGCCGCGCGAACCACGCCTGCGCTTGGTCCAGGTCATCGAAGAGGGCCGCCGGCTCCCCGCAATCGCAGCGAAATTCGGCCTCCAGGAGCCACTTGCCGGCGTCTTCGTCGTGGTTGTCCGACAGACGCACCAACAGGGCGACCAAGGCATCGTCCTTGAAGACGAGCCGGCCGTCCTCGTCGTCACTGCCGGTGCCGACCCGGACCAGGCTCCAACCGAAGGCTCATGCCGCCCTCGGTTCGCCGAGATGAAGGTAGTTGGGCTTGAACTCGGCCAGCGCCTTCAACGCCGGCACGTCGAGGATGGTCAGGGTCTTGCCACTGAAGTGAATGAGTCCGCGACGGCGGAGCTCCATGAGGGAGCGGTTGACGTGGACGTTGCTCATGCCCGTCGTATCGCCGAGTTCGCCCTGGCTCACGGGCAGCGTGTAGCTGTTCTCGGAGGCCAAGCCGACCACCTGCAGGCGCAGGAGGAGTTCGGAGAACAGGTGTGCCAGACGCTCGATGGCCACGCGGCAACCGACGTTCATCAGCCATTCGCGCAAGGTCGCCTCGTCGACCAGGGTACTCATGCGCATCGCTCGGGTAGCCTCGGGATGGTTCTCACGAATGCCGGCCAGCACCTCGGGCTTGATCCAGGCGATCTTGCATCCGGAGAAGGTGCTGATGCCGTGGTCCATCCGGTCGAGCAGGGCCACGTCGAAGTCGCCCATGTCCCCGGGCACGAGGTAGGCCATGATCTGGCGGGAGCCGTTCGCGCGCATCTTGTAGCGGAAGGCCATCCCTTTCAGGACCAGGAGAATGCCCCTGGGTCTCTCGTCCTCGCGCACGAGGTCCGTATGGGCCGGGACCGCCTCCGCAGATGCGCCCAGGGCTTCCAACACGGCACGGTCGGCGTCGGACAGGCGGACGAACCCCTTCATCTTGCGAACAAGAGGGCTCGGCGAAGGCGAACTTTGCATCATGCCGATTGGCGGTCCGTCGTGGATGGTGTTGCGTCGGTCACGACCCACAAAGGTCATGAGGCTCCGAAGGTGCGAAATAGGGCAGCCCAACCGCGAGGTAAGACCTCAACGAGCAAAACATCATCCACCCGAACACGGAGGAAGAAAAGTGGATGTTCGAAGCGAGCAATCGGGCGGTTTCTTTGTGTGGAAACATACATTTTCACTTGAGCCAGGCATCCCTTGGCTCGGATTGGCTATGCGGCAAGCGATGCGGACGAACGGAAGTACGCTTCAACCGACGGCAGGCTAATCTCGGACATGCAAAGGATAATGGAGGCAGGGGGCCTTGGTTCAGTTTCGCGAACTCCATCGGTCGAGAACTTCTTTCCCCATTAGATTTCGGAAACGGATCGGACATTGCCAATAGGTGATAAGGCTCTGTTTATTGGATTGTAGGTGTTTTGCTCAGTCCGGCTGCTTGCAACTGACTGTGCGGCCTGATGCTGCATACGACACGCTTCTCCGTCTTCTCCTTGTGGTCGATGCGGTGGGAGCGTAAGGTCAGGACATCGCGGCCTTACCATCCGGCCTTCCGCGCTTGAGAGACAGATGTGCTCCCGCCCTACGCGTGGAGAGCCCTGTGCCTCGCTATTTTTTCGACATCCATGATGGGCGCACAGAGCGCGACAACGACGGAACCGAATACGCCAGTCCCCACGAGGCGGCGCAGCACGCCAAGCGGCTCCTGCCCGAGATCGCGGCCCACGAAGTGCCAGCCGATGGCGAGCACCAAGCCCTTACGGTGCTGGTGACGGATGATGAGGGCCATCCCGTCTACTCGGCAGCGCTGACCTACACCGGTATCTGGCTGCTTCGATAGGAGGCGATGCGAGTGTGCGTACCTACTCTTCGCACGCGTCTGAAAGCGGCTCTGAACCCTTCATGAGCCGGCTGCGTTTCGCTTCCCGCAACGGAGAACCTGAATGCCCGACACCGGACTTACCTCGGCACTGTTTCCTTCCCTGAACGCGGCCCGCTCTGCCAAGCAGCGGCTCGTCAGCGGCGGCTTCGCCCGCAACAGCGTCGACATCGAGCGGCAGGGCGACGGTTTCGAGGTCCTCATCCACGTCCGCGACGAGCATCGGGAGCGCGCGGAGGGCCTTCTTGCCCGCTCCCCCGGCACCCACGCGCTGTATGAGACGGGAGGCCAGGCGGTGAGCGCCTTCCAAGATAACCGCTGGCTCGCACTCGGCCTCGCCGGCCTTGCAGGCTTTGCCATGTTCGGTTTGCTTCGCCGTCGTTGACGCCAGACTCAAGCGACGCAAGCGGCATCAACCCGCCGGTGTCGCCCTCAAGACACCGGAAGAGCCTCTACGGACATGGAACGGCCCAGCGTCATCATCGGCATCCACGGCTTGGCCAATAAGCCGCCGGTCGATGAGAAGACGCGTTGGTGGAAGGCGGCCATCGCCGAAGGACTGGTCAGGAACGAAGGCCTCACCGACACTTCGTTCGACTTCGAGTTCGTGTACTGGGCCGACCTCCGCTACGGGACGCCGCTCGCGAGCGACGCCCTGGACGAGCCCTACCGCCCGTACGAGGGGACCGAACCCCTGCCGAGCGAGGAAGACGCGCCCAAGCTGACTGGCCAGGACCTTCTGGGGGTCGTCTACGAAGGCATCGACCGGATCGAGGAGGCGACGGGCGTCACGCTTGTCGACGACCTCATCCTGGAGCACCGCTTCGACGACCTCTGGCACTACCATGTCGAGCAGACGTTCGCGCGCCAAGTCAGGTCTCGGTGGTGTCTCAGTTTGAAATTTGACGGCCAGCGCGAACCCTTCTGAGTCCGAATGAGCTTGTGCTGAGGGTCGGCGAAATGACGCCTTCTTGATGGCAAACTCGCGTGCTACCCGTTCACGAGAACAAAGATTGAACGGGCGCCTCAAAGGGTTTGCCGCTTATGAAAACGATGAAATGGCAATCTCATGCGGTGTCTGCACAGCGCATCGAGGCCGCCGATAGTCCTGATGATTTTCCGACGCCGCCCTGGGCGACGCGAGGGCTGATCGAGCATGTTTTAGATGACAAGCAGGCATTGAAAAGCATGTCATGCTTGGAGCCGGCATGCGGAGCTGGCCACATGTCTAAAGTCCTCAAAGAGTATTTCGGCGAAGTACAAAGCGCTGACGCCAACTACTACGGATACGGGGACATCAAGGATTTTTTGACATACCCGTACGAAACCGCATCTGTAGATTGGGTGATAACAAATCCACCGTTTAGGCTGGGTGAGGAGTTTGTGTTAAGAGCCTTGAACGTAGCTAGATATGGCGTTGCTATCTTGGCGCGAACAGTTTTTATTGAAAGCGTAGGCCGATACAATAATATATTCCTTGAGCATCCCGTGTCGAAGTTCGCGCAATTTACTGAACGCGTGCCAATGGTTCGCGGTCGCTTAGATAAGAAAGCTACAACAGCGACAGGCTATGCATGGCTTGTTTGGGAGAAGCATACGGTGGGTAGCCCACGCTTAGTTTGGGTGCCCCCCTGCCGCAAGAAACTAGAGCGCGAAGGTGATTATGATCTCCCAGCGTCACCGAGCGCCGCATCAAAGAAAAAGCCGCCCACTCCTGTGAGGGAGCGAGCGGACCTCTTTGGAACTTAATCTTCCAGCTTTGAACCGTTGTCTAGCTGAGATAATGCGGCATCAATATCTTTAATCGCCTGCCTCAGTGCCTTTCTAGAAGATCGAAGTGCTTCGGCGGCTGCGTACGAGGACTGCCCCGAAGAATACGGTCCAGCTGGTGGGAGATCTTCCTCGTCAGCTTCATCGGCATTGGGATGAAGCTCTCCTTTTTCGACTTCGGCTATGCGACCTTGATTGACACCAAACCAAGCCGCAATGTCATGCTTTCTATCCCCCCTCTCGATCATACCTTTGACGAGAGATGCATCTTGCTCGCTTAGTCGTCTTCCGCTCGCTGGTGCTCGTGACATCTTGCATCCCTTCCGAGGCCGCTGAGATGGCGGGGGAAGGCTGATACACCTAAGCCGAGCGCGCCACCACCTAAACTTCGACCTTGGATTGTTTTTTGTACGGGCCGCGCTTGCCGGCAACAGGTGCAGCGGCCTCTACCAGTGCCGCCACGTCTTCCATGCTCCAAAGACGATCCGACACGCCAGCGGCCATAGCCGGGCTCATCCGGTGCTTCTTGTGCATCTTCACGAAATTGTACCAGACCGTATAGAGCGCGACCATATGAGCGTGGTTCTCGAACTTTTTAGAGAAAGCGTTTGAGAGACGGGTGAAGCGCTTCATCTGCATCCGCATCGTGAGGTTCTGACGCTCAACATAGGACGTGGAGACGTGCGCCTCGTCGGGCGATCCCTCGATGGTCGTCTTCTTGATGCCGGTGCACTCGGCAGGGCTGTAGCGGCCCGTAGAGCCGCCCGGCGCGGGGCCGTAGAGCTTCACCAGCATGGCGTAGTCCACGTCAGCACCGAACGCGCCCTCGACAGCCTCAAGGTACGCCTTGTGCCCGTCTGTGGTGAGCTGAACCCGGTTGGCCAGACGGCCCGCCAGATCGCCCATGAAGGCGTCGGCGTATTCGGCATCACGTCCGCCCACGAGATAGGACACGATGAGCTTGGAGTCGGCATCCAGAGCCGTCCACGTCCATACGTCTCCGGCGCCTTCAGGAGCGGCCTTAGCGGCGGCGACATTCTTTGCCTTGGCGTAGCAGTAGGACCAGATCTCGTCGCACTGGACGCGTTTGGCGGCGACGCCACGCACCGTCTCATCGTGATGCGCGGCGCAGGCTTTCCCGGCGTCCTCAAGCAGCTTGGAGACGGTGTTGATCGACACGTCCACCACACGGCTAATCGACCGCATGGAGGAGCCCTCGCAGAGCATGCTCAGGATTTGGACGCGCTTTGCGAGAGGCAGCTTATTCATGCCTCTCTTATCTGAACTTTTATGCTTGGCGTCAAGCACAAAGATCATTGAACAAGCCGGAGGGTCGGTCGTTTCTGGCCCCGCTCCTCCTTCGGCCCGAGCATATCGCTCCCGTACATACGATCAAATTCGGACGCTGATATAAACAGCGCCTTGGCAAGCTCGACGTTTGAGTAGCCAAGGACGTTTGTATGATAATCGATCAAGCGGGAAAGCTTTTTTGGGTACTCTTTCTTCGGTTCGTATGGTTCAGACTTCCGATACCCAAGCTTGCTCATCTCAATAAAGAATGATTTCTTTTGATATGGTGTTATCATATTCAGCCGATCTGCCCTCATAGCTATTGAGGACATCGAGACCTTCCAATGCCTCTTTAGATTGGCTATCTGCCTAATATCAAATTTTGATAGTTGAGCCCTGATATTCTTTGCTGGAAGCAAAAAAGATCCCGCAAATAGATCTGCTTCATCTTCCATAACTTCATCTTCGAGCAAGGTTGTCGTATGTAGCACCATGTGACCTAGTTCGTGGCAGAGCGTATGTCTAATGCGATCTGCGGGCGCGTTCATGTTAACGAAAAATAAAACCGGCGTTCCGTCTATCCGCTGACTCACAGCATCAATAAGATCATTATCGAAATTACACGGAATAACGACGCCGCCATTCTCCTCAAGTAGATCGGTCACGTTATCAATCGGTCCGTCCGGCAGCATCCATTGTTCACGCAGATGCCGGGCAGCGTCCTCAACACTAAAAGGGCGGGCGACAAAGCCCTGATACTCATTCCTATCTATCTCAGGAATAAATCCGTTCGCCCGTGCATCGTACGAGCGGAGCAGTATACGCAAGTGAATGCGTCGGATATTCATCTCCGCGATCATCCGGTCCAGCGGCTTTTGACCGAGCTTTTTCCTGCGCCTATAATGGAACGGTGGCATGCCATACGGGCGACCCGTTTCATAGAAAAACTCGGGCGTGTACTTGAGCACGCTAGCAAGTTCGCTGACGAACTCGCTAGGCGGCTCGCTCATGCCGGCTTCGGCTTTAGAGATGGTGCCTTGCGCAACATTCATTTGATCGGCAAGCGCCGACTGTGTCAGCCCGCGCGAGTCTCGCGCAAGCATCATCATGTAACGGTTGAACTGTTCGACTTGCTTCATTTTTAAAAGAGCCGACGCTGCCGCTGCACTTCGTGCCATGCGGTTTCGCCTGCTTCCCGGTTCGCTTCTGGTATGATGGCAGCGCACCAGATAACGCCGCGTTTCGTCGGTAGGGAGATCTGCGACCGCATGTAGCCCATGCCGGTAGCGTCGAGCAGATACCCGGCCGTCAGCCTCGTGGGCTCAGCCGGTATGCCGGGGATCTGAGCGCCGCGATCAAACGCCCGCGCTTGGCGTGTTTGGTAATTCGAGGATACGCCGTCCTCGTCTGTTTTCTTGAACCGCACGATCACGTTGACCGGATCGATCTGCCAGAGGTTCTGCCCACGGACCTCCCTGTGATTGACGCCCGGCAAATCGTCCAGCAGCCGATGCGCCTCGGCGAGAACGTGGCGGTTCGTGCAATGCGCCTGAGCACTCGCGTCGTGATCGACAACGATGTTTGCCGGATACGTCTCGTAGGTAGTGTGCCCGTGGCGGAGGATGCCATCGAACAGGGGGAGGTAGGGCGTCAGGGCACCCATGATCGTTTCTATGTCGGTTTCCAAGGTCGTGCTCCGCAGATGAAGGCCATCCACGAAGCCTACGCTCGGCCACGACAAAAACCAAGAAAAATATTCCGAGAAATATTCCAGTGCGGCTTAGTCGTGCTGATCCCATCGCTTTTTGGCAGCACCACGGGCAATCTCGGCCCGACGCTCCGGCGTCATGTTCGCCGCCCGAGCCGCAGCACCCTTCCGACCCATCTCAGCGGCGGCTTCGTTCTTCTCAGGGGCGGAGCCGTAATCCTCCGGCTCTTCCTCAGTAGCGATCCGCATCACCTTTACGGCGTTCCCAACGGCGTCGGCGGGGCGGCGCTGGCCTTTAGGTCCGGTGGGCATCACTTAATCTCAATGAATGCGGACAGACGTGCGACGACGTCCTTTAGCTGTTCTTTGTCAAATACTCCGCTCAGAGGTATCGTAGGATCGCCTTGATCGTCGTACCACATGAGCCACAACGGGTCGTTAAATCCCTCAGAATTATCGACGACATGTTCGAGCCACAAAGTGTACGCACCACTATTTATCAGTGGGCTTGCAAATACGCTTCCGTCGACCTGCCCTGGCCCGTGCGCAACTCCTTTCGTTGTATCCGTCCAAAATCGATAATTCTTGCAGGTGTAAGCCTGACCATTCAATCGATGCCGCGCAGCCATACCCGTCCTCCTGCTTGGCGCCAAGCATACGCCAGCAGGAGGGTTCGCGCGAGGGACCGGAACGGGAACGCGAGGCGCGACCGTTCGCCGTCAAATTTCAAACTGAGACACCACCCAGGTCTCGCTTGATCGAGCGGCTGAAGGAGTTCAGCGACCACCGCATCCTGCTCGTGGCGCACTCGATGGGTTCAGTCATCGCCTACGACGTGCTGCGTATCCTTGAGCGCGATACACCCGGCCTGAAGGTCGAGCATCTGGTCACGGCGGGCTCCCCGCTCGGGCTGGCGAAGGTGAAGCTCAAGATCGAGGCCGAGTGTGGCGTCGTCCGGGTGCCAAACAACGTCAGGTACTGGACCAACCTGGCCGACGGCAACGACATCGTGGCGGTCACGGGCGCCCTGGCCGGCGACTTCGTGCCGAGTGACACCGGGGTCGAGGTCGTCGACCACCGGGTGGTAAACGACTACCGGCGCCCCACGGGCGAGCCCAACCACCACAAGTCCTACGGCTACCTGCGGACACCGGAGTTCTCGCGCATCGCAGCGGGGTTCATCGGCGAGCTTTCAAGGGGGCTTCCGACAGTCGTCCCGCAGCGCTTGAGCCCGGGACACGTCCATCCGGGTTCGGTGCCTCGTCAGGAGGCGCACGCCTCGGCCGGTTCGCACCTCATCAAGAGCCGGAGCGCTCGCGAAAGGTCCTCGACGGAATAGGGCTTGCGCAACAACTCGAAGCCATGGCGTCCGTCCTCCGCCAACGCATGGCTGTAGCCGCTGGTGAGCAGGATGGGCAGGTCTGGATAGAGGCTTCGGATCGCACGTCCAAGGTCGACCCCGTTCATTCCCGGCATCACAACGTCCGAGAAGACGATGTCAAATTGGTTCGACGTCTCGGCAAGGCGGCGCAAGGCCTCGTCCGCGTTGGAGGCCCAGGTCGTCTCGTAGCCGAGCTCTCGCAGGATCTGTGTCGAGAACGTCCCCACCTCGACGTTGTCCTCGACCACCAGGACCCGGCGCCCGCCTCCTCGCGTCGTCTCTGATGACGCGACCGTATTAGGCACCTCGTGCCGCTCCTCCGCATCGCAGGTGACCTGTGGCAGATAGAGGGTCAGGGAGGTACCCTGACCGACGGTGCTCTCCACCTCGACGTTGCCGCCGGACTGCTTCGCGAAGCCGAACACCTGAGACAGGCCGAGGCCCGTACCCTTGCCCACCTCCTTCGTGGTGTAGAAGGGCTCGAAGATACGCCCGATCCGATCCGGGGGGATACCGCATCCGGTATCGGTGACCGTCACGGACACGAACGACCCGCCCGGCGCGGCATGTCCCCGGATGGCCGGCAGCACGGTCCCGCAATGCACGCGAAGCGTGAGCCGCCCTTCGCCGTCCATGGCGTCCCGTGCGTTCACGGCCAGGTTCACCAGGGCGGTCTCGAACTGGCTCGTGTCCGCCTCGATGTGGCAGGGCGCCTCGGGTACGATCCGCTCGATCCGGATACGGGCGCCCACGATGGTGCCGAGCATGTCCGTGATGGCGTGGACCCGCTCGGTGACGTCGAAGACAACTGGCGTGAGCGCCTGCCGGCGGGCGAAGGAAAGCAACTGGCCGGTCAGCTTGGAGGCCCGGTCCACGGTGTCCGAGATGGCGTCGATGTAACGGCGGCGGCGCTCGTCAGGCAGGTCAGGGCGCCGCAGGAGGTCCGTCGACGACTTGATCACCGTCAGGAGGTTGTTGAAGTCGTGCGCGATGCCCCCGGTCAACTGGCCGACCGCTTCCATCTTCTGCGCCTGGCGCAGGACATCCTCGATCCTCTCGCGCTCCAGGCTTTCCGCCTCCAGCCGGAGGTTGGCTCCGGCCAGTTCGCGAAGATGGGATTTCTGTTCGGTCAGGTCGGTGAGCACGCCGCACAGGAGGGGGGTAGCCTCGTCCCGTGCGAGCAGGCTGAGCGACAGGTAGACGGGCATCCGGCCTCGGCCTTCGACAAAAAGGGCGAGTTCGCCACGTGCCACACCGAGCCGCGCCTCCTCCAGAAGACGGGAGAGGATGGGCTCCTCGTCGGCTGGGATGAATGCCTGCAGGGATTGGCCGATCAGCCGCTCCTGACGGACGTGGAGCATCTCGGCCAGGCGACGATTGCAGTAGAGGACAGTCCCTTCCGCGCTCAGCGTCAGGGCGCCTTCCTGGATCTGCTCGATGAGCACGCGATAGGGACGGTCGGCGCTCTCAAGGGTGTAGACCTGTCGCTCGCCGTTCTCACCCTGCACGACCACCGCATCAAAGTCGCCTCGGCGGATCGCCTCCAGGGTCTCCTCGCTCTCCTCAAGGCGTGCCTCAAGCTCACGGATCCTGGCCTGATCCGCCCGATGGCGCTGAACGAAGTCGATGTCCGTGGCCTCAGCGTCCATCGCCGTTCCGCGGATTGGAGGGCGGGAGATCGAGGCCGCGCAGGACGCGGCCCTCGTCTGACAGGTCGCCGATGATGCGCCGCAGGGGCGGGGGCAGCAGCTTCAGGAGGGTGGGAGCCGCCACGACCTGGTTTATCTCCGCGAGGTCAGGCTGCTGGTAGATGTCGACCACTTCCAGGTCGAAGCGGTCCGCAAGGTGGTTGTCGCAGATGCGGCGCAGGTTCTCGATGGTTCGCCGCGACCGGGGCGTCGTACCCGCGATGAACAGGCGCAGCAGGTAACGGTCCCGAGGTGCTTCGCCAGTGGGATCATTCTTCAAGAAATGACAACTTTCGGGCGGATGTCGAGCCCGACCAGAACCTTCTCGGTGTTAGAGAGATCGCCCACCATGCGCTTAAGCGGCTCGGGCAGTCGACGGACCAGGGTGGGTATCGCGAGGATCTGGTCGCCGGCGGCGAGTTGCGGATTCTTCACGAGGTCGATCACCTCGATGTCGTAGCGCCCGGCGAGATGCTCCTCGCAGACCCGCTTGAGGTTGGCCAAGGCGGCCATGGACTTGACCGTCTGGCCGGCCACGTAGAGGCGCAGGTGGTAGTGGCCGTTCTCGTCGGCCACCTCCGATGGGTTGAGGTCGCTCATTCCGCCGCACTCCTACGGGCGGAGACCGCAAGCCGCTCGTTCGACATGGCCGTCTCCCGGGCCTCGTCCTCGGTGAGAAGAACCGCCTCCTCCTCCTCGGCCACCTCCAGGCTGGCGCGCAACTCGGCGATCTGGCGCTCGATGGCGTGCCTTCGGCGGAGCACGTCGCGCCTGCGGCGCTCGCTCTCTTGCCGGCGCCGGAGCGCGACGGCCTTCTCCTCGGCTTCCTGCACGATACGGGCTGTGCCGGTGAGGACGCCGGCCGGACCGACATAGGCGTCGACGAGGGTGATGCCGGATGACGACATCTGGAACTCGCGCACCTGGTTGGAGTGGCTCATCCCGCGTGCCTTGATGACGTAGAGGGTCCGGGAGCGCTCGCCGTTGGCCTCGACGCTGACGAGCTTCACCCATCCGTCCATCAGGGAAGACAGGCCGAGGTCGTCGGCCTCCTCGAAGGTGCCATCGGTCCGCAGGCTGGTGAAAACGCCCGTGATCCCGCGGCCCTTGAGCAGGTCGACCATGCGCAGCAGCGTGGCCTGGACCTCGGAGCTCGGACCGCGCAGGGCCGAGATCGGGTCGAGCACGACGACGGAGGGTTTGAACCGCTCGATGTCGCGGTGCATGCGCGCTAGGTGCGTCTCCAGGCCGAACAGGCTCGGACGCGCCGCCTCGAACCGCAGGAGGCCGCTCTGGACATGGCGCTTGAGGTCGATCCCGATGGAACGCGCGTTCCGGCAGATCTGCTCGCCGCTTTCCTCGAACACGAAGGACATGCAACGCTCGCCGCGCTCGCAGGCGGCGTTCACGAGCGACGCGGCGATGCTGGTCTTGCCCGTGCCCGCCATTCCGGAGACCAGGATGCTGGAGCCACGGTAGAACCCGCCGGGACCCAGCATGGCATCGAGCCCGGCGATGCCCGTGGACATGATCTCGTCGGAGACGCCGTAACCGAGTTCGGCCGAGGTTACGGGCAGGACGCTGATGCCCTGGTCGTCGATCAGGAACGGGTACTCGTTGGTGCCGTGGGCCGAGCCACGGTATTTCACCACCCGCAGGCGACGGGTGGTGATCTGGTCCTCGACCCGGTTGTCGAGCAGGATCACGCAATCGGAGACGTACTCCTCCAGGCCCTGGCGGGTGAGTTGCCCCTCGCCGCGCTCGCCCGTGATGATGGCGGTGAGCCCGCGGTCGCGGAGCCAGCCGAAGAGCCGTCGCAACTCGGCGCGCAGGATCGTGTCATCGGTCAGGCCGGCGAACAGGGTCTCGATGGTGTCGAGCACCACGCGCTTGGCGCCGATGGTGTCGACCGCGTAGCCGAGGCGGATGAACAGGCCTTCGAGGTCATACTCGCCGGTCTCCTCGATCTCACTGCGCTCGACCCGGACATGGTCGATGGCGAGCTTGCCCTCGGCCACCAGCGCATCGAGGTCGTAGCCGAGCGAGGCGACGTTCGCAGCAAGGTCCTGGGCACGCTCCTCGAAGCTCATGAAGACGCCCGGCTCGCCGAACAGGGTGGCGCCGTTCACCAGGGCCGTGACCGCGAACAAGGTCTTGCCGCATCCGGCAGCCCCGCAAACCAGCGAGGGACGACCCGCGGGCAAGCCGCCGAAAGTGACGTCGTCGAAGCCGGCGATGCCGGTTCTCGCCTTCGGCAAGGCGGGAGACGGTGTAGTGTCAGTCGCCACGGTTCATTCCCTTGCGGTCCTGGCTCGAAGGCCCGGAAGCGCTTTCGACGCGGTTCGCCCTCATCGCTGCAATGCGAGCGATCAGGGCCGTCTCGATGAAGTTGGTGAGGGTGCGATTGTCCTGCCGGGCGCAGTCCCGCGCTGCCGCCAGCAAATCGGAATCGATCCTTACCGAGAGGGGCTGCTTCATCGTCCGCCCTCGGCTTCAGGTCGCAATCTCAATACGCCACGTGGTGCGAATAGCAATACAGCCGGCGCGAGGCGGGGCGTTGGTGCGAACCGGCGATTACGGGGCTCCTTGTCAGAGCTGGCGCTGGGCTCGCTGCCGCCCGAGGACCAAGGCCGCAGTGGCAGCCAGGCCGACCGCAATCGCCGTCGTCGCCAGCGGATGGAGCGTGGCGCGGGTGTAGGCGCTCGTGCGCATGACGTAGATCGGCGGATCGCCGCGTTCCGAGCCGGCCTGCACGGGGGAATGCAGGGCACCCGTGGGGTTCCGCGGAGCCTCAGAGCGCTTCTGAAGGGCGATAATGGCGGACGCCAGCTCGTCGTAGGCGCCAGGCGCGAACTCCTTGCCCATCACGAACATCTTGCCGCCGCCGCCCACGAAGATGTCCCGCTGCGGGTGCACGGCGGCGTGCAGGATGGCGTTGGCGACCTCGGAGGGCGGGTAGATCGGCGGGGGCAACGTCGGCTCGCAGTCCATGTAGTTGCGCGCCCGGTTCGGTAGCGGCGTGTCGATGGAGGTGGGCTTCACCAAGGTGACGGAGACCCGCGCCCCCTCGGCGATCAGCTCCATGCGCAGGGTGTCGGTGAACCCCTTCACCGCGTGCTTCGAGGTGGCGTAGAGGCCCTGGAACGGGAAGGCGAGGTCGGAGGCGACGCTGCCGACGTTGATGAGTGCGCCGCCGTGCTTGCGCAACTCCTCGACCGCGACGAGGGAACCGTTCACCGTGCCCCAGAGGTTGGTCTGGATCAGCCGCTCGTGGTCGGCGTACTCGATCTCGCTCAAGGGACCGTAGACGGTGAGGCCCGCGACGTTGACCCAGGTGTCGAAGCCGCCGAAGCTTGCCCGCGCCTCATCGGCAATCGCCTGCACATCCTCGCGCCGACCGACATCGGCGACCACGTAAGCCGCCCTGGGACCGAGTTCGGCTGCGACCTCGGCCAACACGTCCCCGCTGCGGGCAGCGAGCACGACCCGTGCACCGCGTTTCGCGGCCATGCGGGCGGTCGCCAGCCCGATGCCGCTCGACGCGCCGGTGATGACGATGACCTGCTCGTGCAGCGGCTTGTGTCTCATGTCGGCATGCTCCTCAGTCCTCCGCTCAACGCGGGGGGCGAGGAGGTACGCGTGAGGAGCCAATCCGTTGCGAGATCCTGCGAGCCGTACTCCGGACGCTAGCGGACGTTCGGGATCTCGCCGTTCCCGGTGCGCGGTCTGAAGGGGCAGCGCCAGCCCTCGTCGACGGCGCGTCCGCTGTACTGGCGTGCCTCGGACACCTCGCCATGCCGCGCCAGCATCGGGTTCGCCGAACCGGCGAGCACCTCGTCCCGCTGTAGGATGGAGGAGCGCAGCTTCTCGTAGCGCCCCGCTTCCCGCAGCTCCTCGAACTGGGCATGCAGGTTGAACACCAGGGCCGGCGAGGAGAAGCGCCGGGCCGGTCTGCTGGCCCGGGGGTGCAGGCCGACCACGAAGAACGCCTCGCCCGCGAAGCTTAACGAGAAGTGCGGGCTGTCCGGCTCCGAGGCCACACGTTCGTCCACGGGGTGTCCGAGCCAGGCATCCTTGTCGGACAGGGACTGGACCCGCTCCCAGAGGTGACGCTCGAAGCCTTCCTCGTCGAGGGTGCCAGGTCCCTCGAACACGACGGCGAAGCTCTGGAAAAGGTCGGGTTGCCGCCGGTAGCGCGCCGCGAAGGCCAGGAGGCCGGGATAGATGCGCATGTCGTCCCAGGCCGAGGTGATGTCCCGGGCCACCATGATCCGCATCTGCCCCTTGGACAGCGCCGACTTGGCGCCCACGCAAGGGAAGCCCGCGTCCCGGATGAAGGTGCGGAACTCCTCCGCCTTGGGGTGGGCGCGGTCGTCTCGGGGGAATTGCATGGTTACTCGGCACTCGCAGCGAAGAGGTGCCCACGAAAGCATCTTTTGACCGTCGCGGGACTCTGGAACGGCGTCGTCCGACCGTCGTTCCAGCGCCGGCCAGGATGGCGACACTTGCCCACAGGAAGTGGCATTCCATCGAAGGCTTCACGGCTCACCCATCACCAAGGGCTGATGCGGACTCACCCACAGGCACTTGGGCCATTGGGGAAACCACTGGGGCTAACATGGGTTTACCCAGTGGCTCGGAGGCGGGACCTGGGCGCGGTACCCGAATCTGCTCTTGGTTCCGGAGTGATGCGCTTTGGACGGACTGAATGACGTCGAGCCGGCCCGCCCTGATCTCGGAGCGCTCTTCGCCGCGGTCGAGGCTTCGGGCGAGGCCATCCTCATCACCTCGGCGGATCTCGACGAGCCTGGTCCCCGCATCGAGTACGTCAATCCGGCCTTCACGCGCATGACCGGGTACGCGATGCGAGAGGTCGTAGGCCGCACACCGCGGTTGCTGCAGGGTCCTGCGACCGAGCGTGCAGTCATCGAACGCATGCGCGCCGCCCTCCGAGCGGGCGAAGGGTTCCAGGGCGAGGCCCTCAACTATCGCAAGGACGGCTCGACCTACATGGTCGAGTGGCTGATCACGCCCGTGCGCACGACGGACGGCAGCATATCACGCTGGATCTCTGCACAACGCGACGTCACCCATCGCCGTGCGGCCGAGGACCGTCAGGGGCTGATGGTCCGCGAGCTTCACCATCGGGTGAAGAACACGCTGGCCACGGTCCAGGCCGTGCTGAACGCGACCGTTCGCTCCTCGTCCACGATTTCCGAGTTCAGCCGTGCCTTCTCCGGCCGGATCGCCTCGCTGGCAAAGACCCATGCGCTGATCACGGAGGATGTCGACCAGGCCGTGTCCTTCGAGGATCTGCTGAGGACGGAGCTCGGGCCCTACGACGAGCGTGGCCGCCTCAAGCTGTCCGGACCACTCGTCATCCTGCCTTCCGAGCTTGCGGTGCCGTTCGGGATGGCGCTGCATGAGATGACGACGAATGCCCTCCGGCACGGGGCGCTGGGGCATCCGGAAGGACGGATCGAGGTGACGTGGGAACTGGTGGAAGGCCCGGACGGCAAGGTTCTGGCTTGGACCTGGAACGAGCATGGCGGGCCACCCATCGCCGTCCCCACGCGGGATGGTTTCGGTTCGCGCATCCTCAGGAAGGTGCTGACGCTTCAGGCGGAGGCGCAGGTCGATGTCGCCTACCATCCCGATGGCATGCGGGTGTCCATCCGTGCCCCGCTGCGCACATCTCAGCGCTCTGCACGTTGATCCGGCATCGGGCATCCCCGCGACCATTGTGGCCTCATCCAAGTGCCGCCCTTCCGCGTTCCCATGGCAAGCCGCTCGTTGTGGCGGTCCACGCGTGAGAAGGAGACGTGAGCATGAGACAGATCGCACTGGCGGCTCTTGCGGCCGCGCTCGTATCCGGAGGGCTGATCGGCAGCACCTCAGCCAAGGCTGGCGGGTATGGCTACGACGACTATGACGCGCCGGAGACAGTGGTGACCCGCCGCACGGTGGTGGAGCGCCGTATCGTGGCACCCCCGCGCGAGGTCGTGCGAGAGGTCGTGGTCGAGCGTCCCGTGGTGCGCCCGCGTCGGATCGTGCGGGAAGTCATCGAGGAACGCCCGGTCGTGTACCGGCCGCGGCCGGTGGTTCGCGACGTCGTGGTCGAGCGCGAGGGCTTCTACGGTCCTCGCCGGTTCGGGCCACGCCCGGTCGGCTATGCCTACGGACCTGCCTTCGTCCCCTACGACTAGGATGCGGCGAGCCGGCCCTCGACTTGGGGCCGGCTTCCTAAACCTGCGGGGGCGCCCCGCCATCGGTGCCGAGTTGCGTATCCTTCCTGTCCTGATCCCGCACCAGCCAGTGGACGGTACCCAGGGCCAGGACGGCGGCCGCCAGGCCGATGATGGTCATCGGCTCCGTCTTGCTGGCGTCCAGGATGATGAATTTGCGGGCCAGCGCCAGCAGCGCGATCAGGATGACCGTGCGCAGCTGGATGATGCTTTCCTGACGGTGCAGGACGCTCAGGATCGAGTGGTTGAACTCCAGCGCGATCAGCACCGTGAAGATCATGCCGAACACGGCCTGGAACACGCTGTGTTCGGCCGGGTCTAGCAGGCCGAAGATGACAAGCAGGACCACGCGGAAACAGAGGTTGACCATCGCCGCGACGATGACGAGGCCGATCAGCCCGGTGAGAACCACCACGACGACTTCCTCGAAGCGCTCGTAGACGCTGAGGCCCGGCCAGGCCTTGCGGGTCTCCCTCAGCGTATCCGCTGCCGCCGTGGCATGCCGCGCGAAGGGAAAGCGGCCGCCGACCGGCTGCCGTGTGCCTGTCTCCTCGCTGGTCCGCTGTTCCACGCTGCAAGCTCCGTCTTCATCGCCACTGGAGTGGAGGCTGTCCCTCGGAGGCCAGAACCACGAACCCGGCATCCTGGCTCCATGCGGCAACATTGGAATCGTTGGCTTGGCCGCTCGGCGACGGTGAACCCGTGACAATGGGGTCGAAGGGGGTGGGGGTGCCGCTCGGAACGGCAGGGTGCCGCTGTCAATGGAAGCCGCGGGCCGCCTCGCGATGGCGTTTGCCGAGGTGCCGCTCGATCTGCTCGAACAGGCCGCCCCGGTTGAGGGCACGGTGTGCCGGTCTGGAAAGCTCGGTCCGTAGGCTCTCGATGGCGGCGGCGCGGCCTCGGTATCCTCGGACGGTCATCAGATAGCTATCTACGACCCGCTCGGCCTCGATGATGGCGCCGGGTCGATAGGCTCTGGCCAACGTGAGGATCTCACGGACCGCTTCATCCAGGTCATCCATTCGCAGGGTAGCGTCCACTCAAGGCAATCCGTTCTCGGGCAATGGTCTCAGGGGGGTGCGTGGGGCGCCTCCGCATCCCGGTTTTTCGAAGAGGCGCCATCCCGATCCTGCAACGGCGTCGTTGCCTCACGCCCTCGGTGGCCGGATGCCGAGGGCGCGGATGATGGCGTAGGTCGCCGCCCCCGAGAGCACGGACAGGCCGATCACGACGAGAAAGCCACGCGGGTCGTCTGCGAGGGGGAGGCCCTTCACGTTCATGCCGAACAGTCCGGTGATGAAGGTCGGCGGCAGGAACAGCGCCGAGAGAATGGAGAGCACGTAGAGCTGGCGGTTGCTCTCCTCGGCCAATCGGGCCCCGACCTCGTCCTGCAGCAGGCGGGCACGTTCGGCCAGGGCGTTCACGTCCCGGTCCAGGGCATCGAGCCTCTGGACGAGACGGGCCGCCACGGCCACAGCGGGTCCGTGCATCTGCTGGGCCGCGTCGTCGTCTTCCAGCCTGTGGAACACGGCCTTGAGGCCAAGGAGCTGACGGTGCAGCCGAACCGCGCTCCTGCGGATCGGACCCAGCCGGCGCCGGTCGTCGCGCACGAGCCCGTCGAGCACCCGGTCCTCGATGCCGTCGATCTCGTCGGCCAGCCGTTGACCGGTCTCCGCCATGGCCGCTGCCACGTAGCCGACCATGGTCTCCAGGAGCAGCACCGGCGAGGATATAGGTCTGCCCTTCTCTGCGGTCGCACGGACAGCGTCGGGGCTCTCGACCGATCCCCGGCGCCCGCTCACCAGGGTACGCGGCCCCATGACGAAGTGCAGGCGGCCCGCGGCGTCCGGCTTGGCCCCTGGCTTCGCAAGGTCCGCCACCACCCCGCCGACATGGTCGTCCTCGACGGTGACGCGCTGGTGCTCATCGGGGCGGAAGACGGCCTCGACAAGCGCACGAGGGCCGACGTGCCCGCCCTCGATCAAGGAGCTCATCTCCGCGGCCTTAAGGTCCAGGTGCAGCCAGAGGAAGCCGCTCCCGAAGGCGTCGAGGTCCGGTAACGCATCCTCCGGCGAGAGGAGGCGTCCGCATTCCTGCTCATCGAAGGACATCGTCCAGAGCAGGCCAGCCGGTGCAGCGGCTAAGGTCATCTCGGTCACTAACCGGCCCGCCACGGGTGCTCGCGTCCTAGTCCGTGACCACGGCCACGAGGGAGAAGGCCGACGCGAGTGCGATGTTGCCGGCATGCAGGATCGTGAGGAGGGTCATCTTGGGCTCCAGGGATCAGGCACCCTCAACGCCAAAAGCCACGCTTCCGTTGCCAAGTCCTCGTCGACTGGGCCCGACAAGCGCCACGGTAGCCGGATCTACCCCCTGGCCATTTTCGGAGGCGGCTTCGCGCCCCTCCTATGGACGGCTGATCCCCGCCGGAAGCAACGCTTAAGGCGGTCCATGTCGATAGATGGGACTTGCCAAAGGCACCCCCGGGCCGGTCGCAAGCGCTTCCGGCGTCGCGCGATGGCCAAGGCACTGGCACCGCCATCGAAATCCGCCGCAATCGCCGTGCGTTGTGGCATACCTGCCGTGTAGGCTCAGGGGCACGGGGTATCCGGGGTTCGGACAGCCGCGACCTAGGTGCCGAGACACGAGGGCTCATCCCCTGCGGCGGGCGCTGGAACGGACGTCATGACCAAGCACCTCGTCGCGCGCGCGAACGTCCTCCTCCTCGCGGTCCTCTTGACGATCCTCGCCTTGGTCGGCGCGGTGACCTGGGAGCGCCTCAACGCCTCCCGCGAGGCACGCCAGTGGTCGCAGCACAGCTATCGCGTGCTTGGCACGCTCAAGGACCTCGCCATCGCTCTGCGCGACGCAGAGACGGGGCAGCGCGGCTACGTCCTCACAGGCAAGAACGAGTACCTTGCGCCCTACGACGCCGCCCGCGACCGCATCGGCGTGCTCCAGGGCGAGATGCAGAAGCTCACCGCCGACAATCCGGTCCAGCAGCAACGCCTGCGTGAACTCGCTCCGGTCATTCAGCACAAGCTGGAGGAACTCGCCCAGACCGTGCAGGCACGCAGGGATTCCGGCCTGGACACCGCCCTGCGCATCGTCAACTCCGATGCCGGGCGGTCCTACATGAGGGACGCCGAGACGTCCCTGACAAGGATGCTCGAAGACGAGGAGACGCTGCTGGCCGAGCGCCTCGCCCAGAACGATGCCCGCGCCGCCTGGGTGCGCTGGATGGTCGTCGGCGGGTCGATCCTCGCCGTCCTGATCCTGCTGGCCGCAGCCCGGCTCCTGAACCAGGCTTGGTCGCGCTCCTACAAGGCGGAGATCGCCCAGCGCGATCTCGTCCTGCGCCTGCGCACCACCCTCGACAGCCTTAGCCAGGGCGTCGCCGTCTTCGGCCCGGACCGCAAGCTCAAGAACTGGAACCACTGCTTCCAGGTCCTGCTCGACTTGCCCAAGGCCATGGTCCGGCCGGGCACCGCCTACGGCACCTTCGTCGAGCACACGGCCGAGCCGGGCCGTCCCGCCCTGGAGAGTGAGGATCAGGTCCGCCACGGCAGCCGTAAGGCCGGCGAGGCGGTCACCTACGAGCGCGAGTGCGCCGACAGCCACCACCTTGAGATCCGCCGCACGCCCATGCCGGACGGCGGCTTCGTGCTGACCATCTCCGACATGACCAAGCGCGCCCAGGCCGAGGGCGTGCTTCGGGAAGCCCAGAAGATGCAAGCCATCGGGCAGTTGACCGGCGGCATCGCGCACGACTTCAACAACCTGCTGCAGGTCATCCTCGGGAACCTGGAGATCGTCCGCTCGAAGCTCAGCGACGACCCCAAGCTCCAGCAGAGGATCGAGCGCGCAGCCTGGGCGGCCCAGCGCGGGGCGACCCTGACCGGACAGCTCCTCGCCTTTGCCCGGAAGCAGCCCCTGGCCCCCGCCGCCATCGACCTTTCCGCCACCATGCCGGATCTCGTGCCGCTCCTGCGTCGTACCCTGGGCGAGCACATCGACGTGCGCTACGTCGAGACTGCGGGGCTCTGGCCTGCCATGGCCGATCCGGCCCAGATGGAGAGCGCGGTCCTCAACCTCGCCCTGAACGCCCGCGACGCTATGCCGGGCGGCGGCCGCCTCACCATCGAGCTCGGCAACAAGGTGCTGGACGAGGCGTATGCCCGCGATCACGCCGAGGTGACGCCGGGCGATTACGCCATGGTGGCGGTCTCGGATACTGGCCATGGCATGACGCCGGACGTGGTGGCGAGGGTATTCGAACCCTTCTTCACGACCAAGCCCGATGGCAAGGGCACCGGGCTCGGCTTGGCCATGGTGTTCGGCTTCGTCAAGCAGTCCGGCGGGCACGTGAAGATCTACTCCGAGCCTGGACAGGGCACGACGGTGAAGATCTACCTGCCGCGCGCCCTCAAGGCTGCGGCCATCGCCGCGACGCGCTCGTCCGACCCCATCGACCTGCCACGCGGCTCGGCGACGGTGCTGGTGGTCGAGGACGAGGCGGCCGTGCGCGAGGTCGCCTGCGCCATCCTCTCCGACCTCGGCTACCGTGTCCTGGAAGCAGCCGACGGCGAGGAGGGTCTGCGGATGTTCGGGCTCCATGCGGCGCAGGTCGACCTGCTGCTGACAGATGTCGTGCTGCCCGGTCAGGTGCGCGGACGCGAACTAGCCGAGAGCATCACCGCCATCCGTCCGGAGGTGAGGGTGATTTTCATGTCGGGCTACACCGAGAACTCCATCGTCCATCACGGCCGCCTCGACGATGGAGTGCACCTCATCGGCAAGCCGTTCAAGCGCGAGCAGCTCGCCCGCAAGGTCGCCGCGGTGCTCGGTCCGCCGGTGACGGCCGGAAACGAGGCACCCAACGTCGTGGAACTGCGACCCCGTAGGGATGGCTAGCGAAGCCCGACCGGCTTCCGACGCACCCATCGAACGACCGCATCACGTGGGAAGCGGACGTTGGAGGGCTTATATCTCTACAGAGCTTCGATGCCGGCGAGTGCCACGGAAGACGGAGGAGGCTCGCACCGATGGTGCCGCCTTCGCGTCGAGTTCGTCGCCGGGTTCACATCGTAGTCGGCCTGAGCGACCAGGGCGGCGGCCAAGTACGGGTCCGTGTCTGCGATGACGGCGAGAGGCTTCCAGAGAGCTGGGCCGACCGGAAGCCAGAAGGCACGGGCCTCAGGATGAAGCTCGTGCGCGCCATGCTCGACCAGATCGACGCCACGCGTGAGGTGGCGAACGAACCGGGGCTCTGCTTCACCGTCCATGCCTGAACCAGGGTGGCGCAGCCGGGCACCTGTGGGAACGGGATCTTAGGTTCGGGCTGCAGCCCCGAAGGCATCCAGTGCCGCCTGTCCGGCCGCACCGGCATCCTCGGGAGTATCGTAGGCTTCCGGCGAGACCCGGACGGAGATGCTGTCTGCATCGGTGAGGTGCCACCGGTAGCGGCCATGATCCTGGCCGCATGCCTCGACGGTGACCGCGACGGGTGTGGGATCGTCCATGGCTCAGCCCTTCATCGGGTCGTGGCCCCAGTTCATCAGCGACATCCGCCAGGGCGAGCCTTCCAGCGCGTCCTTGTCCTTGGGACCGCCTTGCTTCAGGTGCCGGTGCACGTAGCCGACGACCTTGCGCATGTGCCCGTAGTCCTCATCGGAAAGGTCGGATTTCTTCTTGTGCAGGATCTCGACGATTCGACGGCCCTCCTGGTGCCCCGTGGCCTCGCCGCCGTCCTTCTTCTGGCCGACGGCCTGGCTCTGGTCGCTTGCCAGATGTTTCTGCAGCGCGGACGCCGTCATGTTCACGGCTTCCTTGAAGTCCTTGTAGGTCGTCGCCTGATCGTCCTTGTCCGCCATCGTCCCACTCCGAAACGAGAAACGGGCGACCTGCAGGAGGCCGCCCGGGATGGGTTCAGCTATCGGCCTTGGCGCCGCTGAGGGTAAGGTCGAGGTAGGTCTTGGTGACCGGCTCGATTAGCGCGGCGATCTCCTCGGCGACCTTCGCCTCCTCCTCGGCCGCAGTGTGGAAGCCCGAGACCTGGTCGATCTTGCCGGCCCGTTCCGCGATGACCGCGAGCGAACGGTAGGCGGCGACCTGGTCGTACTGGTAGGCGTAGCCCGCGTAGAGGTTCTTCAGCGTCTCGTCCTGAGCGATGCCATGCACGGCCGCGCCGATGGAGCCGGTGACGCTCGTGACGGTCTCCTTCAGGGACGAGGGGCTCTCGCCGACGGCGGCCAGGGCCTTGTCCAGGCGGTCGATCTGCGCCTTCGTGGTCTCGACGTGGCGGCGCAGGACGGCGGCGTAGTCGGGGTAGCGCTCCAGGCCGGAAAGCTGGCGCTCCATCTGCTCCAGGCCCTGCTTCTCCAGGGCGCGCGTGTTCCGAAGCGCACCCGCGTAGATCGTGCCGATGTCCGTGCTGGCCATGTCGTCGTTGCTCCGCATGATGAAGGGTTCGGCGGCCAACGTGGGTCAGGTACCCGCGTTCCCGGCGCCCCATGCGACGGAAGCGCTCCGCCAAGCCTGCCCCTCCAGACCTCGCGTGGGTGGTGACCGACCGGGATCCCTCGAATGGGGCCAGACACCCGCTTCGGTCCCGGGCGTTTCCGACATGCGCTCCTGGGTGACAGCAAGGCGCACGGGTGCCCAATCCCAGCAGTCGACGCCGACGTCCAGGCTGGTCCGGGTGCCTGGCAGGCTACCATGGGAATGGCCGTAAAGGTGGAGATCGCCGCGCCACGCGTCCGGCCATACCCGATAACCGTAGTGGCTCGCCCATAGCGCAACGATCTTCGGCATACCCGGATCCGGGACAAACACCCTCTGCACGTCGACGATGGGTGCGTCCCATTCGAGGTGCTCGGCGAGCGCGTCGTGATTGCCGCGGATCAGGCTGATGCGTCGCCATGGGCGCACGCCTGGGCGCTCATTCCAGGCGCTCCCAGATGCGCGTCCCGGTGTGCCCTCGGGCTCAGGGGGGAGCTCCGCCTCGCACCCATCGAGACGCCGGCGACCGCCTGACTATGCGGCTACTTTAGCGCCGCGCACCGGCACGGCGTTCATGCCTTCAGGGCAGCAGATCAGTGTGGCCGGGCTCATGCGCCACTTCTTGGCGCCCTCGTCCCACGTGCACGGCGGCCCTTGGGGCTGGCGCCAGATGGTCATCCAGTCGTAGTCCCAGTCACCCCGCTCGCCTGAGATCACCACGTACTGGGTCGGCCAAGTGTGGTCGTTTTCGGGATCAAAGCTCGGGCGCCCGCCGTCGATGAGGAGGAGGCTCGCCTTGAGGCCCAAGGCGGTGCGACAGAGTACCGTAACGTCACGCCAGAACGGGTGCGCGCCGTGCGGCAGGAGCGCCTCAAGCGCGTCCCGCACTTCTCTGTAATCGCGTTCCGTGGGATGCGGCCTGCGTGCCACCTCGCGGATCGGGCGGACCAAGTCTACGGGAGCACGATAGCCCGTGCCTCGGTCGGTCTGGAAGAAATCGCCCTGGAAGGGGGACGTGCGCTTGGACATAGATAGTCCCTGAAGGGGTGGCGGATCGGGGCTCGGGGCAGTTGCTACGACAGGCGCTCCCAGATGCGCGTCCCGGTGCGCCACATCATCGGCGGGTGACCATCGACACTCCGCCCCATGACTTGGTAGGCGCCGAGTCCGCCGGGGGCGACGCGGACGACGACGTGCTTCTGCAGGCCATCCGTGCAGTCGATGGCGGCGTAGATCCCGTCCTCTTCCTGCCGGACCTCGTTCACGCGGACGTAGGGGTCCCAGGCGTCGGCGGGCAGCCGCATGCGGACCTGCTCCATGACCAGGGTCGCCAGATCCGGTTGCTGGGCAGGCTCAGCCTGGACGGGAGCCCACGCGGGAGCGCTGTCGAGGACGTGCATGAAACTTGCCTGTCGCGGGTCGGGGCGGCGAGCCATCACGCCGCCTCCCCGAACAGCTTTCCCTGGAGCCAGCCGGGTAGTTGCTTCCGGTGCCGATGCAATGCGCCGAGGGCCTGCGACGCCTGGATGACGTTCAGGCTCTTCTCCTCCGCGAGGACGTGGCCCAGGTGCGTGTGGGACCGGCCCCAGCCCCGGCTGTTCCGAACGCTGGCGCAGTCCTCGTCCTGGGCAGTCACGTGCAGCACGCCCACCAGGGCGAGGCGCCGGATCTCCTCACTCTCGGCCCGCTCCAGCCAGGCATGGAGCGGGTCCGAGGCTGCGCGCCGCCGGACGGTGTCGATGGCGTAGAACACCTCGTGGACAAGCTCGCGGGCAAGTTGCGCGACGCGGGCCTGTGGCGCCCCGCCGTAGTCCTCCGGCTCCCGGAGCAGGCTCTCGGCGAGCTCCCGCTTCCGGCGGGGCCACGCCCACGCGAGATCGCGGAGGGACGTGCGCAAGTCCGCCAGGGCCTCGCGACGCACGCTCCCATCGAGCTCGGCTCTAAGCTCATCACTGCGCCGGCGGGCATCCTCCTCGCGCTCGCGGCTGGCGGCGTTCTCGACTAGCGCCTCCGAGACCTGATCCAGCGCCCGCAGGATGGGGCCATCGCCGAGGGACGCGTCCTCCCAGCAGCACGGCTCCAGCGTCCCCGTCCCGGTCACGCTGCCCTCCAGGACGGACCAGGAGTAGCCGACAGCCGACATCGCCTCGCGGGCGACCTTCCAGGCACACTGGTACTCCACCGGATCACCTTCTCCGGCCCATAGCGTCCGGGGACCGCGCCGGGTGTTCACATCCCGGAGCCGGCGCCACTGCAGCCCAAGGGCCGCGAGCGGGATGGCCTCGACCGGCGACGGGAGCGGTGGAGCCGGGCGGCTGGCGGCGGCTGCGACGGTCACGAGGACCGTCGCAAGGCCGATGGCGAGGAGGAGGAGTGACAGCATGGGATGGGGTTCCTGGAAGCCATTTGGATTCCATCCATGCTGCCACTCGCCCCCATCCCGCCGCAAGTAGTGGAATGACCATAATCAAAAATTGATACGTATATCGCCAGCCGGCTCCTGGCATCATATGGACCATATGCTCTCTACGCAGGATACATTCGTAAGCACCATATGATGAGAAAGCACATCGATCGCCGCTAGTGCCAGACCAAGGTGACGCACCCCCTTTCACGACTTCATCGGGCCGCGTAGGCTTCCAGGTAGACGTTCGGATTCGCCGAAAGTCGCTTCACGATACTTCCACGGATTTCGCAGTCGTGAACCAGCATGACGACACGAAGGCCGTCCTGGCGCTACTGAAGGAGCGCGTGGGCACGGCCGGCTCGCACCGCGCCTGGGCCGTCTCGGCCGGGCTGAGCCACACGTATGTGTGCGACGTCGCCCGGGGCGCCAAACCGCCGGGCCCTCGCATCCTCGCCGCCCTCGGGGTTGCCAAGCACACCGTCTACGGCCTCGCAGGGGGGACGAGCTCATGACCGAAGAAGAGAGGATGGCCGGCGCGCAGGGCTGGCTCGACATCATGGCGTCCTGGGCGACGGCCAACGCCAATCCAGCCCTCTCATGGAGCGCACCTCGCCCAGCGCTCCGCGAACTCCCGCCCGAGGAGCCGTCCCGCCCCGAGAGGCCCAGGGCCTTTCCGCCGCCCCCGGCGCCCCGCTTCGTCCCGCCCGCGCCGGCTCCGGCCAATCCGTCGCACCGACCAATCGCGCCGATCCGCCGGATTCCCTCGGCCGATCCCCGCAGGCCCGGTCAATCCCAAGGGAGCCTGCTGTGAGGGGCGTGCCATCGGCCGAGAGCGACGTCTACATGACCCCGACACCTGCAGCGGTCGCGAAGCTCGTGGCGACGCACACCCTCGACGCCGCCTGCGGCCGTTGGTTCTGGATGGGCGAGCGCACTCTTAGTCAGCTCGCGCAAATCGGGCGGGCTCAGGCTGGCGTCGTCCCCGGGCGCCCGAAGCGCAATCGAGGCTACTCAGACGCGCAGGCTGCCGTCGCCGTCGAGGCCGGGCACGTGCTCGGGTCCGCCAAGCGCGGCCTGCGGGCGGCCGGCATTTTGGGAGGCACAAACCCCCAGGTGCTCTACGCGGCGCGCGGACTGGCGCCGCCGCGGATCTCGCCCGAGGAGCGCAGGGTGGCTACCCGGCTCGCCTTGGCCGCCAAGGCCGGCGACCCCTCCGGTCAGGACGTGCGCCTCGCCCACGAGCTCGCCGTCGGCCGGGTCCTGCGCGTCACCCTGGCCCTTGTGCCCACTCAGCCCAGAACCGGCCGGTACCGCCTGCCGCCGGTGGACGCGAACCTGGCCGCCGCGCTTGCGGGCGAGGATGCCGCCGCCATCGCCGCCGTTTTTCCGGACATCGCCATGGAGGCACGCTGATGGCCGCCCGCACCCCCGCCGGCGAGAAGGGCGCTGACAGCCGCATCCAGTGCGACAACGCCTGGTACTGGGTCCGCCTCATCACCCGGGCCGCCCTCGCGCGCGAAGGCGCGTGCATGGAGCATTGCGTCGGCGACGGCGACTTCGACAGCCTCTCCGGCGCCGAGGACCTGACGGACGATGCGGTGTGGTCCCTGCGCGACGAGCTCGGGGTCTCGCGCCTGACCGCCCAGGTCGAGGACGGTCGCGTCACCCGCGCCCTCGGACACCTGAACCATCAGGTCGCCAAGGGCGCGGCGCTCCAATGCCGTCACCTCGTGGCGGCCTTCCGCTCGGCCGGGGCTGACCTAAGCTTCTGCCACACCACTAAGGTGGTCCTCGCGCCGGACGGGCAGACGTACCGCCGCGACCGCGTCCCGCCCGAGGTCGAGGCCGCCCTCGACGATGCAGATCAGGCGCACCAGGCCGTGACCCTAGCCGACCTTGTCATGATGCAGGTCTCCCAGTCTCTCGTCGGGATCATAGCCAGCGTCGACACTCAGAACGGCAGGGTCTTCATGAGCCGGCCCCGGAGGATTGCTTCGGGCGGCAGTCGCCTGCTGGCGGCCTACCGGAGAGCCCGGGACGCCGGGGATGCCGGGGACGCCTTCGACATCCGGCACGTCATCGGCGGGTCCAACGACTTCCCCGGGCCCGGCGGAGGGGCACGCCCATGACTGCCTCCGAGTGGCGCGCCGAGACCGCGGCGGTCGACGGCATCGTGGACGCCTTGCTGGCCGGGGACGGCCCCGCCGCGGCCCGAGCCGTCCGCGAGATCCCGGACGAGGACGAGGCCCACCGGCGGGTCTGGCTGAGGGTCGCGATGCTGGTGACGTGGCACGCTGACCACGGGGCGGACTGACACCGCCCAGATTCGTCGCGCGCCCGGCGGCAGGGGCGCCCCATCGGCCATCACCGACATCACCGCAGAGAGGACACCATGACCGACCAACCCATCACGACCATCGACGACCTGCTCACGCGCCTCGCCGCGTCACGGATGACCGGCGACGGGGACACGACCCAGCGCCTCGTCACTCTGGGAACGTCCTGGGCCCTCGATGCCGATCTCGACGCCGAGTTTGCGCATTACGGCATCTACTGGGACGCCGCGAGCCCGGAGGAGGTCGCTGATGCCGACGCGGTCGAGCATCGGGCCATGGCAGACCTCGACCAGCTCCTGGCCGACCCGGCCATCAAGGCCGAATACGAGAAGGGGCTCCAGGGCCAGCACTACCGGGAGATGCGTGCCGAGCGGACGCGTGAGCCCTCGCTGAGCGACGAGGACGCCTGAGGCCGTCGCCTCCGTCACGCGCCCGGCGGCAGGGGCGCATCACGACAATCCCTGCACCCCCGATCCCCAGGAGCCCGACCGTGGCCAAGGCTAAGACGAAGGCGAACATCTCCGCAACCACGTTCGACGGCGCCGAGGCGTGGCGCTCCCTCGATCCTGAGGCACAGGCCCGGATCGGCGCGGCCGCGCTCGAAAAGATGGTCGCGAAGGCGATCTTCGAGGTCGAATTCTCCGCCACTGCAGCGGGCCGCGCCGCGGTGGTGGCGCTGGAAATGGCGGATAATCTGCTCCACGTGGCCGTCCTCGGTAAGGACGGGCTGGACGACCGCCTTTGGACCGACGTCGTCGGTCGGCGCGTAACGTACCGCGTCCCCTCCGTGCTGGGCATATTCTGCCATTCCTGCGGCTATTCGGACGCCGACGATTGCGAGGACACGAGCGGCGGATGGGCGTCGGACACCCTGTGTGCCGCTTGCGCCCAGGGATAACCCCGGCCTCGGTAGTGCACCCCTAGACCCGAACGTTGACCCGACCCATCGAGAGCTGAGATCGTCGATCCATGCCGACATACGAGATCCTCGTCGACCGCGCTGTCGACCTGTCCGATGGCCAGTGGCTCCTCGCCGAGGCGGCCGGCCTGGACGGGCTGCTCCCCCTGGAGACGGCCCGCTGGGCGCCCGAGCTCGCGGGGCCATTCCGCATGCCTATGTTCTCCGCCGCCCAGCTTCGCGCCGCGGTGAAGCGCGGCAAGCTGAAGGGCTTCCAGCCCGGGCACGGCATCCTCGTCACCCGTCGCGCCCTGCAGGATTGGAGAGACCAGACGTGGCACGCCCCAAGGAACCCGCCCGCCTCGTCTGGGACTGCGACCGGACCGTCTGGGCCATCAAGGACACCGTCGCCGGCAAGCCGTGGAAGCGCCGAACACGCCACGGCCGAGAGGATCGCTCAGCGGCTGAAAGCGAGTTCGCGGTCTACCTCGCCGAGCGGTCGCGTATCGAGCAGGAAAGGCTTCTAGGCGAGCCAGACGCCGACGACCCGGCCAACAAGGACCCGAGGCTGATCAGCATCGCCACGTGCCTCGCGCACTACGGGGCGCTGCAGGAGGGGACGAAGAACGCCGCGCTCACCGGCCAGCACCTCACGCACCTGCTCCGCCACTGGAAGGGGAAGACGCTCGCCCAGGTCACGGGCAAGACCTGCCGGGCCTACACCGCCGCCCGGACCGGCGAGACCTATTCGGCGCCGGGCTCGAAGAAGGTCAAGTTCGTGCAGGTTCCGACGGCCAGGCGCGAGCTCCAGACGCTGTCGGCCGCCATCGGCGCCTGGCACAAGGAGTTCACCCTGACCGCCAAGCCGGTGGTGTCGCTGCCCGAGGCTGGGGAAGCGCATCCGGACTGGCTGACCGAGGGCGAGTACGCCCGGCTGCTCAAGGCTGCGCAGGGATGGCGCTGGGCCTCGACGGACCTGGCGACACGCGAGCCCCAATGGGAGCGCATCGACGGCCTGCCCCACGACCCGTCGGACCACCTCGCCAGGTTCTGCGAGATCGGCTTCTACTCGGGCACCAGGAGCGCGGCCATCCTCGACCTGCGCTGGCGCCGGCACCGCATTGCCGGGTTCATCGACTTCGCATCGACGACGTTGTTTCGGTGCGGGCCGGAGGCGCCGGTGTCCCGGAAGCGGCAGACGCCGTGCCGCATCCACGACAGGTTGTTGCCCCTGCTGTCGGCCTGGCGCGAGGCGGATCTCGCCAAGGGCATCGGCCGGGTAGTGAGCGACCACGGGACCGAGATCAAGCGCGTGTCGAAGGGCTTCCGGCTGGCCGCCATCCGAGCCTGCCTAGACCTTCGCGAGATCGACGGGACGTACCGGGTCGGGGGCGGGGCCGTGGGCTACGACGAGGACGGGGACGAAGCCGACGTGCCCGAGACCGAGGACGACGCCGGCATCGACGAGATGGGCTGGCCCACGCCCCACATCCTCAGGCACACGCGCGCGACGCTGGCACTCGCGAAGGGCGTGCCGGTGCAGGAGGTCGCCGAGTTCCTCGGGCTGACGCCGGGTGTCGTGCTGAAGACCTACGGCCACACCGCGTCCGAGTATCAGAAGCGGATGGCAGCGGCCTGATCGGGCGAATGGTAATTATTTCACTACCGGGCCTTGCCGCCGGTCCGATGTGGTAGTAATTTAACTACCAGCCGGGGAGGCGGTCTCTCACGGCACAGGAACCCGACCATGAGCACCCACGCCGACCCCGCCCACCCCGCCATCGCGGCCATCCTGGCCCTCGACCTCGAAGGCTTCGGGAACGACCACTCCAGGATCGCGGCCGCCCTCAGCCCCCACGTCATCGCCATGCCAGTTCTGCGGGATTGGTCCTGCGACGACGAGTGGGACGCCGTCGAGGAGGCATGCTCGACCGCCAGGTTGTTCGTCGAGGCCGTCGAGCTCCCGTCTGGGAAGGACCCCTGGATGACCTGCCAGAACTACTTCGACCGCCTGCGCAAGATGCAGGTCGCCCACCGCAAGAACATCATCCTCGACCGCCTGGGCACCTTCCCGGGCTACAAGCTAAGGGTCCAAGCCTGGGGGGCCTGCGACCGCATCCAGATCTGGCCGAATGAACTGTCGATTGACCTGACGGCCCCGATCCTCTCCCTCGACGCGAACGCCACGCGCCGTGAGGTCGAGATCGCAATCGACGCCTGGAATGCCGGCCACAACCGCGGCCTGAACGAGGGGGCCGACCGCATCAGGCAGGGCATCAGGGACCTGCTCGGGATCGAGGCCGCCTGAGGCCCGAGAGCATCGCCATCATTGAACGGCCGCCTCGCCATCGGGGCGGCCGCAGTCGTATTGATGCCCTCGAACGAGGACCTGACACCGTGGCCACTCCCCCATCCAAGCCCCGCCGCGAGGCCAAGGTCGACCTCTCCGGCCTATCCCCGGAACAGGTCCGAACCCGACGCGGCGTCGTCAACCTCGGGACGCTGGCCTTCGGCCCCCGGTGGCAGACCGATCTCGCAGCGGCCCTCTCCCAGGAAGCCGGACGACGGATCGGCCAGGCGCAGGTGTCGCACTGGATCTCCGGCGAGCGCCCGGTGCCCGAGGCCCTCGTCGAGCCCCTCCGGGTGGTGGCGATGCGGCTGGCGGAGGACCTGGAACGGCGGGCCAGCCAGATCCGCGAGGACTGGTAGCCGGGCAGATCGGGCGTCATGCCTTCCCGCGTTCCAGGTGGGTCTCGACGAGGAAGGTCGCGACCGCGCCGGCGGCGTTGACGGCGAGGCTGGCGTGCCGCGCCGACGGTTTCACCGGCGCGCCCGCCTCCTTCGACAGCCCCCGGCCGTGCGCGTCTGATAGGCGGTTGCGCAGGGTCCCGAGGCCGTTCACCAGGTTCATCGCGCCACCGAGGATGGCCTTGATCGGCTCCTCGGTGTGCTGGTCCGGAGCGAGGCGCAGTACCTTCGCCACCGCCCCGTACAGCTTGGGAAGGTCGTCCTTCTCGGCATAGGCCACGCCCCGGTCGTCGAGGATGCGCTTGCACACCGCTTCGACCAGCGTGCGGGCGACGGTGATGGCGCCCTCCGGATCGGACGTCCGGCGCGCGAGGGCCTTGGTCCAGACCGCGTGGACGCCGTCGGCATCGAAGGTCGCCAGCGCGTCCGAGACCACCGCATCCCCGGGCGCCCGGTTGCGCCCCTCCAGGTGGTCGATCAGCGGCGTGAACGCCTCGCGGATGAAGGCGCGCCGTTCCTGGTACCGCCCGAGCTTGTCCTTGATGAAGGGCCAGAACGCGTCGAGCGTCCGGGATGTCCGGACGAAGTCAGGGAGCAGGGCCCTGACCTCGGCGTCGGCGATGAACTCGCGGCGCAGGTGCTCGTAGATATGGCCGTCGCTGGACCGGCCCGTCGCATGCTCGATGAGGATGCCCTCCATCATCGCGACCTGCTCCAGCCGGCTCTCCGGAATATCGTCCACGCGTGCCCCCGGGCGGCCCCGGGTCCGGGGCGGTAATGGGTCGGAAACCCCGCGTCCGGGTTCGATTGGCCGGTGACGGGATTGAACGGCGTCGCACGGGAGAGCATGCTTTCCCTAGGCGCGCGGCGCAGCCCCGAGGGCATCATGGGACTGGAACCGTGCGTTGCCAAGGTTGGGGTCGAGGGTTCGAATCCCTTCGCCCGCTCCAGTTTTCCGTTACCATGCGACAGGTCAAGCGTCCTTCGGGGCGCTTTTCGCGTTTTCGGACCCGGCCGCGAATCCGCTCCGGTAGGTGGCCGGGCTCGTGCCGAAGCGGCGCCGAAAGGGCTGGCGCAGGGCGGCGGCGCTGGTAAAGCCCGCCGCCTCGGCAACCGCGTCGAGCGTCCGGTCCCGCCGTTCCAGGAGGTCGCGCGCACGCGCGAGCCGGAGATCGAGCAACCAGCGGGCCGGCGTGGTCCCGGTGGCGGCCGCGAAGCGCCGCAGGAACGTTCGCCCACTCATCCCGGCACGGATCGCGAGGGTAGCGAGCGGCCAGTCGCCGGCCGGGTCCGCCCGCATCGCGTCGAGCAGCGGGCCGAGCCGGGCGGCCTCATGGCTCACGGGGACCGCGCCCTCGACGACCTGGGCCTGGGCGCCGTCGCGGTGGGGCGGAACCACGAGGCGGCGCGCAACCCGGTTGGCGGCCGCGGCACCGAAATCCCGGCGCACGAGGTGCAGGCAGAGGTCGATCCCGGCGGCGCTGCCGGCCGAGGTCAGGATCGCGCCCTCGTCGACGTAGAGCACGTCGGGCGTGAAGCGGATGCCCGGGTAGCGGGCGGTCAGCGCTTCGGCATGGCGCCAATGGGTGGTCGCGCGCCGCCCGTCCAGCAGTCCCGCCGCCGCGAGAACGAAGACGCCCGAACAGATCGACAGGATGCGCGCACCGCGCGTCGCCGCCGCGCGTAGGGCCGCGACCAGCGCTTCCGGCACCGGCATCGCGGCTCCACGCCAGCCCGGGACCACGATCGTGCCGGCGCAGGCCAGAAGGTCGAGGCCGCCATCGGCGAGGAGTCGCACCCCGCCCTCGGCCCGCATCGGGCCGGGATCGAGGCCTGCCACGGCGAAGCGGTACCACGCCTCCCCCATCTCGGGACGTGGCAGGCCGAAAACCTCGACGGCGACACCGAACTCGAAGGTGCAGAGCCCGTCATAGGCCAGCACCACCACGAGGCGGTCGGAGACGGGGAGGCGAACCTGCGGATTTGGCATGAGCGCAACGCTAACTGGCAATCCGGCCCGCCGCCAAGCAGCGCGCCCGCTGTTACGCCTGAGCGGCACCCACAGGAGGCAACCCATGAGCATCGTGAGCGCCATACCCGCCAGTCCGCCCGAGATCACGCGCGACCATTTCCGCCGTCGCCTCGCCCTGGAGACCGACTGCGCCGACGTGGCAAGTGCCCTGCGAGCGGGCGCGCCCGACTTCGTGCTGCTCCATGTCGTCGGCTCCGCCGATACCTTCGCGCGCCGTCATATCCCCGGGGCGCTCCACCTGCCCCTTTCCAGCATCACGGCGGAGCGCATGGGGGCCTGGCCGGCGGACACGCTGTTCGTGGTCTACTGCACCGGCCCCCATTGTAACGGCGCCGACCGGGCGGCCCTGCGGCTCGCCGAACTCGGCCGGCCAGTGAAGCTCATGCTCGGCGGCCTCGCGGGCTGGGCCGATGAGGGTCTGGCGTTCGCCAGCCTCGATGCTGTCGGCGATGCATCGGGGTCACCGCCCGAATCCGAAGACTGAAAATAAGTCTCCCCGGCCCCGACGCGCACTCGGAGTCCGCAGAGTCCGGTGGACGGCTGCCGCCGCGCAGTCGCGCGGGCAGACCTCGATTCGGCCGGGCGGATCAAGGCTTGGTCCGGGACGGTTCGGCGGCTCGCTTCTTCAATCTTCCTTTACCATAGACGAACAAATGTTGGGGGCGGGGCTGCATTCGCGCCCGCCTCCAGCCGGACGGCCATGTTCCTGTTCACCACGCCCCCAGCCAACCCCCGCGACACCGGCGCCAGCCGGGAGGCGGGCCCGCGCGGGACGGCCACTGCGGCGACGGGACGGGCCGGCGGCGCGAACGGCGTCATCGAGGCGATCCGGGACGGGGCGCAGAGCTCCGGCGCGGGCTTCGACTACCTCCTGGCCACGGCCCAGCGGGAATCCTCCCTCGACCCCTCGGCCAAGGCCGCGACCTCCTCCGCCACCGGCCTGTTCCAGTTCATCGAGCAGACCTGGCTCGGCACCATGAAGAATGCCGGTCCGCGCCTCGGCCTCTCGACCTATGCGGATGCGATCACCCGGGGCGCGGACGGCACCTATTCGGTGAGCGACCCGGCCGCCAAGCAGACCATCCTCGACCTGCGGCGCGACCCGAAGATCGCCGCCACCATGGCGGGTGCCCTCACCGAGCGGAACCGGGAGAGCCTCTCGGCGACGCTCGGGCGCGAACCCACGGGGGGCGACCTCTACGCGGCCCATGTTCTCGGCGCGCGGGGTGCGGCCGCCCTGATCGCGACGGCGCAGGCGAGCCCGGCCCGGGCCGCCGCCCTCGACATGCCGGAAGCGGCCGCAGCCAACCGCAGCCTGTTCTACGAAAAGTCCGGGCGCCCGCGCGGCGCCGCCGAACTCTACGCGCATCTCGCCACGGCGCGTGCCGGCAGCACGCCACCGGCCGCCGTGACGCTGCCCGAGGGAACGACCGCCTACGCCTCGCTCAACGAGGGCGGCCTGCGCTCCCTTTTCCAGACCGACGCGCGCCAGCAGGGCGGGGTCTCGGCGAGCGTCGCCCGGCTGTGGCAGGGGCGTACCGGCCAGGAGGCGAACCGGGTCGAATCCAGCCGCAGCGCCCCGACCTACTTCCCGCGCTCCGACGGCGCCGATCCCGTTCCGGCGGCCACGGCCGCCCCCGATCCGGAGCCTGCGTCCTCCGCCACCGCGCCGGCCGCCTCGGCTGCCCTCGTCAATGCGCCGCTGCCGCCGCGTCGACCGGCGGAGTTCGGCGCCCCAGCCCAGGTGGCCCGGTCCGGCGCCCCCCTCGACCTGTCCCTCTTCACGATCCGGAGCGGCCTATGATCATCCGCCAGTTCCTCACCTGGACGCAGCATACCTCCGCCGCGCGCCGGGCGGAGGCGGCGGGGGCGCTGGCCCGCGCCTATCTCTATGGCGGCCTCGGGGACGACATGGCCTGGGAGGCGGAAGCGGCCCTCCTCGCCCTCCTCGACGACCCGTCGAGCCTCGTACGGCGGGCCCTGGCGGAGGCCTGCGCCGGATGCGCCAGCACGCCCCGCACCCTGATCGTCGCATTGGCCGGCGATCAGGCCGAGATCGCCGCCATCGTCCTCGCCCGCTCGCCGGTGCTCGGCGATGCCGATCTCGTGGATGGCGTCGCCATCGGTTGCCTCACCGTCCGGCTGGCCATAGCCGGCCGGCCGAACCTCTCCGCCGCCGTCGCCGGGGCGCTCGCGGAGATCGGCGAGGCCCGGGCACTCGTGGCGCTCGCCCGCAATCGCGGCGCCCGGATCACCACCGGCAGCCTGATGCGGATGGTGGAGCGCCACGGCGACGTCGCCGCCTTGCGCGAAGCGATCCTGGCGCGACCCGACCTCCCCCTCGAAGTACGCCAATGCGTGACGACGCATCTCGCCGCGTCGCTCTCGGCCTTCGCCGTCGCCTCGGGCTGGCTCACCCCGGCGCGCAGCGAGCGCGCCAGCCGGGAGGCGCAGGAGCGGGCCACGCTGGCATTCAGCGCCGATGCGCATCCGGTCGATCTCGCCCGCCTCGTCGCCCACCTGAAGGCCAACGGCCAATTGAATGCCGGCCTGCTCCTGCGGGCGATCCTCTCCGGCCAGATGGCCTTCGCGGAAGCCGCGCTCGCCGACCTCGCCGGACTTCCGGTCCGTCGAGTGGCGGGGCTGATGCAGGATGCCCCGGCAGCGGCCTTCGCCGCACTCCATCGGAGGGCGGGCCTGCCCTCGGTGCTCCTGCCGGCCTTCACCGCTGCGCTCTCGGCCTGGCGGGAGGCCGGGCAGGGCTTGATCGCCCATGCGGGAGCCGGCCTGTCCCGCCTGATGATCGAGCGTGCGCTCACCGCCTGCGAGGCCATGCCGTTCGCGGAGGCCCAGGGGGTCATGGCGCTGCTCACCCGCTTCGAGGCGGAGGCTGCCCGCGACGAGGCACGGGTGCTGGCGCGCGAATTGTCGGCGGAGGCCGCGCAGGCAGAAGCCCAGCGTCTCCAGAACGAGATCCTCGACGGCGAGTGGCGCGAGGCGCAGCGCCTCGTCGCCCAGGCCGCAGAGGCCGAGCCGGTTCTCGCGATCGTGCAAGGCCTGGAGGTCGTGGAGACCCCGCAGGCGGTACAAGCTCCGCCGGTGGCCGAAGCCCCACGGGAGGCGGACGTCGCGGAGGTTCTGGAGGACGCGGAAGCCACGCTGCGCGTGGACACCGCCCTGCAAAGCGATGACGGGGCGAGCCCTGTTCCAGAGGCGGCACCGGAGATGCCGACGGACGAGGTCGTCCGCACCGACCCGGTGGGCCAGATCCTGGATGGGCTCTCCGACGCGATCCTGGCCGAGTTCCAGGGCAGCCGGGCACAGGTGCGGGCGGTGATGAGCGTCGAGGTCGTACTCGACGCCATCCCCGAAGCCCTGATCGCGAGCTACCGCGACGACCGCGCGCGGCTCGCCGCCTGAGAGCGGATCTCGGATGAGTCTCTCTCAGCCGAACTGCTCGCGCAGGATCCGCTCGTCGAGGCTGTGACCGGGGTCGTGCAGCAGGGTGAGGTTGGTGGCGTGGTCGAGCCAGGTCTCCACCGTGCAGACCCGCCGGAACTCGGTATGGTCCGCCACCGCCGCCACGGGGCGGTGCTCGGCGTCGAGCACCTCGATGCGGATGCGGGCAAAATCGGGCAGCAGCGCCCCGCGCCAGCGCCGGGGGCGGAAGGCCGAGATCGGCGTCAGCGCCAGCAGCCGGGCGTTCAGGGGAAGGATCGGCCCGCCCACCGAGAGGTTGTAGGCGGTGGAGCCGGCCGGCGTCGCCGCGAGGACCCCGTCGGCGATGAGTTCGGGCAGGCGGACATGCCCGTCCACCGAGATGCGCAACTTGGCGGTCTGGTGGGTCTGGCGCAGCATGTAGACTTCGTTCAGCGCCCGCGCCTCGTGCCGGCGCCCCTCGATATCGAGGGCCGACATCATCAGCGGGTGGATGATGCTGCGCTTGGTGCTTTCCAGGCGCTCGATCAGGCCGTCCTCGCGGAACTCGTTCATGAGGAAGCCGACCGTACCCCGGTTCATGCCGTAGATCGGCGTGCCGGCATGCATGAAGCGGTGGAGGGTCTGGAGCATGAGGCCGTCGCCGCCGAGCGCCACCACCACGTCGGCCTCGTCCGGCGGCACGTGGTCGTAGTGGCGCATCAGGGTGGCGGCCGCCTGCCGGGCGTCCTCCGTGGGGCTCGCGACGAAGGCAAGCCGTTCGAAACGCCGCGCCATGGGCTCACATCCGCCTTGCCGACCACCTTGCCCGCGCGATGCCTTCGCGCCAGCGTTCCGCACCCGGTTCCCTCGGCGATCCCGCCGAAACGCTCCCACCGGTGGAGCGTCGCAGCCCCGGGCGGAGACCCATAGCATGGAGCGCGCGCTTCTCGTCTACACCACCTTCCCGGATGCCGGCACCGCCCTCAGGGTCGGAGAGGAACTGGTGCGCCTGCGCCTCGCCGCCTGCGTCAACGTCCTGCCCGGCATGCTGTCCGTCTACGCCTGGAAGGGCGCGGTGGAGCAGGGTGCCGAGGTGGTGGCGATCCTGAAGAGCCGGGAGGGCCTGGCGGAGGCGCTCAGTGCCGCCCTGAAGGCGCGCCATCCCTATGAGACGCCGATCATCCTGCACCTTCCCGTCATGGGCGCGGACCCGGATACGGCGGCCTGGATCATGCAGGAAACGAGCACCGGGATTCAGGGACCGCCGATTGGGTAGCTGCGCCCCTTCCACATCGGCGTGCCCTCCCCCTTGCGCCGCAGGAGCGATGTCCACTGGATCGCCAGCGCCACCAGCACGGTGAGCGGATGCAGGAGGATCGTACCCGCCGGCTCGCGGGTGACGAGGGTGATCGCGGCGCGCGTCGCCAGTGACACGAGGATCGCCGCGAAGGCCAGGAAAGTGGCTTCGGCCGAGCCGACCGCGAACAGGCTCAGCACGAGGAGCAGCCACGGCAGCACGTGTCCACCGGCCAGCAGGAGGGTCCAGACGGGCAGGGCGCGCGGGGTCGCCATGCCCTCGTGGGCGTTCTTCGAGAACCCGGCCCAGGCCTCGGCGAACCCGCGATACATCCGGCACGTGGCCAGAGCGTGCCCCGCCACGAGGTCGGTGCGGTGGCCGGCTTGCCGGAACCGGCGCGGAAGCACCACGCCGTCATGGAGGCTGGTGCGCACCGCGCCGTGGCCGCCGATCTCCCGATAGGCCTCGGTCGCCACGAGCACGAGTTGCCCGCAGGCCGCACCGAGGCTCGGCCGCAGAGAGGCTCGCATCATCGCCATGGGCAGGTAGCCGATGAGGAGGAAGTTGATCATCGGCACCGTGAGGCGCTCGCCCAGCGAGCCCATGCGCTGACGCGGCACGCCGCTGACCAGAGCGGATTCGGTGCGGCGCGCATGCGCGGCGAGCGCGGCCGCGGCGGTGGGTGCCAGGGTGACGTCGGCATCCAGGAACAGGAGGTGCGTGCCGCTCGCCGCCTCGGCGAGGCGCGCGCAGGCATGGTTCTTCCCCGTCCAGCCCTCGGGCAAGGGGGGAACCGGCACGAGGCGCAGGCGTGGGTCCTCGGCCGCGATTGCCGCGACGATCGCGGCGGTGTCGTCGGTGGAATGATCGTCGCCCACCAGCACGTCCACCGCGGCGCCTCGGCTGGCGAGCGCCGCCCGCACCGTGGTGGCGATCACGGCGGCCTCGTTTCGCGCCGGGATCAGGATCGAGACCCGGGCCCGGACGTCGAGATCCGGCTCGGGGGTGCGCAGGAGGGACAGGTTCACCCAGGCGATCAGGCCGGGCAGCAGGGCGCAGATCAGCGCCAGGATCGCGAGACCGAGCATCACGGAACCGGATCTCCCTCATGTCGGTGGCCAGGCTCGAAGCGTCGCCCGGTAAAAACGGCCCGCAGGCGCCGCCAGAGATCGTAGACCCCGCCGATGCCCTTGGCACCGGAGGCAAGGACCGTGAACCGCGTCGCATCGCGGGACACGACGTCGGCGCTCAGGGCATCGAGGGTGGCGGTCAGGTCCGCCTCCATCCGCGCCAGACGTGCGGAACGGTCCAGGGCCAGGAGGTCGGCTCCCCGGACGGGCGTACCGAAGGCCGCGAAGGCCTCGCCCCCCCGCTCCTCCCAGAATGCGTATTCGAGGGCCAGGGGCACGAACAGCGCGTCGGGTGCGATCTCGGGCAGGCGGGCGACACCGGCGCGCAGGTCCAGCGGACGGGCCCGGCTATCCGCGAAGCGCCCCTGGGCGGTGATCCAGAGCATCCGGTCGGGCGCCCCCAGGATACGCCGCGCCGCCCGAAGGAACTGTGCCGCGCCGCGGGGCGATTCGAGATCCACCGCGAAGGCCCCCATGCGGGCGAAGATCTTGTACGTCTCCAGCATCCGCGCGTCGAACGGCGCGTAGCAGGCGCGGCTCGGAAACAGCCGCGCGGCGAGCAGGATGAGCACGGCCGCGTCCCACCAGGCCGGATGGTTGCAGTAGATCACGATGGGGCCGGGGTGATCGGCGCAGGCCGGCACGCCCCACCGGGCGAGCCGCAGGGCGTTGAGGTGGCGTCGCACGTACCGTTCGAAGTACCCCGCCATGAATCGCCACAGGGCGGGCGAACGGGCGGGGCTGTCCTCAGGCGTCACGGCGGGAGCCCTCAGGCGGAGGCACGCACCTCGCCGCGCGCATCCGTGTCGAGGGCATCCGCCGCGATCCAGCCCGACATCATCACCATCGGCATGCCGGGCCCCGGATGGGCGGCGCCTCCCGCGAGATAGAGGCCACGCACCTGGCGCGACCGGTTGCCCGGCTTGAAGGCGCCCATGAACTTGCCATGCGAGGCTAGGCCGTAGATCGCTCCGTTAAGCACCTTGTAGCGCTCGTGGATGTCCTGGGGCGTGAGGTGGCGCTCGACGACGATGCGCTCTTCGAGGTCGGGCATGTTCGCGGTGCGCTTGAGCTTGTCGAGAATGACCTGCCGGTAGGCCGGGAACATCTTCGACCAGTCGTGGTGCGGCCGGAGATAGGGGGTGTGCACCAGAACGTAGAGGGCCTCTCCGCCCTCGGGCGCGACGCTCGGGTCGGTGGAGGAGGGGGCGGCCAGGTAGGCGGTCGGGTCCGGGGCCGGCTCGCCCTTGTGGTAGATGTAGTCGAACTCCTCTTCCGGGTTGCGGGAGAAGACGAAATCGTGGTGGTTCAGGTGCTCGTAGCGCTTGTTCAGCCCGAGATACAGCACCACGCCGGAACAGGCCGGCTCGAAGCTCTTCTTCTCATAGGCCTTGCCGACGTCGCCGCCGACGAGTTCGCGGTAGGTGCGAACGGAATCCATGTTGGAGATCACCGCGTCGAACGGTGTCACGCCGGAGGCGGTCTTCACGCCCTTGACCGCGCCCTTCTCGATGGCGAGCCCGGTGACCTCGTCGCCGGGACGCAGCGTCGCGCCGAGTTCGGAAGCAAGCTTCGTCAGCGCCTCGGCCACCGCGCGGGTACCGCCCATCGGATACCAGACCCCCTCGGCGGTCTGCATATGGGCGATGGCGCAGAGCACGGCCGGAGCGCCGTAGGGCGAGGAGCCGACATACTGCACGAAGTGGTCGAGCATCTGCGCGAGGCGCGCGTCCTTGACCTTCGAGCGGATGGTGCCGGCCACCGACGAGCCCATGCGCAGCGACAGCACGTCTCGCAGGGTGCCGGGGTTCATGTTGGCGCGGATGTTGATCGTGTCGAACAAATCCTCGACCGGCTTCCAGAAGAAGAACTTGTTCGAGACGTCGTGCAGGTGCTCGGAGATCTCGAGGAACTTCTTGTAGCCCTCGCCGGCACCGGTGTTGGGGGCGAAGCGTTCCATGTCGGCGGCCATGGTGGGAACGTCGGCCATGAGGTCGAGATGGGTGTTGTCGTCGAAGAAGCAGCGCCACTGCGGATCGAGGCGGCGCAGGTCCAAATAGTCGTGGATGTTGCGCCCGGCCTCCTGGAAGATGCGCTCCAGCACCTTCGGCACGGTGAGGATGGTCGGCCCCATGTCGAACCGGAACCCGCCCTCGTGCAGGACGGCGGCCTTGCCGCCGAGCCAGTCGTTCTTGTCGTAGAGGGTGACGTTGTGGCCGCGCGCGGCGCTCACGCAGGCGGCCGCCAAGCCGCCCAACCCTGCGCCGACGACGGCGACCGATGACCCAGCCCGCATGTTCACGTCACTCCCCGGGCGGGCTCACAATCCCTTCCCGGAGACGAAGCTAGACCTGATGGGCGCGCGGTCAACGCGCTAACCGGTCGCGGCACCGCGCCATCGGCAACAAAAACCGGTCGCACGCGCCGTCATCGCCCCGATGGAAGGGCAAAGACCGTGACGCATCCATCCCCTTCGACTTCCAATCTCCGGTTCATGACATCCTCGAGATGCGCCGGAGCGTCGAGGGCGCACCACAGCAAGCGGCGTTGGCTGGAAACTATCCGTCTCCGGCACCGGGTCACGACACCCGGGATCGTGCCGCCCGCCGACTGCCTTCGCCAAGGGAATGCAGGATCATCCCGCCCGCCGCGAGACCAGCCCCAGCGCGAGGCCCAGGCCCACGACCGCCACCGCCCCCATAACGCCCCAGGCGGGAAGCGCCGCCGCCCAGCCTTCGCTGAGGGCGTTCTGATAGCCCTCGATGGCCCAGGCATTGGGGGTGAACCAGCCGGCCTCCTGCAGCCACGGTGGCATCAGAAAGCGGGGAACCATGCTGCCGCCCACCGCCGAGAGCAGGAGAACCCCGAAGGTGGCGGCGAGGTGCGCCTGCTGGCGGGTGGCGGAGGCCGCGCAGGCAGCGAGCGCGAGACCCGCCGCCATGGCCGAAACGAGGAGCGAGGTCACCAGCCAGGCGCCTCCATTGGGCCGGATGTCGACCCCGTGCAGGAGGGCGGCAGCGGCGAAGATCAGGGCCGCCTGGACGACGCCCTGGCCCACCAGGAACAGGAACTTGCCGAGGACCACCACGGCAAGCCCCCCGGGGCCGGCCATCAGCCGGTCGGCGAGACCGGACTGGCGTTCGTCCACCAGGGAGAGGGCCCCCTGCATGGCGGCGAACAGCAGGAACACGGCGGTGATCGCCCCCGCATAGTAGCTGACGCGGTCGTTGGTGGCGCCCGAGGCGGTGCTGCGGCGCTCCACCAGCGAGGCGAAGGCAAATGGCTCCTTGCGGGCCCGCTGCTCGGCGAAGGCCTGGTTGAGGAAGTTGCGCTCGTCCGGGCCGATCTTGCCGGAGCGCTCCACGTCGGCGACGATCCGGGCGAGGACGACGTCCGGCAGCGCCGCGTTGAGGACGCGCTGGAGCTGGCCGAGCGCGACCGGGGTGGCGAGCGCCTTGGCGGGGTTCTCGATCAGCAGCACGGGCTGGCCAGTGCCGGCCGAACCCGCATCGAGGTCCCCGCGCAGGACCAGGGCGACGTCGACGGTGCCGCGGCGCACGGCCGCGATGGCCCCGTCGATGTCCAGGGCCGGCAGGCGCCCGACGCGCAGGGCCGGGTCGGCTTCGAGGGCCTGCATCAGGCGCTGCGTCGTCGGGGTCTGCGCCAGATCGAGCAGACCGAGATGGATGCGGATGCGCTCGCCCAGCGCCCCGGAGAAGATCGCGGCGAAGATCGTGAAGATCACGGTCGGCAGCACGAAGGCCATCACCAGGGCGGCACGGTCGCGCAGGAGCCCGAGCAGCATCACGCGGAAGGCGGCCGAGATCATGACGCGCGTCCCTCCCCGGCGCCGGCCTCGATCCCCGACAGTGCCGATCGGTAGACCCCCTCCAGGCCCGGGGCACGGATTCGGATCTCGGTGACGGGCACGCCCGATGCCCGCAGCGCGTCGAGGAGGGCCGCTCCGTCGAGGGCGGGCCCGGCCAGCCGGGTCGCCCGCCAGATCGAGCCGATGTCGCGTGGCAGGAAGCCGGTACGGCGCAGCACCGCCTCCGCATCGGGTTCCGCGGGGGCGGCCAGCACCACCTCATGCTCGGGCGCATCGGCACGGATCCGGGCGAGGAGGTCGGCCAGGCGCCCGTCGACGACGATCCGGCCCTGCGCCAGGATGGCGACGCGGTCGGCGAGGCGCTCGGCCTCGGCGAAATCGTGGGTGGCGACGAGGAGTGCGGTGCCGGCCGCGCGCAGGCGGGCGAGTACCGCGTGGATCGCCGCGCGGGCGTGGAGGTCGACCCCCTGGGTCGGCTCGTCGAGGAGGACGAGGCGGGGCCCCGCCATCAGGCTGGCTGCGATGTTGACCCGGCGCTGGTAGCCGCCCGAGAGCAGCCCGACCGGCCGGCCGGCGACCTCTGCCAGGGCGCAGAGCGCGAGCCCGGTTGCCACCGCCTCCCCCCGCTCGCGCCGGGCGATCCCGGCGAGCTGCGCGAACACGGACAGGTTCTCGGCCACCGAGAGCCGGGGGTAGAGGGCAATCTCCTGCGGGACCCAGCCGATCACCGCGCGGGCGGCCCGGGACCGGTGGGGATCGGCGCCCGCAACCCGGACGCGACCGGCCGCCGGCCCCAGCCGGCCGGCGATGAGGCGCATCAGCGAGGTCTTCCCCGCCCCGTTCGGCCCGAGCAGCGCCAGGGTCTCGCCGGCGCCGAGGGCGAGGTCGATCCCCTCCAGCGCGCGGGCGCCGCGATAGGCGAGGGCGGCGCCGTCGATGCGCAGGAGCGGCTCGGGACGGGCGGTCACGGGACGATCAGCGGCGGGGGAGAGCGCGCGACAGGCGGACCCGCACGCTCGCGCCCGGCTCACGCACGGAGAAGCGTGCCTGGGCGAAATCCGGCCGGGTGCCCCGGGGCGACCCGCCGGAGAAGCCGTAGGGTTCCAGCGGCAGGCCGAGGCCGGTCCGATCGAGGCGGCCGTTGCCGTTCGTATCCTGGTAGGCGAGGGCCGCGTAGATGCCCGGCGCCAGATCCGCGAAGAGGAAGCGCTGCGCGGCCGCGCGGGGCGGGGCCTGCTGGCCGATTCGGCAATCGGCCTCGCTCAACCCGTCCTGGCACAGGGCGACCGAAACCAGGCCGGCGGGCTCGATCCCCTCGACCTCCACCGCCACCTCCGCGGCCCGGGCGAACCCGGCGCCGAAAACGAGAAGGACGAGCCCCCCGGCGAGGCCCCTCAAGAAGCGTCGCCCGAGGTCGCAAGCGGCGCGGTGGCAGGGATGCCGGCGCTGGCGGCCCCGACCCGCCCGGCCGACAGTTCCTCGATGAGGAGGCGCGCGGTGATGCGCGCGCCCTCGTAGATCACGGGCAGACCCGAACCCGGATGGGTTCCGCCGCCGACGAGGTAGAGGCCCGGCCCGAAGCGGTTGTGCGGGCGGAAGTAGAGCATCTGCATCAGGTCGTGGGCGAGGTTGAAGGTGGCGCCCTCGTGAACGAAGAAGTCGTCGCGCCACTCGGTCGGGTCGACGATGCGCTCGTAGCGGATGCGCGATTCGATGTCACCGAGGCCGAGCAGGGCGAGGCGGTCGAGGACGAGGCGGCGATAAGTCTCGCGTAGGCCCTTCCAGTCGATGCCGGCCTTCAGGTTCGGCACCGGCACCAGCACGTAGAGGCTGGTCTGGCCGGGCGGCGCCATGCCGCCATCGGTGAAGCCCGCATGCTGCACGTAGAGGGAGGGCTGCATCGGCAGGATGCCGTCGGTGATCTCCCGGATGTTCCGGGCGTAATCCTCCGACAGCAGGATGGTGTGGTGGCCGAGTGCCTCGGGCATCGGCCCGTCGAGGCCGAGATAGAGCATGAAGGTCGAGCAGGAGAGGCGCGCCTTCTCGATCTTGGCATCGCGCCAGCGCGGGCGGTGCTGTTGCGGCACCAGGTCCTGGATGACCTTGGCGAAATCGCCGTTGATCACCACTGCGTCGGCATGGATCGTTTCGCCGTTGCAGATCACGCCGCTGGCGCGCTTGCCCTCGAAGAGGACCCGCTCGACGCCGGCCCCGAGGCGGATGTCGACGCCCATGCGGCGGGCGAGGCCGGCCATCGCCTCGGAGACGGCACCGCAGCCGCCGACCGGGTGGTAGACCCCGTGCTCGTATTCGAGGAACGACAGGATGGTGAACAGGCTCGGGCACCGGAACGGCGACATGCCGAGGTACTTGGTCTGGAACGCGAAGGCGAGGCGGACGCGCGGGTCCTTGAAGTAGCGCTGCAGGTCCTTGTCGACGCTGCGGCCCGGATGCAGGTGGGGCAGGGCGGCGATCATGGCGGGCGAGGCCATGGACCGCAGGGTGTGGAAGGCCTGCTCCAGCACCGGCTTGAAGAACTTCAGCTTCACCCGGTTGTCCGCGAAGAACTTGCGCACGTTCTTCGCGTCGTCCGGCGCGATGCGGGCGACCTCGGCCTCCAGCCGGTCCATGTCGTTGGTGGCGCGGATCTCGCCGCCCGCCTCGAACACGAGGTGGTATTGCGGGTCGAGGCGCTCGAGCTTGACGTGGTCTTCCAGACGCTCGCCGCAGGTCTCGAAGATGTCCGCCAGGATCTGCGGATAGAGGAAGAAGGTCGGCCCGATATCGAAGCGGTAACCGCCCGGCGCCTCCACCGTCTTGGTGCGCCCGCCCACCGCCGGATCCTTCTCCAGCAATGTCACGTGGACCCCGGCACGGGCCATGAGAAGCGCGGTGGCGAGGCCGCCGGGACCGGCACCGACGATGATGACGCGGCGTCCGGACAGGGTCCGCAGGCCATCCCGTGACTGCAACAACGCTCGCGATTCCTTCGTCTTCGCCCTCATCCCGAACGCATGTGGCGCGGAACGAGGGTCCGTCCAGGCCTCAGGGCCCCTGCGACCAATCTTGACCGTGGCAGGGCGGGCGGCAATGGGGGCGCAATGTCGCGCGGCACGGTTGTGCCAGTGGCACGGCTCCGGCGCCGTCAGCAGATGGCCGCCAGATGATGGAGCGCGATCGCTCCGGCGGTGGCCACGTTGAGGGAATCGAAGTCCGGCGCCATCGGGATGCGCAGGGTGCGCAGGCTCGCCATCAGGGCCGGCGGCAGGCCGGGCCCCTCGGTCCCGAGGATCAGCAGGGTCCGGAGCGGAGGCGCGAGGGCAGCGAGAGTCTCCACGCCTCCCGGGCTCAGGGCCAGGGGAGTCAGGTCGTGGCGCCGGGCATAGCCGAGGATCGCGTCGGCATCCGCCAAGCGCTGGAACGGCACCGTCAGCGCCGCTCCGGCCGAGACGCGGATCGCCTTGCGGTAGAGGGGATCGCAGGTGGCCCCGTCGAGGAGCACCGCGTCGGCCCCGAAGGCGGCGGCGTTGCGGAACAGGCCCCCGACATTGTCATGGTTGGTGAGACCGACGAGGCCGAGCACGAGGGTACGCGCGGGAGCGGGGGCCAACCCAGCCTCGGCCTCGCTTCCACGCCGGCCCACGGCGAGCACGCCGCGATGGATCGGAAACCCGGTGATCGCGCTCATCACCGGCTTGGTCGCGCAGAAGACCGGGACGTCGCCGGGGAGCCGGACGAGGGTATCGGTGAGCGCGCCCAGGCGCTCCGGGGCGAGCAGGACCGATTCGAGTCCGAACCGGGCCCGAGCCGAGAGCATCACCCGCAGGGTGACCTCGCCCTCGACGATGAACCGTCCCTCCCGCCCGACGAGGTCGCGCTCGCGCATCGCCGTGTAGGGGGCGAGACGCGGATCGGCCGGGTCGTGAATGGTGATCGGCGCGCGCAAGGCGGGTCGTCAGGCGCTCGCGGGGCGCCCGCCCATCCGGACCGCGAGGGGGTCGGCCTCGGCCTTGGTCGGCACCTTCACCAGGGCCTCCCCGTCGAGCACGACCTCGCCGGCCACGGAGCAGGTGCATTTCAGACGCGCGCGCCGGCGCTCCGGCACCAGTTCGGCGACCTCGACGGTGACCTCGACCGTATCGCCGATGCGCACGGGGGCGCGAAAGTTCAGGGTCTGGCTGATGTAGACGGCGCCCGGGCCGGGCAGGCGGGTGCCGAGCACCGCCGAGATCAGGCCGGCCGTGTAGAGGCCGTGGGCGATGCGGGTGCCGAAGGGCGTGCGGGCCGCGAAGTGCTCGGAGAGGTGGATCGGGTTGCGGTCGCCGGTGATCTCGGCGAAACCCACCACGTCGGAGGAGGCGATGACCTTGTTCAGCGTCTCGGACAAACCGACTTCGAGATCCTCGAAGTACAGGACGCGCAGTTCGGGCATCATGGGCGGTGTCCCTCCGATTCCGGTCGTTGATCTCGATTCGTGGGCGCGCAACGTCCACGCGGCCGGATTTCCGCCTCGCACAGGCGGCGGGCCAAATCCAGCCTGCACCGACCGATAAAGCCGCGCCGCCGGACGGCGGACCTCGACAGGCGGAGGCTTCCCGCGCCAAGGAGGTCGCCAACGCGGCGTCGTCCCGCGACAAGGTCGAGCCGTCCCCGTGCCCAGTCCCCCCTCCGCCACCCTGCGCCCCGTCGTTGCCCGCGTCGCCGGGCTGAACCTCGCCTATTTCGGCGTCGAAATCAGCGTCGCGCTGGCAATCGGCTCGCTCGCGCTCATCGCCGACAGTCTCGACTTCCTCGAAGACGCGGCCATCAACCTGCTGATCTTCGCCGGTATCGGCTGGAGCATGCGCAACCGGGCGCGCCTCGGCGCGGTGCTCGCCGTCATCCTGCTGCTGCCGGCGCTGGCCACCGCCTACGCCGCCTGGGGCAAGTTCGCCACGATGGTGCCGCCGGCCCCGGTTCCGCTCACGCTGACGGGACTCGGAGCGCTCGCCGTCAATCTCACCTGCGCGATGATGCTGGCCGGCCACCGCGCAGGAGGCGGCAGCCTGACCCGGGCGGCCTACCTCTCGGCGCGCAACGACGCCTATGCCAACCTCGCCATCATCGCCGCCGGGATCGCCACGGCCCTGACCCTCTCGGCTTGGCCCGATCTCATCGCGGCGGCGGGCATCGCCATCCTCAACGCCGATTCGGCGGGCGACATCCTGCGGGCCGCGCGGGCGGAATGGCGGGCGGCCAAAACCGCCCCCGAGACGACTGCACCCGAAAAGCCCGTTTCCTGAGGGACCCCGAGCCGCCTCCATGCGCCTGTTTCCGATCTCCGATCTCCACCTGGAGCGCCGACGCCTCGACGTCATCCTGCGGCCGGAACAACCCTTCGACGTGCTGGTCTGCCCCGGCGACCTGTACGAGGGACGCCCGGAGCAGGGTCTCGCCGCACTCGTGACCCTGGCGCGGGGCGGGCCGATCGTGCTGGTGCCCGGCAACCACGAGCATTATGCGCCCACCGGCGACGGACGCACGGCGCCGGATCTCCTCGCCGACCTGGCGGCCGAGGTCCACCGGCTGAACGGGGAGGGCGCCGCGATCCACCTGCTTCAGCGCGGGGCCGCGATTGTCCTCGACGGCGTGCGCTTCGTCGGCACGACCCTCTGGAGCGACTGGTCGCTGGCGGGGCGCTGGCTGGACGCGGGCGTACCGGACCATCCCCAGGACCCGGTCGCCTACGCGGCCGCGCGCATGACGGATCCGGTCACAGGATCGCGCGAGTTCCGGGGCTCGATCCGCAACGGCGACGGCACGGTCTGGTCGCCCGCCGACGCGATGGCGGCCCATACCCGGGAGCGCGAGGGCCTGATCGCCGCCTTGTCGCGGCCCCATGACGGCCCCACCGTCTGCGTCACGCATCACCCTCCGAGCCCGCGCGCGGCCGATGCGTTCCGCCACGCGCCCGGCGTGCCGTGGTGGGTACCGGCCTTCTATGCCAGCACCGTGCTGGAGGACCTTCCCGAGGCGGCTCGGCCGGACCTCTGGGTCTCGGGCCACTTCCATGCCGGGCATGACATGCAGATCGAGCGCACCCGCTGGGTCGCGAACCCGGTGGAGGGACGGGACTTCTCGGCCGATCACATTCTCACGATCGGATGAGACCGATCCCGGCGCGGGTGCGTATCGGATCCGGAAGATCGCCCACCGAGGACCGGTCAGAAGAGATCGCCCATGAACGCCTTCATCGCCGTGGTCCTGGTCTGCGCCAACGGCATCCCCATCGAGGCCTGCACCGACGATCGGGCGAGCGAGGTCCGCAAGGTCCGGGTCGCCAACGAACTCGGCTGCACGAACGGCTGGCAGGAGATCATCGCCCGTACCGATCTGAGGGACGAGATCGGCCGCACGAGCTACCTCAAGACCGAGTGCCGGCGGGTGAAGCACGCGGAGTGAAGCCGGCGGAGCGCCCCCTGCCGCGCGGCTACTTCTCGTACTTGATGTAGGCGAAGCGCGGGTCGGTGGGCGTCCCCTCCAGCGCCCCGCCCTCCGCACCGGGCTGCCAGCCGACTACCTCCTCGATCTTGGCGGCCAGTGCGAAGTCCTTCTCGGTAATGCCCTTGGCGGCATGGTTGGTCAGGCGCACCTCCACCCAGGCGTAGGAAGCGGTGATGTCCGGGTGGTGCCAGGCCGCCTCCGCAAGGTGGCCCACGGTGTTGATGACCATGAGCGTGCCCTTCCAGCCCGCCGTCTTGTAGGTGCGCTTGATCCAACCGTCCTCCAGCCGCCAGGCCGGCAGGTCACGCGCCAGCCGCGCCGTGATGGTGACGTCGTCGATCACGTCTTCGCGTGTTCCGGCCATGATCCGCTCCAGACAGGTCTTCGGCGAAAACCTGCGCCGGGCTTCGGTTTCACGCAAGTCCCGCCTGGACGACAGGGACTTCGCTTTCGCGAGGGGCGACCATCAGCCCTTGCGTCTTACCGAATCATCCTGTGGACGCCCTCCGATCAAGCTCTTATGTAGAAGTCCAACAGGCGCCGGTCTTTACGGGACCACCCGAGCGCCCGACGTCGAATCCAGGGAGTGTGCCCCATGCTGTCACGGCGCGGATTGCTCGCGACGGCGGCATCGTCGCCCCTGTCGGTTCTGGCCTGGAACGCTCCGGCGCTTGCGGCGCCGGCCACCATCCGCGTCGGCAGCCTGCCCTTCGGCACGGTCTCGTGGGAAGCGGCGGTGATCAAGGCGCACGGGCTCGACACCGCCAACGGCTTCACCCTCGACGTCGTCAAGCTCGCCGGCAACGACGCGGCGCGGATTGCCTTCCTCGGCGGCCAGGTCGACACCATCGTGGGTGACCTGCTCTGGGCGGCACGCCTCGGCAACGAGGGCCGCGCGATCCGCTTCTTCCCCTACTCCACCACCGAGGGTTCGCTGATGGTACCGGGCGACAGCCCGATCCGAACGCTGGCCGACCTCAAGGGCAAGCGCCTCGGCGTCGCCGGTGGTCCCCTCGACAAGAATTGGCTCCTCCTGAAGGCCCAGGCCCGCGACGCGGCGGGCATCGACCTCGAGGCGCAGGCGACCATCGCCTTCGGCGCACCGCCGCTCCTCGCGCTCAAGCTCGAACAGGGCGAACTGGATGCCGGGCTCCTCTACTGGACCTATTGCGCCCGCCTGGAGCCAAAAGGCTTCCGCCGCCTGATCGGCTCCGACGACATCATGCGTGCCTTCGGGGCCACCGGCTCGATGGCGCTGATCGGATACCTTCTCGATGGCGAGACCCTGAAGACCAAGCCCGAGGCGGTGGCGGGTTTCGCCCGCGCCTCGAAGGCCGCCAAGGAGGCGCTCGCGAACGACGCCTCGGCCTGGGATGTGGTGCGCCCGCTGATGGCGGCCGACGACGAGGCGACCTTCCAGGCCCTGAAGCGCGATTTCCTCGCCGGCATCCCGCGCCGTCCACTGGCCACGGAGCGGGGCGACGGCGAGAAGCTGTTCGGCGTCATGGCGCGGCTCGGAGGAGAACGCCTCGTCGGGGCCGGTTCCACGCTCCCGCCGGGCCTCTACTTCGACGGCAGCGGGAATGGCTGAGGCGCTCGCGCGCGCGCCGTTCCCGGTGCCCTGACCCCCATGGGTCTTGCCACCCGTCTCGTCTCCGTGCTGGTGCTGCTGGCCGGATGGCAGGTCGCGGCCTCCGCCGCCGGTTCGCGTCTGCTGCCGGCGCCGCTGGCGATCCTCGACTTCCTCGCCCAGGAATCCGCGCGGGGCGACCTGTGGTGGAACGTCGGCATCACGCTTTCCCGCGTGGGCATCTCCTTCCTCCTGGCGATGACCCTCGGCGTGCTGCTCGGCGTCGCGCTCGGACGCTCCCGCCGCCTCAACCTGATCCTGGACACGCCCCTCCTCGTCCTCCTGAACACCCCCGCCCTAGTAATCACGGTGCTGGCCTACATCTGGGTCGGGCTGAACGAGGCGGCGGCGATCGTGGCGGTGGTGCTCAACAAGCTGCCGAACGTAGCGGTGATCCTGCGGGAGGGCGCGCGCGGACTCGACCCGCAGCTGGAGGAGATGGCCCGCAGCTATCGCTTCGACCGCCGCACCTGGATCGCCCATGTGCTCGTGCCGCAACTGCAGCCCTTCGCCGTGGCGGCGGCGCGCTCCGGCCTGTCGCTCGCCTGGAAGATCGTGCTGGTGATCGAGTTGCTCGGCCGCCCGAACGGCGTGGGCTTCGCCATCAACTACTACTTCGTCCAGAGCCTGAACGTGGCGGCCATCCTCGGCTACAGCCTCGTCTTCATGAGTGTGATGATCGCCATCGACATCCTCATCCTCCAGCGGCTCGAAGCCTATGTCCGACGCTGGCGCTAAGGACTCGGTCCCGCCGAAGGCGCCGGACGCGGCACTGCAGGTGGAGATCGTCCGCAAGGTCTACGGGGCCGGTGGCCCGGAGCCGGTGGAGGCCGTGCGGGATCTGGCCTTCTCGGTGATCGCGGGCGAGATCACCTGCCTGATCGGCCCCTCGGGCGCGGGCAAGACCACCACCTTACGCATCCTTCTCGGACTCGATCCGGACTACGAGGGCCGCGTGACACCCCAGCCGGATGCCGCGGGAATCGCGATGGCGTTCCAGGAACCGCGCCTGCTGCCCTGGCGCACGGTTGAGCAGAACGTCCGGCTTGCCCTTCCGCGCGGTGCGCGCGGACAGAACCTCGACACCCTGTTCGCGTCCCTCGGCCTCGCGCCCTGGCGCGGGCGCTATCCCGGGGCCCTGTCCCTCGGAATGGCGCGCCGCGTCTCCCTTGCCCGGGCGCTGGCGCAGAAGCCCCGCATCCTCATCCTGGACGAACCGTTCGTCTCCCTCGACGACACCGCCGCGGCAGCGCTGCGAGCCCTGGTGGTGGAGGCGGTCGGACGCACCCGCATGGGCGTCCTGATGGTCACCCACAACGTCGCCGAAGCCATCGAGATCGCGGACCGGCTGCTCCTCGTCTCGGCCCGGCCCGCCAGCCTCCTCGGATGCGTCACTCTCGAGCGGCCACGCGGCGAACGCGACCGGTCCTGGATCGAGTCTCGGCGAGGGGAATTGGCCGCGCGGTTCCCCAGCGTCATCGCCAACTGATTCGATCGGATCGCGATCACGCGGCCCGTTCGCAGACCGATCGCTTCCGACCTATGGGCCGATGCGGCGAGACCGCGCAGAGACCGCGCAGAGACAGAGCTCAGACCGTGACGCTTCAGCGAAGCTAACGCAGCTACTGTGAGACCGCAGCACTAAGCAAAACGGAATTATTATGCCTAACCTAAGCCCGCTCAGCGTTGGTATTTTGAATTCCAAATGCCGAGCAGGTCGCATTCGTCGGTTTGTGAATTCCGGATGATACAAAGCGTCAGCACCATGCGCGGAGTGCATGAACGTCGCCTAAGATGATGAAAACACTTTGCGTTCACACAAGCTTATATTGCACCGCACAATCTTATGCTGCAGGGCACCGTTACCATTCGGTTCGTCTGTTGGGTTCACGAGGACTTGTGCGTGGCAAGGCAAGACCGTGCGCAAGCGAGTTGACGTCGGCGAGATTTTTCTTAGAGTTCATTCAAGCTTCGGTTTCGAGGGGCGCCGCAAAGGGATAGCGGCCCCTGACCGCGCAGGTCCGGCGACCCCCGTCATTGGCGCGGTCGTAAAGGCTTGGCGTCCGCTACCGAGGCGATCCTATCCCTGTCGCAAACAGTCAGATCACGACGTGATCTTGCGGATGTTCCGTAAGGTGGCGGCCGGAAGATCTGTCGGAGGAATCCATGAGAGCGGTACATCTTCTCGCACTCGGCGCCGGCATGGTCGCTTCGACCTCGGCATTCGCCAACGATGACGTCCTGAAGCGCTCGGCCAACCCGGCCGAGCAGGTGCTCCAGACCGTCGACTACGCCAACACGCGCTACTCCAAGCTCGATCAGATCAACGCCAGCAACGTCAAGCAGCTCCAGGTCGCCTGGACGTTCTCGACCGGCGTGTTGCGCGGCCACGAGGGCTCCCCGCTCGTCATCGGCAACATGATGTACGTGCACACCCCCTTCCCGAACATCGTCTACGCCCTCGACCTCGACAAGGACGGCGTGATCGTCTGGAAGTACGAGCCCAAGCAGGACCCGTCGGTCATCCCGGTGATGTGCTGTGACACGGTCAACCGTGGTCTGGCCTACGCCGATGGCGCCATCATCCTGCATCAGGCCGACACCACTGTCGTGTCCCTCGACGCCAAGAGCGGCAAGGTGAACTGGTCCGTCGTCAACGGCGACCCGAAGAAGGGCGAGACCAACACCGCCACCGTCCTGCCCGTTAAGGACAAGATCATTGTCGGCATCTCCGGCGGCGAGTTCGGCGTGAACTGCCACGTCACCGCCTATGACTCCAAGACGGGCAAGAAGGTGTGGCGCGGCCACTCCCAGGGCCCCGACGCCGACATGATCATGGACCCCGAGAAGACCACGTCTCTCGGCAAGCCGGTCGGCAAGGACTCCTCGCTGAAGACCTGGGAAGGCGATCAGTGGAAGACCGGCGGCGGCTGCACCTGGGGCTGGTTCTCCTACGACCCCAAGCTCGACCTGATGTACTACGGCTCGGGCAACCCCTCGACCTGGAACCCCAAGCAGCGTCCGGGCGACAACAAGTGGTCCATGACCATCTGGGCGCGTAACCCCGATACGGGCGCCGCCAAGTGGGTCTACCAGATGACCCCGCACGACGAGTGGGACTATGACGGCATCAACGAGATGATCCTCACGGATCAGAAGGTTGACGGCAAGGATCGTCCCCTGCTGACCCACTTCGACCGTAACGGCTTCGGCTACACCCTCGATCGCGCCACCGGCGAGCTCCTGGTTGCCGAGAAGTTCGATCCGGTGGTGAACTGGGCCTCCAAGGTCGACATGGACAAGGGCTCGAAGACCTACGGTCGTCCGCTCGTCCAGGCCAAGTACTCCACCGAGCAGAATGGTGAGGATACCAACTCCAAGGGTATCTGCCCCGCGGCCCTCGGCACCAAGGACCAGCAGCCTGCTGCGTTCTCGCCGAAGACCAACCTGTTCTACGTGCCCACCAACCACGTCTGCATGGACTACGAGCCGTTCCGGGTGTCCTACACCCCCGGTCAGCCCTACGTCGGCGCGACGCTCGCCATGTACCCGGCCCCCAACAGCCACGGCGGCATGGGTAACTTCATCGCCTGGGACGGCGTCGCTGGTAAGATCAAGTGGTCGAACCAGGAGCAGTTCTCGGTGTGGTCGGGCGCCCTCGCCACCGCCGGTGACATCGTGTTCTACGGGACCCTCGAGGGCTACCTGAAGGCCGTCGACTCGAAGACCGGTAAGGAACTCTACAAGTTCAAGACCCCGTCGGGCATCATCGGCAACGTGATGACCTACCAGCACAAGGGCAAGCAGTTCGTCGGCATCCTGTCGGGTGTCGGTGGCTGGGCCGGCATCGGCCTCGCGGCCGGCCTGACCGACCCGAACGCCGGTCTCGGCGCGGTGGGTGGTTACGCCGCCCTGTCGAACTACACCAACCTCGGTGGTCAGCTGACCGTCTTCTCGCTGCCGAACTAATCGGTCGCACGTAACGGTCTGATCTGGGGTGCCGGCGCGGGTTTCCGCGCCGGCATCTTTCTGGTTAGAATTGGAAGAACAACACGCGACATACGCGGCCGAAGGCCGAAATCGTGTTCCTGGGAGAAACGTCGTTGTACACCATCAGCAAAGCCGTCATCCGTCCGCTTGTGGCGGCGCTCGCCCTCGCGTCGGTCTCCACGCTCGCCGTCCAGGCCCAGGATGCGAAGAAGGCTGATCCGGCACTGGCCAATCAGCTCGATCCGAACGTGCCCGAGAAGGATGCCAAGCTGATCGACAAGTTCGCGGCCGTGAAGGTCGAGGACGGCAAGTATCAGGACGGCGACGGCCACCCGACCTTCCACATCACCAACGACGGCAAGAAGTTTGATTGGTACGCCTATTCGGGCTACCGTCGCTATCACGCCGAGTGCCACGTCTGCCACGGCCCCGATGCCATGGGCTCCACCTACGCGCCGGCCCTGAAGGACTCGCTGAAGACCATCGGCTACGAGGAGTTCATCGGCATTCTGGCGGGCGGCAAGCGCGACTCGCAGGCCGGCCAGGAGCGGGTCATGCCCGCGTTCGGCGATAACAAGAACGTCATGTGCTACGCCGACGACCTCTACGTCTACCTGAAGGCCCGCGCGTCCGGTGCCATGCCGCGCATCCGCCCGACCGACAAGGAAGACAAGCCCGACGCCGCCAAGGCGGCCGAGAAGGAGTGCCTGGGCGGCTGATGACCCGCTCGCGCGCCCGGACTGGCCTTGCGCTCGCGCTCCTGCTGATCTCGGCAGGAGCGCGACCCGCTTTGGCGCAATCGTTGCCGGATCTCGTGACGACGGACACGCTCCGTGTCTGCGGCGATCCGGGCAACATGCCGTTCTCCCAGCGCAAGGAGGACGGTTTCGAGAACAAGATTGCGGCGATCATCGCCGACGAGCTCAAGGTCAAGATCCGCTATTACTGGCTGACCCAGGGGCCGGGCTTCGTCCGCAACACCCTGGGCACGGGCCTGTGCGACATCATCATCGGCTCGGCAGCCGGTGGCGAACTCGTCCAGCATTCAAACCCCTATTATCGCTCCGCCTATACGTTGGTCACTCGCCAGGGCGAGTTCGACGGCGTCGTGCGCCTCGACGACCCGAAGCTGAAGGGCAGGGCGATCGGCGTCATCGGCGGCACGCCCCCGGTGAACCGCATGGGCGAGGTCGGCCTCGTCAGCACGATGAAGGCCTACGCGCCCTATCAGCTCGATCCGGCGCGCAAGCATCAGACCGTCTCGGCGGAGGTCATCGCCGATCTCGCCGAGAAGCAAATTGACGCCGCGATCCTGTGGGGGCCCGCCGCTGGCTGGCTCGCCAGACAGAGCGGTGTTCCGATGAGCGTCGTCCCCCTGCTGCAGGAGCCTGACCGGCCGCCCCTGACCTTCCGCATCGCGCTCGGCGTGCGGATGGAGGAGAACGACTGGAAGCGGACCCTCAACACGATCCTGCGCAAGCGACGCGCCGATATCGAGGCGGTTCTGCGGGCCTACGACGTCCCGCTGCTGGAGGAAGAGGGTAACACCCTTCTCGGAGCGCCGAGGCCCTGAAGTACCCACCGGACCGGATGCCGGTCCGGTCTCAGGCCCGCTCGATACCGGTGGCGTCGAGTTTGGCCAGGGCTTCGGCCACCGTTTCCGGTCCGATCCGGAGATCGGGTGCGATCTCCGCCAGCGGCACCAGCACGAAGGCCCGCTCGCGCACGAAGCGGTGTGGCAGGATCAGGCGTGCGTCGCTGATCGCCGCTCCTTCGTAGGACAGCACGTCGATGTCGATCACGCGCGGTCCCCAGCGGCGCTCGCGCACCCGCCCCATGGTGGATTCGATGGCGAGTCCCGTCTCCAGGAGTTCGTGTGGAGTCAGGCTGGTTTCCACGCCGATCGCGGCATTGAGGAACCAGTCCTGATCGGTATCGCCCCAGGGCGGCGTGCGGTAATCCGATGAGCGGGCCGTGACCCGGATGCCCGGCGTGGCGGCGAGTCGCGCCACCGCCTCGGCGAGCGTCGCGGCCTTGTCGCCCAAGTTGCTACCAAGACCGAGGTAGGCGGCGCTCACCGTGCGACCTCGCGGGAGCGGACAATCTCGATCGCCACTCCCTCGATCACCGCCGGAACCGGCGCGCTCGGCTTATCCACCCGCACCCGGACTTCCGTGATCGGCGCGTGCTGGTCCAGGATCTCACCGGCGATGGCCTCGGCCAGGGCCTCGATGAGGGCGAAGCGCCGCTCGGTGGCGATGCGCGTGACGATCTCGGTCAGGTCCGCATAACTCACCGTCCGTGTCACGTCGTCGGAGCGGCCCGCAGGCGCGAGATCGAGGCGACAATCGAGGGAGATGTAGAAGCGCTGGCCGAGCCGCGCTTCCTCGGCGAGCAGTCCGTGATAGGCGAAGACCGCGATGCGGGTGACGAGGATGCGGTCGCTCATGCGGGCCTCTGCATCACGGCGTCGACCACCCTCAGGGCGTCCACGTGCGGACCGACATCGTGCACCCGCACGATCTGCGCCCCGAGGGTCGCGGCGAGCACGTGGCTGCCCACCGAGCCGAACAGGCGGTCGACGGGTCGCGTTTCGGTGTCGTGCAGACGCCCCAGCAGCGACTTTCGCGAGATTCCGACGAGAACCGGAAACCCCAAGGCCACGATCTCGGGCAGGCGTCGCAGGGCGTCCAGGTGCTGCTCCCAACTCTTGCCAAAACCGATCCCGGGATCGAGCACGATGTCGCGGTCGGGAATACCTGCAGCCCGCGCGATGGCGAGTGACCGTTCGAAGAAGCGCAGCATGTCGGCGATGATGTCGATGCCGGGATCGATGCGCTCGCGGTTGTGCATCACCATCACGGGCGCTCCGTGATCGGCGGCGACGCGGGCGATCTCGGGCTCCCGCTGGAGGCCCCAGACGTCGTTGACGATGCGGGCGCCGGCCTCCAGCGCCACGCGGGCGGTGGAGGCCTTGTAGGTGTCCACCGAAATCGGCACGGGCAGCCGGGGCGCCAGCGCGCGGATCACCGGCAGGATGCGGGCCTGCTCCTCCTCGGCCGAGACCGGAACGTGGCCCGGCCGGGTCGATTCGCCACCGATATCGATGAGCGCCGCACCCTCCGCCACCAGCGCTTCCGCCTGGGCCCGGGCGGGCTCGAGATCTGCGAAGCGTCCGCCATCCGAGAACGAATCGGGCGTGACGTTGAGGATGCCCATCACGAGGACGCGCCGCCCGAGATCGGGCAGGAGCGTGGTCAGGGAAGCCGGCAGGTCAGGGGGCACGAACGTCTCATGGGTCAGGGCGACGGGCACGCCGGGATGCCGCTGTGTTTGAACGCAACCGGCGACCGGGGCAATGCCGGGTTCCCGCGAGCGGACCGCGCTCCTCTGCCTATGGGAAAGCCATGGGGCGGGGTTGGCCACCAGCTTCCTCAGGCGGCGGGGTACACCGCCCTCAAGGTCCGGCTGGACTCGGTTTGGGCCTGACTTGGCCGCGCGCGTAAGCCCCGCTCAGGTCCCGCCCCGGTAGCAGCGGATTTCGGCCTCGGCCTGGGCCCGGCGCAGGTCCGCGACCTGGTCGTCGAAAACCTTGGTGGTCTTGAACTGGGCGGTCCGCTGACCGATGCCCTGGCGGATGGAGAGCACGGTGCTCGCCTGAACGTACTTGTCGTAAGGCAGGAGGGAGGCCAGGGCGTCGAGGGAGCACGAGCAGCGGGAGAGGGATTCACGGGACTGCCCGTTGGCCGCCATGCAGCCGAAGATGTAATCGGCCCTCGCCTCGGTGGGGTAGTCGTTCTCGGGTTCGGCCAGGGCCGGCCCCGTCAGCAGGGCTGCGACGCAAGCGCCGGCGGCCAAGGCCCGAGGAAAGCGCTCAACCAGCGTTCGGATCATAGGTCAGGTTCTCTTGCAGGAGTTCGCCGCCCTCGGCGTTCTTGGACGAGGCCTCGATCGAGACGAGCTCGCCCGGCACCGCGTCGGAGGTCACGAAGGTGTAGGTCAGGTTCTCGAACCCACGCATGCGCTCCTTCATCTTGTCGTCCAGGAAGGGCCGGGTTTCGACGCGCCAGGCGGCGACCTTCCGGCCCTTGTAGTCCACTTCCGTCGGCGTCACCGTAGCGTTGTCGCGCAAGCCCTTGCGGATCGCGTTCTTGATGTAGCGCGGGTTCGCCATCAAAACGCGGGCGAGGTCGATCAGATGATGCTCCAGGAAGAGCGTCATCACCGGGTTGCCCGGCATGTCCTCGAACGGACCGGCCGGGAAGCGGTTGGCGCCGGAGAACATCTGGACGCGGATGTCGCGGCTGTCGGCACTCTTGCCGGGCTCGATGCCGAGCTTGATCGTGTCGTCGAGCGGGGGGCCGAACGGCCCCTTGGAGATGCCGCTGCGGCGCAGGTAAGTGTAGGTCAGCGTCGTGCCCGCGGGCACGTTCTTCATTTGCGGCTGCTCGAAGAGCAGGTCGGAGGCGTTGGGCGGCGCCGTACTGGTCTTGGTGACGGCGGGGGCCTCGAGCGCACCTTGCGCAAGGGTGGGTGCGCTCGCGAGCATCAGCAGCGCGGCGAGGGTGACGGGCTTCAAAGGGGCGCTTCCTCATTCAGCGGCGTACGCACGTTCGGCTGCACGTTACTGCCGATGGTCCGGTAGACGTAGTCCGGCGGTGTCTCGGCCGCTTCCTCGACGGCGAGATCCCGCACCTTGGCGTGGAGGGGCGAGAGCGAACAGGCCGGGTCGGTGGCCGCCGCATCGCCGGCGAGCGCCAGGGCCTGGCAGCGGCAGCCGCCCCAGTCCTTCTCGCGACGGTCGCAGGAGCGGCAGGGCTCCTTCATCCAGTCCGTCCCGCGATAGGCCGTGAAGGCTGGGGAATTCGCCCAGATGTCGCCGAGCGAATGCTCCGAGACATACCAGAATTCAAGGTTCGGAATCGTCTCGGCCGCGTGGCAGGGGAGCACCTTGCCCTGCGGCGTCACGTTCATGAGCTTGCGGCCCCAGCCGCCAGCGCAGGCCTTCGGGTACTTCGCGTAGTAGTCCGGCACCACGAGATCGATGACGAGTTGGCCCTTCAGGCGCTCGCGGGCGGCCTCGACGATGCGGATGGAGCGGTCGACCTCGGCCTTGTTGGGCATCAGGGCGGCGCGATTCACGTAGGCCCAGCCGTAATACTGGGTGTGGGCGACCTCCAGCCGCTTGGCGCCGAGCTTCACCGCGAGGTCGATGAAGCCTTCCACCTCGTGGATGTTACCCCGGTGGATCACGGAATTCAGCGTCAGCGGCAGGCCGAGTTGCGTCACCCGCTCGGCGAAGGCGAATTTCTGCGGCTGAGCGTTCTTCAGACCGCCGATCTTCTCCGCATTGGCCGCGTCTACGCCCTGCACGGAGAGCTGCACGTGATCGAGACCGGCGTCGTAGAGCGCGTCGAGTTTCTGCAGAGCGCCCCCGACACCGGAGGTGATGAGGTTGGAATACAGGCCCAGCGTCGCGCAGGTCTTCGTGATCTCGACGATATCGTTGCGGGCCGTCGGCTCGCCGCCCGAGAGATGGACGTGCAGCACGCCGAGCGCCGCCGCCTCCGTCAGCACACGCTGCCACGTCGCGGTGTCGAGTTCGCCCGACCGCCGGTCGAGTTCGAGCGGGTTCGAGCAATAGGGACAGCGCAAGGGACAGCGATGGGTGAGCTCCGCCAGGAGCCCGACCGGGGCCGGCAGGACGGGGGCGTTCGGCGTGATCGCGTTCATCGCTCCAGGACCCGCTTTGTGGCCAGATCGTTCAGCATGACGAGGATGTCGGCCTCGATCACGGATACTTCCGCCGTGAACTTCTCCGCCAGCATCCCGGCGATGTCGCGCACGGACCGCTGACCGTCGACCAGTTCCAAAACCATGACCGCGTTGGCATCGAGGTCGAAGGTGCGCTCGGGCGCCAAAAGGACGTGCTGGTTGCGCACGGCGTCGTGACGCAGGCGGACGCCGCGCGGCAGGCGCGGCACGTCGTGTGCCGAGATCGTCCCGGTGCCGGCGGCCTGCAGCACGGTGGCCTCCGCCACCAGACCGGTGCCCGGCGTCCAGGCATCCGGCGGGATCATCCCCGGCGCCACGTAGGCGAAGTACAGGGCATCGAGCTGCGTCCACAGCACGTTGCACTTGAAGGTGAGCGCATCCATCGCCTGGCGCTGCAGGGCCGGCGTGGTGGCGTGCTCCTTGACGTAGGCGATGGCGAAATCGGCATCGCGCGGTGCCTGGGTCAGGCGCTTGTCGAAATAGGCCAGCGTATCCTTGGTGATGAAGTCGTAGTTCTTCAGCATCCCGGCGACGCGCTCGGAGATGATGGTCGGCGAGAACATCTCGGTGAGCGAGGAGGCGATGGCTTCCAGGAGCGAACGCTCCTTCACGAAATGCACGTAGGCATCCACGGAAAACCGAGTTGCAGAGAGGATCCCTTGGGTCGACTCGACGTAGTCCCGGGCAAAGCCCACCCCCTCGGCGAGCTTCAGCCAGCGCTCGATGCCGCCGTCGCCGGGCGCGTCGCCGTCATGGTCGACGATGCGCTGGCGCCAGACCCGGCGCAGATTTGCGTCCGTCATGCGGGCGAGCACGGCGGCGTCCTTCACCGGGATCATCGCCTGATAATAGTAGCGGTTGAGCGCCCAGGCCCGAACCTGATCCTTGTTCAGCTTGCCGTCGTGCAGCAGACGGTGAAACGGATGCAGGTTGTGATAGCGGCGCGCCCCGATCTCGCGCAGAGCCGCCTCCAGTTCCTCGGGCGTCAGCAGGCGCTGGGCCTCGTCGGGCTTCGGAGTCGGGAAGGGCGCGGTCATGGCGTGGCTCGCGTTAGGACGGGGATCGGTTCTGAGACCGGGTCTCGGATATCGTGCGCCGTGCCGCGATGGCTACGGGCGAAGGCACGCAATTCCATCGGACACGATGTAAGACGTCGGCACTAAATTGCCAGACGCATCCCTACGTAAGGGTGAGCGTCAAACCGTCATGGGCCACGGTCCACCCCTCGGCCTCGACCCGCAGACGCTCCTCGGAGTTCTCGACCAGGACCGGGTTGGTGTTGTTGATGTGCACGAAGACGCGCCGGCCGATCTCCACCTCCGACAGCGCCGCGATCGAGCCACCGTCGCCCGTCATGGGCACGTGCCCCATGCGCCACCCGGTCTTGGTGCCGACTCCGGCGCGGATCATGTCGTCGTCGAGGAGGACCGTCCCGTCGAAGAGCAGGGCATCGACCCCGGCGATCCGGGCCTTGAGGCCGTCGGTGACGCGGGCGCAGCCAGGGATGTAGGCGAGGCGCTTGCCGCCCGCCTCGATCATCGCGCCAACCGTGGTCTCGGTCTCGGCGCCGATCTCCAGGGTCTCGTCCTCGAGCCAGAGCGGTACCTTGCCGGGCACCGAGAACAGCGTGACGGTGAGGCCCGGCACCGGCTCGAAGCTCCGATCGAGGGCGATCGGTTCGCGCGCCACCACGCCCGACGCCATCACGTCGAAGACCCGGTTGGCGTTGACCGATTCGAGGATGCCGGCAGTGCCGTAGAGGGTGAAGGGCTGGCCCTCGCGCAAGGTCAGGAGCCCGGCCACATGGTCGACGTCGCCGTTGGTCAGCAGCACCGCATGGATCGGCGAATGCCGCAGCCCACTACGCGGATGCATCGCGGGATTGTCGAACAATTGCTGCCGGATATCCGGGGAGGCGTTCACCAGGAGCCAACGTTCCCCATCGGGGGAGACGGCGATGCTCGACTGGGTCCGCGGCCTGACGCAGGCGGCGTCCTCGCGGGCGAGGGCGCAGATTGGGCAGCGGCAATTCCACTGGGGAAGGCCGCCGCCCGCGGCCGAACCGAGGATCAGGACATGCATGGGAAACCGACGCTGCCTTGGGACCCCGGGATTCGGCGAAAACCTTAGTTGAAGGTGTCGATCTCGGCGGACTCGTAGCTGGTGACTTCCATGCCGACGCAGATCTCGGAAACGATGGGGGCAGCCCAGGTCATGGTGTTTCTCCTGATGTTTCTTCTCAACGTCAGCAGCATCCCGACACCTTCTAAGAAGATCGTAAGACACTGACGGCGCAGTGATTTCTGTCGCCGGAGTGATATCGACAATTTGGCTCCCGAGTTCAAGCGCTAAATTGCCGGTTTCTCCCATCGACCCCCGTGAATCCCGGGTCGCGGTCAACAGCAGGTTCCGATTTCAGTGACGGAAATCCTGGCCCTTGAGGTCGAGCATGAAGCCACGCCCCCGCACCGTGACGATGACCGGGCCGCCGAGCCGGACGAAATCGGCGAGCTTCGTGCGCAGGTAACCCACGTAGACATCGACGACATTCAGGGAGAGGCCGCCCTGGCCCGCCCAGAGCTTGTCGAAGATGTCGCCGCGCGTCACGGGCTGGTTGGCATGGTCCATCAGGAGTGCCAGCAACTCCGCCTCGCGCGGGGTGAGGCGCGCCGTCGCATCGGCGAAGCCGACCTGACGGATGTTCAGGTCGAGGATGAGCTTGCCCGCTGTCACGATGGTGCGGGGTGCATCCGCAGCCTTACGGCGCAGGAGGTGGGTCTGCAGCCGGGCCAGCAATTCGTCGAAGACGAAGGGCTTCACGATGTAGTCATCGGCGCCGAGTGCCAGTCCCTCGGCCCGGTCGCGGACTTCGTCGCGGGCCGAGAGGAAGAGGATCGGGCCGGGGTAGCCGCCCTCCCGCAGGGAGCGGCAGACGTCGTGACCGGAGCCGTCCGGCAGCGTGATGTCGAGCACCACTGCCTCCGGGGCATCGTCGCGGGCAGCGGCGAGGGCGTCGTCGACGCATCCCGCGACACCGACCCGGAAGCCTTCCGCCTCCAGGCCGCGCGCGAGCATGGCGCGGATGTCGCTGTCATCCTCGACGATCAAGACGCGCGTCATGCCAGGGTCTCCTTCCCGACCCGGTCCGGGCCATCGTGATGCTGCGTCGCCGGGTCGGACGCGGCTTCGGCGGAACCCAGCACCGGCAGTTCGAGGGCGACCTCGGCACCGGTGCCGTCCGGCCCGCTCGCCAAGCGGATCGTGCCATCATGGCGCTCGACGACCCAGCGCGCCAGGGCCAAGCCGATGCCGAATCCGGCCTCGCCGGCGGGGCTCTCGCGCCGGAAGCGCTCGAACAGGCCATCGCCCAGGTCCGGAAAGCCCGGACCGTCGTCGGTGACGGTCACCCGCGCCCATCCGTCCCGCTGCGCCAGCGCCACGGTGACGCGCGTGAGGCCGGCGGCGTGGCGCAGGGCATTGTCGATCAGACTCTCGACGACCTGGCGCAGCCATTCGCGGTCGGCGAGCAGCATCGGATCGAGGTCCGAGGCCGCCAGGGTCAGGGTCACGCGCCGGCGCGCCGCTTCGGAGGCCATGCCCTCGACGGCGTCGGACAGGATCGGACGCGCATTCACCGGGCGCCGGTCGAGTTCGATCTGCCCGGATTCGGAGCGAGCCACCCGGAGCAGGTCCTCGACCCGGCGCTGGAGGCGCAGGGCCCGCTTGCGGATGGTGGCGAAGACCGGCGCGAAATCAATTCCCCGTCCGGCCGAGCGGGCGGCGATGTCGCATTCGCCGAGGATGACGGTGAGCGGCGTGCGCAGCTCGTGGCTGACATCGGCGAAGAAGCGCCGGCGCGACCGGTCCACCGCCTCCAGGCGGGCATTGGCCGCCCGAAGGTCGAGGGTGCGGGCGGCCACGATGTCCTCCAGGGCGGCGCGGTCGGCGGCCAGACGGCCCTCCCGCCGGGCCAGCCGCGCGGCCATGCGGTTGAAGTTCGCTACCAGCAGGCCGAGTTCGTCGCGGGTCGCCACCGAGAGCCGGGTGTCGAGTTCCCCGCGGCCGACGGCGCTGGCGGCGCGCCGCACCGCCTCGATGCGGGCGAGCACCGGCCGGGTCACGCCCCGGTAGAGCAGCAGGACGAGGACGAGGGCGACGGCCACCGCCGCCAGGGATGCGATTCGCAGGGTGCCGGAGAGGTCCCGCGCCGCATCGGAGCCCGCGATCATCGAGCGCCGCTCGACCTCGATGAGGAAGGAGAGGGGCTGGCCCGTCATCGCCCCGAACCCGTTCAGCGCCCCCCGGATCGCGGCCCGGCGCTGCTCGTCGTCGGATTGCCGCAGCACCTGCGCCACCTGCCGGTCGAGCACCGCCCGCGCCGAGCGCAGTTGCGCGAGGGGGCGGGTGCGGGCGGCGTACTGGGTCCGGTCCAGGGGATCGTCGCTCGCCGCGATGCTGCGGCCCAGCGCCTCGTCCACCGCTACCAGGGCCCGGTCGACATTGGCGCGGGCCACGGCCAGCACTTCGGGCTGGGCATCGGGATTGCTCACCGCCTCCAGCGCCGCGAGACCGTACTGGGTCATGCGCCCGGAGAGTTCGACGAGGAGTTCGAGGCGCCCCTGCGCCGCCAGGGTGCGGTCGATGGTTCGCTCGGCGGCGCTGATCGAGGCAAGTACGCCCAGAGCCGCCAGGATGACGAGCAGCGCGCAGCTGCCCAGCAGCAGGGCGAACCGGACCCTCAGCGAGCGCATGGTCTTACCAGCATCGTCTTGCCAGCATGCACTTGCCAATTATTCCCGATGTTTTCTTCGGCCTTCACTTGGCGCATGGTGCCGCCGGTGCTTGCCTGATCCTCCCGTCATCTCCGACCATCTTGCCATGACGGTGATGCGGTCCCGATCCTTAGGCTCAGGTCCGCTCGCGTTGCAAGTGGGGAGGCGGGTAACCGCCGGTCACAGGTCTCGCGGCTGGCTGCCTCGCACGGCGCAGCGCCATTTCGTGACCTGCCAGTCCGGATGCTCCGCCTGCCACTTGGCGATGGCGCTCTGGGAGTTGCGCAGGCAGATCGCGGGAGAGCGTGCCTCGAAGGACAGGTCGATCTTGTCCTCGCGGCATTGCGAGGGCTGCGACAGGAGACAGATCGAGAGCAGAATGAGCATGCGGACGGCGCCCTCTTCGCGCGGGGAGCGGCGGACCGGCCGGCACGATGCTGCCGGTCCGCGGGCGCAAAAGGTCATCCGATCGGGATGATTGTGCAAGACGGCCCGTCCGGGCCGCGTGGTCGCATCGTTGGCTCCCGTCGCGGCGGACTCGGGCGCCGTCGGTTCTGTCGCGTCAGGCCGCGGAGACCCAGAGCTCGCCCTTGCCGAGGGTGGCGAGATCGCCAGAGTACCGCTTGAGCGCACCGGCCGCGAGGTCGGCATGGGCCGGGCTCAGAGGGCGCAGCGACCGCGCCAGCAGGCGCAGGAACACGAGGTCGTGCGCGCCGGTTTCGACAAAGCTCGGGATCAGTGCGCCGACGCCGCCGGCCAGGATCGTACCCCGGCGCATGCCGTAGCCCGGATGGTCGCCGAGGCTGAGGGCCGCGATGGTGCCGGCGATCATCCGCGCACCCGCATGGGCACCGGCCTCGCCGACCAGGATCAGCCCGCGCCGCATGCGGTCGCCGAGATGGTCCCCCGCCCGGCCGTGGATCACCAGGGTGGCCCCGTCGAGACCGGCCTTGGCGGCATAGACCGCACCGCCGGCATGGTCTCCGGCATCGCCCTCGATGGTGATCGTGCCGCCGGTGGCACCGGAACCCGCGAAGGGACCGGCCGAGCCCGTGACGGTGACGGTTCCCGATCTCATGCCTGCGCCGAGGCGCTGGCCGACATCGCCCACCACCCGGATGCTGCCGCCGCTGAGGGATGCGCCGACCCGATCGAGGCGGGTCGAGCCGCCCTCGATGACGAGGGTGTCGGAGCCGTCGAGGGAAAGGGTAAAGCAATCGCCGAGGGTCAGGCCGTGCCGGCTCGTGCCCACGGGAAGCCGCGCGGCTTCCGCCTCGGTGAGGCCGCTGAGCGAAAGCGGGTTGACGTGCAGGAGATCGAGCCGCTCCGGCGGCTCCTGGCGCAGGGTGAGGGTGCTCATGCCGCTCCAGCCTCGCTCGCCGGCTCCTTCGAGAGCAGGTTCTTCAGGTGATAGTGGTGGCGGCCGAGATTGCCACCGTAATTACCGGCCGTGACCGCGACGAGCCCGTGAGCGGCACCGGCTTCGGTGGCCGCGTGCAGGCCGGCACGCATGGATTCTGCGACCGCGTCCGAGGTCAGCGCGTCGATGACGATCTCCAGCACGACGCCGACTTCGGCCGACAGCGCGGTGCCGGCCCGGCCCTTCAGGGTCGGGCAATAGGCGTCGTTGGTGGAGGCCATCATGCCCTTGGTGCGGGCACCGACCTTCGAGCCGGAGCGGACGATGCCCCCGGGGAACGGCAGAATCGCGCCCGGGACCGCACGGGCGGCTTCCACGGCGATCTCCGCCACCTTCAGGGTGTCGGCGTGCTTGCGCCCGAGGAACAGGAGATTGCCGCCGCCGACCGCACCGTCCACCGCGCGGACGAAGTCCTCGCACAGGAACTCGCCGTCCATCACGGGGATGCGCCAGTAGCGCCGGGCCTTGCCGGTGACGGGGTCGGTCAGGCGTTTCGCCACCGCGAAGCCGTCGCCGAAGTAGCGGATCGCGCCGCCGAGCTTGATCTTCGTCGGGCCCTCGACGCCGGCGTAGCAGGCGGTGCCGGGGCAGGTGAGAACGCACTGGCCGACGCGCTTGAGGAGCTGATCCTTGAGACCGTTCGGCTCGAAGCCGAACAGCAGCACGCGCACGCCGGGTCGCCCGTCCGGGGTCTCCTCGGGGGAGAGCTCGCAATCGATCCCGGCCTCGGCGCCGCAGCCGATTACCGAGGTGGCGAAGCCCGTCATCACGGTGGCGGCGATCATCGCCCACTTGGCCGTGTCGTTGGTGATGATGATCGCGGTCCCGGCGACGTCGAACGCCTCCGCGAAGGTGTCGATCACCGGAATGCCGTTGAGGGTGAGGTCCGTCATCTCAGTCACCCGTCCCCACGCGACGCAGCTCTCTCACGAACGACATGATCACGAGCGACATGCAACCTCCGCGAACACATCCGGCTTCGGGAAGGCTTCGTCCGGCACCGCGAAGCTCTGCAGGCCCGTGCCGAAGCGGTCCTGCAGGTAGGTCTCGGAGCGGGCCACCATCGCCTTGTCGGATTCGACGGTGAGTTCCAGGGTGCGGCCCGAGCGCCAGGCCACGACCTCGCCGTCCTCCACGATGGTCTCGCCATCCTTCAGGACCAGCTTGGCGCGGGCGAACATGGCGGTGCGGTTCCTGTCGTCGCGGTAGATCGCGACGTCGGCGCGCGCGCCCTCGCGCAGGTGCCCGCGGTCGGTCAGCCCGAGGAGCTTGGCCGGACCGGATCGCGTCAGCTGCGCGATCTCCGAGAAGCTGTACTCGCGCTCGATGGCGCACAAGCCCGAGCGCTCGGCGATCACCTTGTGGAGGGATGCGATCTCGCGGTCGCGCTCCTCCTTGTCCATCAGGAAGTGGATGATGCGCGGGTAATCGGTGAACGGGCCGCCGTTCGGATGGTCGGTGGTGAGGATCGTGCGCTCCGGCTCCTTGGCCAGCAGCATCAGCTCGAGGCCGATCGCCCATTGCAGGGAGCTCACCGGTCCACGCGGCTTGTAGAGGAACGGCACCACGCCGCCGCCCTCCGCGTCGCCCGCGGTGAGGATCCATTTCTTCGGGTTGGCACCCTTGCGGCCGGCGAACTGGCGCAGGATGTCCAGGGAGATCGTCACGGTCTGGCCGAAGGCGACCTGGCCGACGTCGAAGGTGGCGTTCGGGTGCGCCTCCATGGCTTCCGTGATGCGCTCGGCCGCCGAGCGGAAGCCGCCGGTGAGCGGGTTCTCGGGGTCGGCGACGCCGTAGCCGTAGAACTGGGCATGGGCGAAGTGAATGCGCCGCCCCTCAGCCGCCTCCATCGTGGCGACGAACGAGTCGTCGGCGCCCGGAATGCCGAGGTTGTTGCAGTGGACGTGCAGGGGATGCGGGACGCCGATCTCCTCGACCGCGTCGAGGAGGGCGCCCATGATCCGCCGGGTGGACAGACCGTAGACGGGGATCTCGTCGTCGAGGCTGAGCTTCAGCATCCCGTCCTTGAAGGCCGAGGCGCCGCCCGCATTGATGCACTTGACGCCGAGGCCCCGCGAGGTCGCCACCGAGAGGGCGACGAGATCGCGCACCGCCGCCTTGCCCTCGCGCTGGCGCAGAAGCTGAAGCAGGTGGTCGTCGTTGCCCATCACCGTCAGGGCGCCGCGGTCGAGCAGCGGAATGTCGGCGAGTTCGAGTTGCGTCGCCAGGGCGTTCGAAGGCGGCATCGCGGGCTCGACGGCCAGCGTGTAGCCCATCCGCGCGTAATTGGCCCCGATCCAGGCGGCCGAGCCACCCGCATGCGCGAAGGGATGGCCCTCGGGCGCCGCCTCGCTGGCATAGAGTTCGGGCAGGAGCAGGCGGCTCATCACCACGTTGCCCCCGGCGATGTGCGAGTGCACCTCGACGCCACCCGCCATCACCACGCAGCCGCTGGCGTCGATGGTCCGGTCGGGCGCGCGGTCGGAGGCAGCCACGACGCGGCCGTCCTCGATCCAGACCTCACCGACCGCGTCGCGGCCGGCCGTCGGGTCGACGACCCGGCCTCCGTGAATCCGGATCAGCATGCGGCGGCCTTCTTCTGCGTGAGGCGTTCGTGAATGGCGGTGAGGATGCCGGCCGCGCTCAACTCGGCTGTCTGGCCGGAGGCCGGCACGTAGGTGATCGCGGCACGGCGCTCATCCCACAGCGTGCCGCCGACGCTCTCGCCGGGCACGCCCACCGCGAAGACCACGTCGGCGACGTCGCCGCTGGCCTCGGGGCTGCCGACGCCCACGATGGCGACGCTCGGCAAGGTCCCGAGCCAGTCCGGCCGGGGGGCGGGGAGGGAGGCGAGCCAGAGGACGGCATCGGCCTCGCCGGCCGCGATCTGGCGGGCGCTGTCGAAGCGCCAGGGATCATGCTCGGGCAGGTGCCGCCCGAAGCCCACGCGGGGGGCCTGGCCCGTGGTCCAGGCGGCGAGTTGGAGGAGCGCGCGGCCCTGGAACGGATCGGCGAGCGGCAGGCCGAAGAAGCGCGTGGTCTCGTTCAGGTCCTTGATCAGGCCCTGGAGCATCTCGACACCGAGTTCGCCAATCTCGGCCGGGTCGTAGAGGACGACGCCGTACTGTGCCGCAGCGAGGCGCTTGGCCAGATCCGCATAGGCCGTCTCGCCAGCGAGGTTGCCCTTCAGGAAGGCGCGCAGATGCGCGACCGAGACCGCGAGGCCCCCGCCATCCGCCGGATAGGCCACGTGCCGCGTGGCGCCGTTGCGCGGACCGCCGAGCGACAGGATCGTGCGCTCGGAGCCAGCGGCGCGGCCCCGCGCGGGCGGCGTCCCGGCAATGTCCTGGACGATGGGGCGATCCCACGGGGAATTTCCCACGATGAGGACGGCATCGCCACGGCCGATGGCCTCGGCCGGGGTCGTGGTCATCCCACCGGTGCGGCTGAGCGGGCCAAGCTCCGCGTAGAGGCTCGGGCCGGCCACGGGATCGACGGAGGCACCGATGGCATCGGCGAGGTGGTAGGCCGCGCGTACCGCGCTCAGCTCGGCGCAGAGCCCCGCCAGGACAGCGTTCCGCGCTGAGGCGAGGAGCGTAGCGGCGGCCTCCACCGCCGCGTCCGCGTCCGTCGCACCACCCTTCACCCAGGCCGCCATGCGTTGCACCTTGGAAAATCGAGGGCCCGGCACGCACCGTATTCGGCGTCGCGCGCGGCGGGACTGAGCCAGTCCATATCGTTGGGGCGGCACGTTTGCATCGCTGCCGCTCCCCAGGCAACCCCCTGACCTGTGGCGAGCGAGTCGGAAAGGCGCGGCGATGCTGCGAGAATCGGCCGACATGCTTGCGACAGGTCCGCGCTCCGTGGGAGAAGCCGCCCACCCGGGGCGCGAGGCTTGGCAAGATTGCAAGGCTTGGCAAGAGTGCCAGGCTTGGCAAGAGAAGGACGCGGCGCGATGGAAGGGATCGACGTGATGCGGATCCCGGGCGGGCAGGGCGGCACGCCCGTGGCTGCCGGTCTGCGCGTACATGCCCCGGCCCGCCTGCATTTCGGCTTCCTCGACCTGCATGGCGGCCTCGGCCGCCGCTTCGGCAGCATCGGCCTCGCCCTCGACGCCCCCGCAGTGACCCTGACGGCGCGGCCGAGCGAGCGCCTCGACGTGACGGGCCCGGAAGCGCGCCGCGCGGCGGCTTATGCGCTGGCGGCCGCGACCCATCTCGGCATCGCCGGCCAAGCCGCCCTGACAGTCGAGACCGCGATCCCGGCCCATGCGGGCTTCGGCTCGGGCACGCAGTTGGCGCTCAGCGTCGCGGCGGCGCTCGCCGGCCTGGCGGGGCGCCCCTTCGCCCCGGAGGATTTCGCCGACGCTCTCGACCGGGGCAACCGCTCCGGGGTCGGGCTCGCCGCCTTCACGCAAGGAGGGCTCATCGTCGATGGCGGGCGCGATCCTCACGGCAACCCGCCCCCCGTGATTGCGCGCCTCGCCTACCCGGAGGCCTGGCGCGTGGTGCTGATCCTCGACACCGCCATGACCGGGGTGCACGGCAGCCGCGAGATCGCGGCATTTCGCGACCTGCCGCGTTTTCCTGAGGGGCAGGCCGCCGAGATCTGCCGCATCGTTCTGATGCAGGTTCTGCCGGCCGTCGCCACCGCCGAGCCGGAGGGGTTCGGTGCCGGCATCACCCGGATCCAGCAGTTGATCGGGGACCACTTCGCGCCCCACCAAGGCGGCCGCTACGCCAGCCCGGCCGTGGCCGAGGCGCTGGCCGCCATCGCGGCACGGGGCATCGCCGGATACGGCCAGAGCTCCTGGGGGCCGACCGGCTTCGCGCTGGTCCCCTCGGAGGCGCAGGCCCGCGCCCTGGTGGCCGATCTCGAACGACCCGGCCCGCTGAGCTTCCTGATCGCGCGCGGGCGCAACACCGGGGCCACGGTCACGGCGCTTTAAGACGAAGCCCGGTAGAGCAGAGCTTCGGGCGGCCGGGATCGGACCTGCTTTGACAATTCGACGCTCCGGCGCACGATCGGGCGGCGTCACCACGCAAAGGGAGACCGATGATGGCCCGCTCGATTCTGCACATGATCACGCCCTTGAAGCACATGAGCCCGTTCGACGTGAACATGGCTGTGGATGCGGGCTTCGAGACCATCGCGACCTACACGAACGCCACGCTCGCGGACGTGACGGCCCTGGTCCAGGACTCGATTTTTTCGCGCGCGCCCGGTGACGGCGTGCGCACCGGGATCTTCATCGGCGGCAAGAATGCCGAGGACGCCCTGGACATGGTGGACCGGGCCAAGAAGGCCTTGGTGCCGCCCTTCGCCAACCACATCTTCGCGGACCCCGCCGGATCCTTCACCACGGGCGCGGCCATGGTCGCGGAGGTGACGCGAGCCCTGAGGGTGAAGTTCGACACGGAACTCGCGGGGAAGCGCATCGTGATCTTCGGGGGCGCCGGCGTCGTCGCCTACGTCGCGGCGGTGATCGGCGCGCTGAACGGCGCCAAGGCGGTCATCGTCGGCCACGACGGCGAGGAGCGGGTGAGCAAGATCGCCAACACCATGCGCTGGCGCTTCGGCGTGGAGGTCGAAGCCGTGGACGGCACCACGCCCGCCGCTCGGCGCGCGGCCATCGCCGAGGCCGACGTGATCCTCTCCGCCGGTCCCGCCGGCGTCGCGATCCTGACCGCCGAGGATCTCGAATCCGCCCCGAAGCTCCTCGTGGCGTCCGACGTCAATGCCGTGCCGCCCGCCGGCATCGCGGGGATCGACGTCAATGCCGTCGACGTCGCCCTGCCCACCGGCCGGGGCGTCGGCATCGGCGCCCTCGCGGTGGGCAACGTGAAGTACCAGACGGAATCCCGCCTGTTCCGCCGCATGCTGGAGGCCGATGAACCGCTCTGCCTCGATTTCCGGGATGCCTATGCGCTGGCCGTCGAGGTGGCGGGCTGACGAGGGGGGAGAGCATCAGCCCTCTTCGTCTTTCCGGAGGGACACGGGGCTCCCTCTCTTTGAAGGAGAGGGGATCCGCCCCGGTCGGCGCCTCTCGCGCGCGACCGGAAGCGTCCGACTCATGGTCGGCGGATGGAGATTGGCCCGTTCCGAGCCGGGCGAATCCGGAAGCCTTCGTGAGGAAGCGCGGTAAGCCCGAATCGGATTGTCCAGACAGGGACAGTTGCCCGGTGCGGGTTTCACTGCCTGACATCACGCACGCTCCGGACCGCCCGCCAGGGCCAGGCGCATGGCCCTGATGCCAGGACTGGCCGGCCGGACCATCCTCATTGCCGCCCAGTCCGGCCGCGCCCTGGCACAGGCTGCGCGGCGGGCAGGCCTGACGCCCCTCGTCCTGGACCTGTTCGGCGATGCCGACACGCGGGCCCTGGCCGGGGATTATCGTCCGGCCGAGGGTCGGTTCGGCGAAGGCTTGCTCGGCCGTGATGCCGTCCTGCGCCACCTCGACGCGCTCGCGGCGAGCGCGCCCACAGCGCCCCTCGGCCTCGTCCTCGGCAGCGGGTTCGAAGCCGCGCCGGAGGTGATGCGGGCCGTCGCCGGCCGCCATACCCTCCTCGGCGCCGGCCCGGACTGCGTATCCATCCTGAAGGACCCGTTCGCCTTCGCGGCTTTGTGCCGGCAGCACGGCGTCCCGCACCCGCCCGTCAGCCGCGACCCCGTATCCGATCGGTCGGCCTGGCTCCTGAAGCGGTCAGGGGGGTCGGGCGGAGCGCATATCCGTGCCGCGACGGGAGGCCGCGCCCCACCGGGCACCTATTTCCAGGCCCGAGTGCCGGGCCGGGCGTTTGCCTTGTCGTTCCTGACCGATGGCCGGTCCATCCGAGTCGTCGGCGTCACCGAACAATGGTGCACGCCGTCCCCCCTGCGCCCCTTCCGCTATGCCGGCGCCCTGGAGCGGGCGCGCCACGAGGCACCACCCCTCGCCCCGCCCCTCCTCGCGGCGATCACGGACGGCGCCGCCCGCCTCGCGGCGGCGACGGACCTTCGCGGGCTCGCCAGCGCCGACTGCCTCGTCAACGGCGCGGAGTGGTGGCTCACCGAGATCAACCCGCGCCCCGGTGCCACCCTCGACGTGCTCGACCGTCGCCCGACACCCCTGCTCGCCCTGCATATCGCTGCGAGCCTCGGCCACCCGTTCGAGACGGAACCGTCGCCTGTGGATGCGGCGGCGTCCGAAATCTGCTACGCGGCCAGCGGCTACGCGCCGATACCGCCGATCTCCTGGCCGGCTTTCGTGCGCGACCGCCCAAAACCCGGCTCCACGGTGGCACGCGACGCGCCGCTGTGCACCCTGTTCGCCACAGGGCCGGACTCGGCCGCCACGAGAGCGATGTTGCGAAGCCGGGCCGCGGAACTGCGGACCCTGCTCGCCCTGACGGAGGGACACCCATGACCACGAGCCCGAGCGGCGCGAAATTCCCCTTTCCCAGCGTCAACGCCCTGACCGCCCCCCTGGTGGAGCGTCTGGTCGCCGATGCCGAGGCCCTGCGCCTGGCCGTCACCACCGAGAACGGCGCCCGCATGATCGATGCCGGCGCCAACGTGCGCGGCTCGATCGAGGCCGGACGCCGCATCGCCGAGATCTGCCTCGGCGGCCTCGGCACCGTTTCGATCGCGCCCGCCGGCCCGATCGCGTCCTGGCCGTACTCGGTGATCGTGCACGCGGCCGATCCGGTCATCGCCTGCCTGGGTAGCCAGTATGCCGGCTGGTCGCTCGCCGACGAAACGGGGGATTCCGGATTCTTCGCCCTCGGCTCCGGCCCTGGCCGGGCCGTGGCCGCGGTGGAGGATCTCTACGGAGAGCTCGGCTATCGGGACAGCGCGAGCCACACCGCCCTGGTGCTGGAAGCCGCAGGCGGACCGCCGGCCTCCGTCATCGCCAAGGTGGCCGAGGCCACCGGCCTGAACCCCGAACAGCTGACCTTTATCTACGCCCCGACCCAGAGCCTGGCCGGAGCCACCCAGGTGGTCGCCCGCGTGCTCGAAGTCGCCCTGCACAAGGCCCACACGGTCGGCTTCGACCTGCATAAGATCGTCGACGGGATCGGCTCGGCCCCACTCTCGCCCCAGCATCCGGACTTCATCCAGGCCATGGGCCGCACCAACGACGCCATCATCTATGGTGGTCGGGTCCAGCTCTTCGTGGAGGCCGACGAAGCGGACGCCCAGCAGCTCGCCGAACAGATCCCCTCCTCGAACTCCGCCGACCACGGCGCGCCCTTCGCCGAGATCTTCGCCCGCGTGAACGGCGACTTCTACAAGATCGACGGCGCGCTCTTCAGCCCGGCCGAGGTCATCGTGACCTCCGTCAACACCGGGAAAAGCTTCCGTGGCGGCAAGCTGATGCCAGAGCTGGTCGAGGCGTCGTTCCGGTAAAGCGCCGGCTGTGAACCCTCCCCCCTTCGCGGGGGAGGGTGCCTGCGGAGCAGGCGGGGGAGGGGCAGCCTCTCCGACACGAGCGCTCCCCTCATCCGACTTGGCTCACGGGCCACCTTCTCCCGCAGAGGGGAGAAGGGATCGACGTCGAGGCACAAGAAGAACAATGCGGATCGGACTCGCGGCCGACAACGGCAATTGGCACAAGGCGCGCCTGAAGGCCGCCCTCGAACAGCTCGGCGCCGAGCCGGTGCTGTTCTCGCTGGCCGACGTCGCTGTGGTGACGGGGGGCCCCGAGCCCCTGCGCGTGCCGGGCTTCGACACCCTGCCGGACGGCGTCCTCCTGCGCACCATCGCGGGGGGCACCTTCGAGGCGACCACGATGCGCCTCGGCGTGCTGCACGCCCTGGCCGCCGCCGGCACGACGGTGTGGAACGCACCCGGCGCGATCGAGCGCTCCGTCGACAAGGCGATGACGAGCCTGCTCATCGACCGCGCCGGACTGCCGACCCCGGAGACCTTCGTGGTCTCGAAGCGCGAAGCCGCCGCCGCCCTGGTGGCACGGGAGGCGGGCGCCGGTCGGCCCCTGGTGCTGAAGCCGCTCTTCGGCTCGCAGGGGGAGGGCCTGCAGCTCATCGCGCGACCGGAGGACCTGCCCGACGAGGAGGCGGTATCCCGCGTCTACTACCTGCAGCGCTACATCGCCCGGACCGACGGCCTCTGGCGCGACTACCGGGTCTTCGTCTGCGAGGGCCGCGCCATCGCGGGCATGATCCGCGAGGGTGACGGCTGGATCACCAACGTCCACCGCGGGGGCCGGCCGCTGCCCTGGGCGATGCCGGCCGCCGCCGCCGAACTCGCGGAAGCCGCAGCGGCGGCGGTCGGCGTCGACTACACGGGGGTCGACCTCGTGGAGGACGGAGCTGGCGGCTACCTCGTCCTCGAGGTCAACTCGATGCCGGCCTGGTCGGGCCTGCAGCGGGTCACCGAGGTCGATATCGCCCTGGCCGTGGCCCGCGGCTTCCTCAACGCCGTGCGGGCGGCCCGTCCGCCCCGCCTCATCGCGGCCCTCGGATGATCGCGCCCGGGGCCATCGCCGCCGCCTACCACGCGAGCTGCCTCGACGAGCTCGATGCCCTGAAGCCCGGCAACGTCCACGCCTTCGCCGACGGCCACCGCATGGCGGTGGCGGATTTCGTGGCGAGCGCGGAGATCTCCGCGCCGCACCTCGCCGAGGCCGGCGCGCCGGTCGGACGCCGCGTGCTCCGGGCGGTCGAGGCGACGATCGATCAGGTCGGCCAGAACACCAATCTCGGCATCCTCCTCCTCTGCGCGCCCCTCGCCCGCGCGGCCGAGGCCGGCCGTCCGCTCCGCGGCGTCCTCGCTGCAGTGCTCGACGGTTTCGACGCCGCGGATGCGCGCGACGTCTTTGCCGCTATCCGCCTTGCTAATCCGGGCGGCCTCGGCCGGGCCGAGCGCCACGACGTCACCGATCCGGCAGCCCCCGCCTCGCTCTGGGCTGCCATGGCGGAGGCCGCCCCCCGTGATGCCATCGCGCGGGCCTACGTCACCGGCTTCGCCGACCTGTTCGCCATCGGCCTGCCGGCACTGGCGGCCGCCCGGGCGCGCGGGCTGGCGCCGCAATGGCGCACCACCGCGCTGTATCTCGCCTATCTCGCCGAGGTGCCCGACAGCCATGTGGCGCGCAAGCACGGTCCCGCCCGGGCAGAGGCCCTGCGCCTCGAGGCGGAGGGGCTGCTCGCCCTCGACCTCGCCACGGCGCCGGTGGCGGCCCTCCTGGCCCAGGACCAGGCCTGGAAGGCGGCGCGACTCAATCCCGGCACCAGCGCGGACTTCACCGTGGCCACGCTCTTCCTCGCCCGGCTCCGCGAAGGCCTCGGCGAGGTGGAGCCGGAAATCGGAGAATCGCCATAGGTTTCGCGGCTTCAACCGAAGGTTCCGGACCGGCGCGAATAAATTGCCGGACTCGGCACTCCGCGCAGGGTTGTTCCCGGCAAGGCCCCAGAGTAGGGTCCGCGCCGCGATCCGGGCTAACCGGTCCGGTCCCTCGATGGACTGGACGCCGTGAACAAGGATAGCTGCCGGCCGCGCCCAAAGCTCGGGGGCGGTCACGTCTTTTCAAGACTCTGGGAGAAACCCCACATGGCGAAGATCAACAAGGTTCTGGTCGGCGAGGCCCTCGTCGGTGATGGCAACGAGGTCGCCCACATCGATCTGATCATCGGACCGCGCGGTTCGCCGGCCGAGGCCGCTTTCTGCAACGGCCTCGTGAACAACAAGCACGGCTTCACCAGCCTGCTCGCGGTCATCGCGCCGAACCTGCCCTGCAAGCCCAACACCCTGATGTTCAACAAGGTCACCATCAACGACGCCCGTCAGGCCGTCCAGATGTTCGGCCCCGCTCAGCACGGCGTCGCCAAGGCCGTTCAGGATTGCGTGGCCGAGGGCACGATTCCCGCCGATGAGGCCGACGACCTGTTCATCCTGGTCGGCGTGTTCATCCACTGGGAAGCGGCCGACGACGCCAAGATCCAGAAGTACAACTACGACGCCGTGAAGCTCTCCATCGAGCGCGCCGTCAAGGGCGAGCCCACCGCTGCCGTCGTCACCGAGCAGCGCAACTCCGCTTCGCACCCCTTCGCGTCGAACGCTTAGATCGGGGGCAGTCCTGGGCAGAGCGCGCCTCCGCCCGCACCGCGGGGCCTGCTCCAGCGACTGGCTTCCATCTTCCTCGGACGATGAACAACATGTGGGGCGGCCTTCGGGCCGCCCTTCTTTTTTGCCCGACGGCTCAGCCGCGCAGCGTGCCGTCGTGGATGGCCGAGGCCACAAGGGCCCCGGCGACGCCCTGGGACTCGAGCGCCGCCACATCGGCCCACCCCCGCACGCCACCGGCCGCGTAGACGCGCCCGTCCGGCCGCAGCGCCGCCACCGCCGCCAGACGGTCGAGATCGGGACCGGCGCCGATGCCGATCCGCCCGAGCGTCATCACGATGACGTCGCGGGGCCAATGCGCCGGCTCGTCGTGCAGGGCGGCGGGCCCCAGGCGCTCGCCCTCCCGCGTGTCGAGGGAGAACACCGCCTGATCCCCGAGCGCGTGCACGAGGCCGGCATCCACCTGGCTCTCGCTGCCGATCACCGGGCGCCCCAGGCCATCGCTCAGGAAAACGTCGAGCCCCCTCGCCTCCGAAAACCCGGCATCGACCCAGAGCGTCGCGGCGGGGCAGGCGGCCGCGATGGCCTGGAGGCTCGCGAGGTCAGGCGCAGCGCCATCGATGATCGCGTCGAGGTCCGCGACGTAGAGGATGCGGGCCGGTACCGCCCCGAGGAGCCCGAGCGCCACCTGCGCGGGGGCCGATCCCTTTGCCAAGGGCGTGACGATCGGGGCATAGGAGGCGCGATCCCCCGCCCGCGCCCGCACCACGGCTCCATGGCGCAGGTCGATAACCGGGATGATTTCGAATTCGTCCGCCATCCGGCTTCCTCCAACGGTCAGGCCCGCTCGTGACAGCAACTTCCGCCCCCGAGAGACCGCTGATCGGCTGGGATCTCGGCGGGGTCCATGTCAAGGCCGCCCTGGTCCGGGCGGGTCGCGTCGAAGCCGTGGTCCAGGCGGCGTGCCAGCTCTGGCGCGGGCTCCCAGCCCTCGACGAGACCTTGTCGCGATTGCCCGACTGGGCACGGGCCGAGGCCGACCACGTCGTCACCATGACGGGGGAACTCACCGACTGCTTCGCCGATCGGCGGGACGGGGTGACGCAACTCGCCGGCTGGGCCGGCCGGACGCTCCCCGGCCGGGTGCGGATCTATGGCGGCCGATCCGGGCTCCTCAATCCGGCGACGGCGCCGGAACACGCCCCCGACGTCGCCTCGGCGAATTGGCACGCCACAGCGGCCCTGGTGGGGCGCCATGTCGCCAACGGGCTCTTGGTGGATATCGGCTCCACCACCTCCGATCTCATCCCCATCGTGGGCCGCCTTCCGGCGGCAACCGGCTACAGCGACGCCGAACGGTTGGAGACGGGCGAGCTCGTCTATACGGGCGTCGTCCGCTCGCACCTCGTGGCTCTCTCCGATCACGCGCCCTTCCGGGGCCGGCGCACCCGGCTGATGGCCGAGACCTTCGCCACCACCGCCGACATCTACCGCATCCTGGGCATCCTGCCGGAGGGCGCCGACCAGCAGCACAGCGTCGATCTGAAGGGCAAGTCGATCCCGGAGAGCGAGATACGGCTGGCCCGCGTCATCGGGCGCGATCATGACGAAGGGACGGAGGCCGACTGGCGGGCCCTGGCGGCGCATTTCTCCGAAGCCCAGTTGCGGATGCTGCACGACGCCGCCGCCCTGCTGCTCTCGCGACCCGATCTGCCCGCCGACGCGCCCCTGGTGGTCTGTGGTGCCGGCCGCTTTCTCGCCGAGCAGCTGGCGACCCGCCTGGGACGACGCGCCCTGGCCCTGACCGACCTCATCGCGGCCGACCTCGCCGAGGCTGGGGCCGACTGGGCCTCCACCTGCGGCCCCGCCGTCGCCGTGGCGCTGCTGGCCGCCCATCCGATCCCAAGGAGCCCCGCATGAGCACGCCCCAGAAACTCGCCCGCATCCTCGCCACGCGCTCCGGCGGCGGGATCGAACTCGCGCTCGCCACGGAATCCGGCCAGACCCTGCGGGTGCTGGCGACATCGGACCAAATCGACATGCTGGTGGACGAACTGGAGGATATCCTGAACTCACCGGAGGAGCCCGAATCTCCGGAGCCGCCCGCAGCCGCGTGACGCGCGGGCTCCCGCGATCGAACTCGGACGCTTCATACCATCCGCCGGCGATCCAACCCGGCTGCACGAGATGGAACTCGCCGCCAGGAAGCAGACGTCACAACCGATCCTGCGGATGGCAAAAATTGGCTCAATCGGAAAGACGCCTGTGTCCCTGCGCTGGATCCTTGTGACGGCGGGCGGGATCCTGGCCAGTCTGTCACTGCTCAACGCCTTGGCCCGGCGGCGTGCCAGCCAGGATCGAAGCGTGAAACGGGGCCGCCTCGCGACGAGGCTGACCCGCGTCGACGGCAGAACGATGCATGCCCGCGTCTCGGTCGACGCCGTCCCGGATGGTCGCCTGCCCGTTGTCCTCGTCCACGGGCTCGGGATGTCGAGCCGCTACATGATCCCGCTCGCAAGGCATCTCGCCCCTCATTTCAGGGTCTACGCGCCTGACCTGCCCGGCTTCGGCTTGAGCGATAAGCCTCGCCGAACGCTCACGGTTCGAGAGCTTGCGGATGCGCTGGCGAGCTGGATGCAGAGGATCGGGGTCGAGCGCGCAGCCTTTGTCGGAAATTCGCTCGGCTGTGAGGTGTTGGTCGAACTGGCACTCGTTCACCCCCAGCTGGTGGATCGCCTTGTTCTGCAGGGACCCACGCCGGACCCGGAGGCTCGGAACCTTGTTCGGCAAGTTGTCGGCTTCTTTGCCATCGCGCCGTTCGAGCGCTGGTCGCTCGCCTGGGTGGCGCTGGCCGACTATGCCCGCAGCGGGATCAGGCGCTACATCCTGACCTTACGGAGCATGGTCGACAACCGCATCGCGGAGAAGGTCCTGCGGGTCATGCAGCCAACGCTCGTGGTTTGGGGCACGCGCGACCACATCGTCCCCCATGCCTTCGTCGTGAGCCTCGCAGGCTCTCTGCCCCATGGCCGTCTTGCCGTCATCCCAGGAGCGGCCCACGGGATCAACTATTCGCACCCGGAGGCGTTCATCACAGTCCTGCTGCCATTCCTCCTCGCTGCGGGAGGAGATGCCTGTCGCCCAGAACCGAACTCCGGCGGTGAACACTGTGGCGGCGGCCTGACCGATCGGTCCGCTTTCGCTGATACAGCCTAGAAGCTGACCGGCAGACGGTCACCCGAACCGGCCCTTCGCGAAAAGCGCACGCGTCGGACGGACGAAACCATCACCGCAAGAAATCCCCGAACGCGCGGGGCCCGTCCGGGACCTTGATCTCCCCCGTCACCTTCAGCGTATCGGCGTCGATCACGGAGAGCGTGTTGGAACCCCAGTTCGCCACGGTCAGCGTGCGACCGTCCGCAGAGGCGGCGATGCCTTCCGGATGGTCGCCGACTTCGATGGCCGCGACGTTGGTGAGGGTCTTCAGGTTGAACACCGTCACGGTGCCGGAATACTGGTCGGTGACGAAGCCGCGCGGGCCGGCGAGCGCCACCACGTAGGGGCGTTCCCCCGTGGTGACCCGGCCGAGTTCGTGCCGGCCGGCCACGTCGATCACCGAGACGTCGTTCGAGGTCACGTTGGCGGTGTAGGCGCGGGCGCCGGCCGCATCGAGGGTGATACCGAACGGATGCCGGCCCACCGGGATTTTCCTGGTTTCCGTCGCGCTGGCCACGTCGACCACCGAGACGGAATCGCCCTCGCGGTTCGCCACCAGGATCGTGGCGCCGTCCGGCGTCACCGCGATGCCCGAGGGCGAGGCCCCGACCTGGATCTCGGTGTCGAGGCGCGCCCCGTCGGCCGAGACCACGAAGATCCGGCTGCCGTACCAGTCGGCCACGTAGACGGCGCCGGTCTTCGGGTTGACGGCGATGCCAAGCGGACCGCCGGGCAGCGCAAGGGTGCCCGTCACCGTGCGGGTGGCGAGATCCACGGTGGCGAGGCCGGGGCCTTCCGGGCGGGTGACGTAGGCGGTGCGCCGGTCCGGCGAGAGGGCGATGCCGGCCGGGGCGCCGTCGATCGGAACCTGCGCGGCCACGGTGCCGGCCTCGAGGTCCACGATGGCGAGGACGTTGGCGCCCTGCGCGGTAACCAGGGCCTCATCGGCCCGGACCGGGCCCGCGAGCAGCATCAGGCCGAGGAGAGGGCCGGCGAGGCGCCGACCCGTCCCCGTTCTGTCCAGAAAAGCGATCAAGAACCGCTCTTCTCGACCTTGGCCTTCAGGGCGTCGAGGCCCGTGCGGTAGAGGCCGCGCACGGCCTTCTGAGAGGCTTCGTCGTTCAGCTCGGGCGGCGGATCGTTGTTCATGTAGCCGCGATAGAACGCGCCGCTCCACGAGACCTTCGATTTGCCACCCTCGTCTTCGACCTTGATGGTGGAGGAGTAGTCGTTCACCGGCAGGGTCTTCACATCGACCTTGGTGATCCGGTACGAATAGCTCTTGGCGTCGGGGGCGTACTTGTACAGCTCTTCGTCCACCGTAGCGCCGCCCTTGAGGGTCAGGGTGCGGGTGGCCTTGACCTCGTTCCCGCCTTTGCCTTCGGTCTTCTCGACCGGGGGCAGCCAGCTCATGTCCTGGAAGTTGGAGATCACGGCCCAGACCTTGTCGGGGGCCGCATTGATTTCCACGGTCTCCTCGACCTTCTTGCGGGTCGGGCCGTGCGCCTGGGCGCCGAACGAGACCAGGGCGAAGGCCGCCACGGTCGTCAGGGTAAGAAACTTCATCGGGTCTTCGTCTCCTCGGGAACGCACATTCTACGGTGCTGGGGGGGAACGTTCGAGGATGCGGTCGTGCCGGCCCAGTGCCGTGGCGACCTTGTCCTCGATCCAGTCCCAGGCCTCGCGCTCGGCGGGCCCGGCGGTCTTTTCGATCGCGATGGCGTGATAGCGCATCTCGGTCAGGATCTTATCCGGCTCCAGCATGTGCAGCCGGGTGGAGAGGATCGCCGCCTCCAGCACCGCAGCTTGCGCCCGGTTGTAGCCGATGAACGGCATGTGCGCTGCGGCATGGACCATCCGTCCCCGGTAGCGCGGTCGCACGGGATCGTCCTCGATCGCCGCCACCTCGAACTCGGCATGACCGAAGCTCTCAGCGAGCCGCCGGCCGGCGATCCGCTCGCAGGGCAGGGTGGCCCAGTCGCGCCGCCCCGTGACGGCGCCGGCGATCACCCGCACGTCGCTGGGGCTGGAGGCGGCGAAGACGGGATTGGCCTCGAGATTGAGGATGGTGGGCGAGGGCCGGAACGGGGCCAGGATCCAGTCCGCCCCGTCCTGGATCAGGCCGAACGGCACCAGGTGGAGCGCGCCGTCGCGGTCGGTCGTGGTCACGACGGTCTCGAGGATCAGCGGCACGGGATCACGCCTTCCCTGCGGGCACGAGCTTGCCGCAGACGATGCGGGCACCCGTATCCGAAGGCACCTCCGAGGTCGCAGCGGCGCGCGCGCCCGCAGCCTCGGGTCCCGTGGTTTCGGGCGCGGCGGCGTCCGCCTCGGCGGGCGTGGCGTCGCGGCGTGCGGTCTCGGCCCCGGCAGGGCCGGAATGCTTCGTGTGTCCGGCCTTCTTGAAGGCGGTGGTGTCCTCCACCTCGGCATCGGCGGCCGCACCCCAGGCCAGGGCCTCGTCCTGCACGTAGCGCTTGCCCAGCCGCCAGGCCGTCTCGGCCTTAATCAGTTCGCCCCCGAGGTAGAAGGCGTGGGCGCCGTCGCTCGCGACATCGAGATCGGGGAAGAAGGCCATCGCGTCGGTGCCGATCGTGTGGACGTCGCGGTTGAACACGTGGATGCCGTCCTCGGCCACGGCGATGCGGTAGTTCGGGTCCTTCACCTCGGCAGCCTGGACCGCGATCTCATCCGGGGTCTGCACATAGGGCCGCTTGTCGTGGAGCGCCAGGAGGCTCCGCCCATAGCCCTTGGGCAGGGCGGCGTCGGCTTTGGCCGCGTACATCACCCGGCGGGCGGCGTCGTGCTCCTCCACGGTGCGGCGGGTGTGGTTCGAAACCTGGACGATGAGCACGTTGCGGATGGCGAGTTCCGAGCACATGCCGACGAGGAGCGCAGTGACGCCGAGGCTGTCGGCCTCCGTCAGTTCCGTGAGGTTGCCGGTACCCATCATCATCTCGATGCCGGGCCAGCGTCGGCGCGTCTCATGATAGCGGGTGATCGATTCCACGAAGCCGAAATGGATCGGCTCCAGGATCGGGTCGGCCATGTAGGGACGCCCCGCCCGCTCCATGCGTTCGATGGCGCGGTCGAGGGAGGGCAGGTCGTCGGGCCGCATCGGCACCAGTACCGGCACCGCATCGGTCTCGAAGGCCAGGTCCAGGGTCTGCTCGTTGAGGCTGAGGAGGTAATCCGCTCCGGCCCTGGCCCCGCGCGTCAGCTCGTCGAGGGAGAAGGAATCGACGCTCACCTTGAGCCCGGCGCCCTTGAGGAGGCGCACGCACTCCTCGAGATGCGGAAAGTCGGTGTCGGGAAGGCCGCCGAGGTCGATCACGTCGGCGCCGCGTCGGGCGAGATCCAGTCCCTTCTTCAGGATCTGCTCGGGCGTCATCTTCGAGGCATCGACGATCTCGGAGAAGATGCGCAGATCGTGGCGGGACAGGTCCACCTTGCGCCCGGCGAGGCCGAGATAGGCCGGCAGATCGACGATCTCGTCGGGGCCGCGCTCCACGGGCAGGCCGAAATGTCGGGCGAGCGCCTCGGGGTTGGCCCGGCAGCGTCCGGGCAGGACGATGCGCGTGGCGCCCTCGGGGATCGTGACCCGGCGGCGGATGATCTCCTCGGTCATCAGGGCGGCGACCTTCACGCCCGCATCCGCGATGCTCCACCCGAAGCGCTCCGGGGGCAGGGCGGCGGCGACCTTTTCGAGGCGTGCGCGCGCCATGCGACCGGTGATGAAGACGAGGTGCTCGGGCGGAAGCGGCTCAGGGCTGCTCACGCGGCGGCCCTCCAGCGGTCGGCGCCGGGGCCGAGGATCTCGATGCGCCCGGCATAGCGCGCCGCGAAGGCCGGAAAGGCGGCGTCCACGAGGCCGATCCGGGCTAGCCCGGCCCAGTCCGCCCCTGCCGGGGCATCGGCGGATTTCACGAGGCGGCACAACGGCGCCTCGACGGCGGTGGCCAGCCAGAGCGCGAGGCTGTCGGAGGTGAGGTCCCAGGTCTCCGGGATGTCCGGATGCCCGGCTTTCAGGGCCACCGGATCCCAGACCGGGATCCGGCCCGCCGCAAGGGTTGTCGCGAGGGCGGCCTCATCAGGGGCCACCACGAGACGGGGCTCCAACGCGTGAAAAACCTCGGCCATGCGGCCCATGGCGTCGAGGGCGAGGCGGTGTGCGAGGGCGTCGGAGAAGCCCAGCGCGCCTTGCGTCGTCCGCACCGCATCGGCGAGGGCACCCCCGCCGGGAACGAGGATGCAGGGCCCTGCCGCGCCCGCCGCCAAGTGCGCGAGCCATGCCCGCAGGCGACCGCCATCTCCGGCAAGGCTGCCGCCGAGCTTGACGACCATGGAGGAGGGGGCGGCCCGCATCAGGCGGCGTCCTGCCGGGCTCGGGCTCGCAGAACGCGCACCGCCTCCGCCACGCGGGCGGGATCGAGGCCGCGCGTGCGGTCGCCCGCCGCGCAGAGGCCGCCGCGAAAGCCGAGGTAATGCGCGCCGAGGGGGGCCAGGCGATCGATGTCCGGAAGCGCCAGCGATCCGGCGAGACCCGAGACGAGCCCGTGGGACCGGCAGGCCTCGACGAAGGCGCCGAGCACCGTCAAAGGCAGGTGGTCGGTGAGCCGGCGCCCGTCCTTGCCGGCGGTGTCGATCATCGCTCCGAGGAAGCCGGCCTGGCTCAGGCGCGGCACGAGGTCGTCCGTGCGGTGATCCTCAGCGAACAGGACCGCGATGAGGCGGCCGGGCGCGGCGGACGCCGCCCGGGCAAGTTCGTCCCCCGTCAAGGCGGGCCGCACCGCCACCTTCACGAAGGCAACGCCCGTGTCGGCCATCGCCTCGATGCAGGGCGCGAGCCCGGCCGGATCGGGTTCTCCCGCCACCGCGCTGGTGAGGGCACGCCCCTCCACCCGCGCCACGATGGCACGGACGTGACCGGGCGACAGGGCACCGAGGGCACCGCGCGACGGATCCTTGGCATCGATGAGATCGACGCCCGCAAGGGCAGCGAGCGCCGCCTCGTCGGCGTCGCGCACGCTCACGAGGAGGCGCGGATCGGTGTCGGCCGGATCGAAGGGCGAGGAAACGCGGGACAGGGACATCAGCACGGGTTTCGGTTGCTCGGGGTCTCGGGGAGACCATCGACGACGCCCGGGTCGGGAAGCGCCGCGCCTGTCGTGGCGCGGCCGGGGCAAATTCGGTTCGGGCTCGGCTTCGCGGCACGCATCCGGGATCCGGGCCTAGAACATGCGCGTGGGATGACGCAAATCCTCGATGTCGTAACGCCGCGCCGTCAGGAGCGGTTCGGCAGGGGCTCGGCCAGGAGCCGGTTCTTGACCACCCAGCGCATGGCGTGCGCCCAGGTGTCATCCGTGTCCGCGCGGATCACCACGCGGCCGCCCCGGATGACCTTGCCGGTGCCGGCCTCCGCGATGGTAACGGTGAGATTGAAGATCTGGTTGGAGCCCTTCTCGACATAGCCGCTGACGGCCAGCTCCGCTCCCAGGGTCTTGGCGATGGCGGCGGCACAGCCGTCGCACTTGTAGAGCGGGGCCTGCTTGGCGATCTCGGCCGCCTGGGGTGCGACGTCGACGGGCTCGACGCTGTCGCCGAGCGCCCTGCGCAGCTCATCCGTCACCAGCCCCAGGCGCCGGACCTCGTCCGGCCGGGCTTTCCGCCCGCCGACAACGCCGGGATCGAACAGTTCGACGCCGAAGATCGCAGCCTTTTCCGGCGCGGCGGAGGCCGGTGCGGCGAGGACACTCGCTGCGAGCGCGGCGCCGAGCCCGAGACGGAAGCGGACCGGAGACGGGGCCATGGGCAAAGCTCTCCGCTGGAGGTCGTGACGAAGGGGACCATGGGAACGCGCCGGCGGGCCTCACGATCCCGCCGCTTCCAACCGATCCGCGAGATCTGCCCGGAAACGCCGTGGCGCGCAAATCGTCCCGTGCCACCCCAATCGTCCATGCCCCTGACTCAGGACGCGCGCGGCCGGCCCGAGGTTTCTGTGCCGCCCTCTCGCAATCCCATCCTCATGGATCTCTTATGACTCGGCGATTGAGCGGCCCGGCGCAATGTTGTTAGCCTGCCCGCCACATGCCCAATCCCGCGCGCCTCCTCCTCGTCCCGCTCGCCCTCGGCCTCGGGCTGTGCGGATCCGTCCCGGCCTCGGCGCAGGACGCTGCGCCGCCCGCCGCGATCCCCCCGAGCGAGACGCGAATCGGGATGATCTATCGGCCCGAGCCCGCGCCCTCCTCCTACGACGCGGAGGCAATTCCCGAGGACGAGGGCGTGGCGGGCGCGCGGATGGCGGTCAAGGACAACAACAACACCGGCCGCTTCACCAGGCAGACCTACCTGCTCGAGGAGGTCGCCCTCGCGGGCGAAAAATCCGCCGGCGAAGCGGCCCGCGACCTCGCCGGGCGGGGCATCCGCTACCTCGTGGTGGCACTGCCGGCCGCCGACCTGCTCGCCGTCGCGGATGCGGTGAAGGGGCAGGGCGTCACGGTCTTCAACGTCGCGGCTCCCGACGACCGCCTGCGCGGGGCCGATTGCCGGCGCAACGTGTTCCACGTCATCCCCAGCCGGGCGATGCAGACCGATGCCCTGGCGCAATTCTTCACCCTGATGCGCTGGCGCAAGATGTTCCTCATCGTCGGGCCGGGGGAGAACGACCGGCTCTACGCGGACGCCTTCCGGAACTCCGCCAAAAAATTCGCCCTGAAGATCAACGCGGAGAAGCCCTGGACCTTCGGGCCCCTTGCCAAGGCGCGCGGCGACACGCCGACCCGTTCCGAGGCGATGGTCTTCACGCGGGGGCTCGACTACGACATCGCCGTCGTGGCGGACGAGGCGGGAGACTGGGGCGACTACGTCCCCTTCCGGACCGTCGATCCGCGTCCGGTGGCCGGTACGCAGGGGCTCATCGCCGCGACCTGGCATCCGACCCTGGAGACTTGGGGCGCGGCCCAGGCCCAGAACCGGTTCCGGCGCCAGTCGGGGCGGCTGATGCGCCCCCTCGACTACCAGGCTTGGGCGGCGGTGCGCTCGGTGGGCGAGGCCGCCACGCAGAAACGGACGGCCGATCCGGGTGTGCTCGCCCCCTTCTTCGCCGATCCGGCCTTCAGCCTGCCGGCCTACAAGGGCGTGTCGCTGACCTATCGTCCCTGGGACCATCAGCTGCGCCAGCCGGTCATCGTGGTGCAGCCTAAAGCCATGGTCTCGGTCGCACCCGAGCAGGGTTTCACCCACCAGCGAACGCCCCTGGACACCCTCGGCATCGACCTGCCGGAAACCGCCTGCAAGTTTCCCGACTGACCCCGTCACGTTCGCGCGAGGTCCGGCTCGGCCGGATCACCTGCGGCAACACGGTCCCCCGCCCGCTTGCAGTCGCGCGCTCCCCGTGAGACGGGGCTGCACTATAGTAACGCCCATCCAATCGCGCACGAGACAGCGATGGCCCCGAGGAGGAACCCCATGAGCCGCGGCTTCAGGGCAGGCGCGTCCGGAACGATGCTGACGCTGGCGATGCTCGCCGGAACGACGCTCGGTGCCGCGCAGGCGCAGGCCTACACGGTCTATGTCACGAACGAGAAGGGCAACTCGGTCAGCGTCATCGACACCGAGACGCTCGCCGTGACCGGGACCTGGAAGGTCGGCCGGCGTCCGCGGGGCGTCACCACCAGCAAGGACGGCAAGGAACTGTTCGTCTGCGCCAGCGACGACGACCGCATCGATGTGCTCGACTCCGCAACCGGCAAGGTGGTGCGCTCCCTGCGCTCGGGCCCCGACCCCGAGCAGTTCATCCTCGGACCGACCGGCAACCTGCTCTACGTCGCCAACGAGGACGACAGCCAGGTCACGGTCATCGACATCGAGAAGAACAAGGTCATGGCCGAGGTGCCGGTGGGCGTCGAGCCCGAGGGGATGGGCCTGTCACCGGACGGCAGGATCCTGGTGAACACCTCCGAGACCACCAACATGGCCCACTTCATCGACACCACGACCTTCGCGGTGATCGACAACGTGCTGGTGGATGCCCGCCCGCGCTTTGCCGAGTTTACGGCGGACGGAAAGTTCCTCTGGGTCTCGGCGGAGGTCGGCGGCACCATCAGCGTGATCGACGTGGCCGCGCGCCGCGTGGTCAAGAAGATCACCTTCAAGATTCCGAGCGTGAACGACGAGGCGATCCAGCCCGTCGGCATCCGCATCACCAAGGATGGCGCCAAGGCCTTCGTGGCCCTCGGGCCCGCCAACCGCATCGCGGTGATCGACGCGAAATCCTACGCGGTGGAGAAGTACCTGCCCGTGGGCCAGCGCGTCTGGCAGCTCGCCTTCACGCCGGACCAGAAGCTGCTGTTCTCCACCAACGGCTCCTCCAACGACATCTCGGTGGTCGATGTGGCGGCCGAGAAGGTGGTGAAGAGCATTCCCGTGGGGCTGCTGCCCTGGGGCGTCGCGGTCTCGCCGAACTAGGCGCGTTCCTCTCCCCAGCGGATCTCGGGCAAGCCCGTGATCCGTCCGGCTTGTGAGGAGAGGTTCGGAGTGGGGGTGGTTCCGCCGGCCTCCGCACCTTGAGGGCCGCCCGACCACCCCCACCTCCGACTCCGCCCCACAAGGGGGCGGAGGGCCCCACGAGATCGAAAGCGACGACCGCCCCACGGCGGCACCGCCCCAGGGCGGCGAACGGGAGGATGACGACATGAAGCGGACGATGCGGCTCACCGCGCTCGCCCTGGTGGCCGTTCTGGCCACGGGAACGGCCTACGCCCTCGACCTGACGAAGAAGCGCCAGAACCTGCCCGACCTCGTGCTCGGCAACGAGGAGGGCAACGACTTCGTCGTGGAGAACCGGGAGATCGAACTCGAATCCGGCAAGGCCTACCGGCTGCGCATCGTCGCCAAGGGCCGTCAGGAGTACAAGTTCTACGCCACCGAGTTCTTCCGCAACGTCTGGTTCAACCAGATCGTTATCCAGCACTTGGAGATCCACGGCAGCGGGCCGCCGGACCACCTCGAATTCGATGATCCCGGCGAGATCGCCATCGAGTTCGTGACCATCAAGCCCGGCGAATATGCCTGGTCCGTGCATGGCCTCGAGTCCAAGGGCATGACCGGCAAGTTCATCGTGAAGTAGGAGCGGTTCGATGCGCGTGAGCCTCCTCGCCCTCGCCACCTTGGTGGCGATGTCCCCGGCCCGGGCCGACGACAAGGCCGCCTGCCTCGACGGGATCGCGATGATCCGGGCCGAACTCGCCAAGCCTGCCCCGGAGACGGCCCTGCCCAAGCTGAAGAAGGCCCTGCGGGTGGCCGAGCGGGAGTTGGGAGAGGGCGAGTTCGACGAGTGCCTGGACGCGGTGGGCGATGCCCGCCGGGCGCTCAAGCCATGAGCGCTGCCCTCGAAGTCGCCAATGTCAGCCATCGCTTCGGCGCGCGGGCCGCCCTGTCGGACGTCTCGCTCACCGTGGCGCGGGGGCGGTTCACCGCCCTGCTCGGACCGAACGGGGCCGGCAAGACAACCCTGTTCTCGGTGATCACCCGGCTCTATTCGAACCAGGACGGCCGGGTCTCGATCCTCGGCCACGCCCTCGACCGGGAACCGAGCCGGGCGCTGGCCCGTCTCGGCGTGGTGTTCCAGGCCCGAACCCTCGATACCGACCTCACCGTGGCGCAGAACCTCCTGTACCACGCCAGCCTGCACGGCATCGCCCGCCGCGCCGCCAAGGCGCGGATCGCCGCGCTCCTCGACCGCGTGGGCCTCGCCGACCGGCGCGACGACAAGGTCCGGACCCTCTCGGGCGGGCAGGCCCGCCGCATCGAGATCGCGCGCTCCCTGGTCCACGAACCCCGCCTCCTGCTCCTCGACGAGCCCACCGTCGGCCTCGACCTCGAATCGCGTGCCGACATCGTCGCCATCGTCCGCGCCCTGGTGCGGGAGGAGGGATTGTCGGTGCTCTGGGCCACGCACATCTTCGAGGAGATCGACCCAGGCGACGACGCGGTCGTGCTGCACCGGGGCCGCATCGTCGCCCGCGGAACCGCCGGATCCATCGCGCGGGGCGACGAGACCCTGGAGGCGGCCTTCCGCCGCCTCGTTGCCGAACCCGCACGGCAGGCTGCATGAGCACGCATCCGACCACCGGCGCGACCCCGCGCCCGCTCGGCGCCGCCCCGGCGGAGGCGGCGGTGCCCCATCTCGGGCGTCTCGATGCGATCGGCTACCTGATCTGCCTCGGCGGCATCGTGCGTCGTGAATTGCTGCGCTTCTTCAACCAGAAGGAGCGCTTCTTCTCGGCCCTGGTGCGCCCCCTCGTCTGGCTGTTCATCTTCGCGGCGGGCTTCCGCAACACCCTCGGCGTCTCCATCGAGCCGCCCTACCAGACCTACGTGCTCTACGAGGTCTACGTGGTGCCCGGCCTCGCGGTGATGATCCAGCTCTTCAACGGCATGCAATCCTCGCTCTCGATGGTCTACGACCGCGAGGTCGGCTCCATGAAGGTGCTGCTGACCAGCCCCTATCCGCGCTGGCTGCTGCTGCTGGCAAAGCTCGTCGCGGGCGTCACCGTCTCGGTGGTGCAGGCCTACGCGTTCCTCGCGATCGCCTGGTTCTGGGAACTCGACATCCCGGCGCTCGGCTACCTCGCGGCGCTGCCGGCCTTCATCGCCTCGGGGCTGATGCTCGGCGCCATCGGGCTGCTCCTGTCCTCCATGGTCAAGCAGCTCGAGAATTTCGCCAGCGTGATGAACTTCGTGATCTTCCCGATGTTCTTCGCCTCGTCCGCGCTCTATCCGCTCTGGCGGATCCGCGAATCCTCAGAAACGCTGTACTGGATCTGCCAGCTCAACCCCTTCTCCCACGCTGTGCAACTCGTGCGCTTCGCCCTCTACGGGCAGTTCGCGCCAATCGCCTGCGCGGTGGTCGTGGGCACCACCCTCGCCTTCTTCACCCTCGCCGTCGTCGCCTACGATCCCGGCCGTGGCATCATGGCCCGGCGCGGTGGCCCGGCCGGAGATAACGCCTGATGGTCCTGTCCCTGAACCCCGCCCGTGCGCTCGCGGGCCTCGCCCTCCTCGGCCTCGGTGCCGGCCCAGCCCTCGCCCAGCCCAAGGGCGATCCCGATTGGCCCTGCGTCCAGCGCAAGGTCTCGACCTTGAGCCCCGGCACAGTCTGGACCGGGCCGGATCTTGAGGCCGCTGGCCCCTGGGGCGACGATTTCGAGGCCGCGGCCCTTGCCCAGAAGATCGCCTCGCGCCGCACCGCCCTGTCGGAGGTCGACCCGCTCCTCGACGATTTCGTGGCCAAGGCGGGCGCCGAGAAGGAGAAGCGCCTCACCCGCGTCTTCGCCGGCGTGTTTGAGGTCATCAACGGTGAGCGCAGCAAGGTCATCGCGGGCATCGGCCGCTACGCACAGGGTCAGCGCCGCATGGCCGAGCGTATCCGCGAGGAGGCCGACCAGATCAGCGCCACCAAGGACGCGCCGAGCGCGCAGGATGCCCGCGACATTCCCAAGGACGCCTCGGAGTTGGAGACCAAGTTCACCTGGGACCGGCGCATCTTCCAGGAGCGCAGCCAGTCCCTGACTTATGTCTGCGAGGTGCCCACCCTGCTGGAACAGCGCCTCGGCGAGGTCGCCCGCCGCATCCAGGCCCGGCTCTAGGCGGGCTAGGCGCAAGGGGCTCCCAGTACGGCGAGCCCCGGCGTCGCAGCAGAAATCTCGCTTCACTGAAGTGTCGGCCTGCCCGCGCGAACCGGCTCAGCACCCGGAAAGGCATTGCCACTTTATCCCGAACCGCTTGCCGGAACGTCCTTAAGTCCCTGAAATAAAGCGATAAAATGTTGCTGCTGCGCCACGACGGCAGACGAAGATTGATGCGATAGGGCTCCAACGCTGAATATGTGCCGGTCCCCGATTGTCGTTCAATGACGATCCTCGCAAGGATGCATTCGACAAGCCCCCGAGAACGAGGGGCGGAAGATCGAGGGTCTGGGGATGACGAAGCGGACGCTGCGAGGCAGCCTGCTCTTTTCTGTGGCTTTGGTGCCGGGTGCCGCCCTGGCACAGGGCGCGGGCGGGCAGCAGGCGGTGAGCTTGAGCGAACTCAGCGTCGTGGCGACCACCCCTGTCGGCGCGGGGGGAAGCTCGCTCAGCCGTGATCCCGTCGTGACGGCGCCCTTCGGTCAGGTTCCGGTGTCGGCCGAGCCGCGCCTGCGCGGCGGTGCGCAGCCCCTCTACAAGATCCCGAGCACCGTCGAGACGGTCACGGCGGCCGATCTCGACATCGATCGCGGCACCTTCAATGCGGTCGCCACGCTGGCGCGTCGGACACCGGGCCTCAACCTGTCCGACTCGCAGGGCAACAACAACCGCCTCGACATCAACTATCGCGGCTTCCAGGCCTCGCCGGTGACTGGCGTGCCCCAGGGCCTGGCCGTGTACCAGAACGGCGTGCGCATCAACGAAGCGTTCGGCGACACGGTCAACCTCGACCTAATTCCGCCCTCGGCGATCCAGCGCATCGACGTGGTCACGAGCAACCCGGTCTTCGGCCTCAACGCCCTGGGCGGGGCGATCAACATCCAGATGAAGAACGGCTTCACCTGGCAGGGGGCCGAGGTTACCGCGCTCGGCGGTTCGGATGGCCGCGTGGCCGGCGGCCTCGAATACGGCAAGATGATCGGGCCGTGGAGCTTCTACTTCAACGGCGACGGCCTCAACGACCGGGGCTGGCGCTTCCAGTCGCCCAGCACGATCGGCCGCATCTACACCGACCTCGGCTACCGCACCCCCGATTCCGAGTTCCACCTGATCGGGAACTTCGCCCGGACGTTCTTCGGTGCCGCCGCCGCGACGCCGGTCGACTTCACCCATGCCGATCCGCGGGCGATCTTCACCTATCCGCAGACCACCACCACCCAACTCGGAACCCTGCAGCTCACCGGCCGGGTCGACATCTCGCCGACCTGGGATCTCGCCGGCAACGCCTATTTCCGCCGCTTCAGCCAGCAATACATCGACGGCAACGACGCCGAGTTCGAGCGTTGCGGCAATTCCTGCACGACGCCCAACGCCCTGCGCTTCGACGATGACGGTTTCCCCGAAAGCGTGACGTCCGATCAGCTCCGAATCCGCGGCGCCAACGGGCAGTTGATCCCGTTCACGCGCGAGGCCGGACTCACGCGCGGCGTCCCCTACGGGACGCTCGACGTGACACGGACGGAAGCGACCGGTTACGGGGGCTCGCTCCAGGCCGCCAACCGCGACCGGATCTTCGGCTTCGGCAACAGCTTCGTCGTCGGCGGCAGCATCGATGTCGCGGATTACAGCTACAAGTCGTCGAGCACGCTGGGCATCATCAACCCCGACCTGTCCGTCACCACGAACCCGAACAACCCGACCTATGGATTGGTCCCAGGTCTCGGCGCCAACCAACTGCGCACGGACGCCGCGCTCGGTATCGCACCGAGTTCGGTGATCGGCTCGAACCTCTACATGGGCGTTTACGCCACGGATACGATCGACCTCACCGACGCGCTCTCGCTCACGGCGGGTGCCCGCCTGAACTTCGCGCGCGTCTCCACCACCGACCAGACCGGCTTCTCGCCGGACGTCAACGGCACGCACTACTTCACGAAGGTGAACCCGCTGGCGGGCCTGACCTATCGGTTCACGCCCGGCCTCTCGCTCTTCGGCAGCTACTCCGAGTCGAATCGCGCCCCGACCCCGCTGGAACTGGCCTGCGCGAATCCCGAGCGGCCCTGCCTCCTGCCGAACTCGTTGGTCGCCGACCCGCCGCTGAAGCAAGTCACCGCCCAGAACTACGAGGTCGGCATCCGGGGCGCGATCCCGAACTTCTATGACGGCGGTCTGCTCACCTATAAGGTCAGCGCCTTCCGCAACGACCTCACCAACGACATCCTGCAGCTCGCGACCCCCGGCAATGCGGCGCGCGGCTACTTCGTCAACGTTCCGGCAACCCGGCGCCAGGGCATCGAGGTCGGCGGCGAGTACAGCCGCGGCGACCTCTCGGTCTACGCGAACTATGCCCTGATCGACGCGACCTTCCGGTTCACGGGAACCCTATCCTCGCCGAACAACCCCTTCGCCACGGAGGACGCTGACGGCAACCCGGGAGAGATCCTGGTGACGCCCCGCAAGCAGGTCCCCCTGATCCCCAACCATCAGTTCAAGGTCGGCTTCGAGTACACGGTCCTGCCGGGCTGGCGGTTCGGCATGAACCTGCAGGCCTTCTCCTCGTCCTACTTCCGAGGCGATGAGTCGAACCTCAACCGCAAGCTGCCCCCGTACTACGTGCTGGGTCTCAACACGAGCTACCAGATCACGCCGAACCTCCAGGTCTTCGGCCTGATCACCAACCTCACCAACAACCGCTACACCACGTTCGGCACCTTCTTCGAGCCGGGTCTCGTCGCCAACCGCTACCCGGTCAGCGACGTGCGCACGACGACGCTCGCTCAACCGCTGTCGATCTATGGCGGCCTGCGCTACGCCTTCGGTCCGGACCCCGTGCCGATGGCCGAGCCGATCATCCGCAAGTACTGATCGGGTTTCCGTTCGATCCGCGCGGCGCCAAGCCCCCAACACCAAGCCCCCGGCGCAAACTCCCCCGGCAACCGAGTCCGGCGGGGTCGGACAGACGCACCGGCAAATGACCAACAAGAGCGGCGCGGATCCCAGGATCCGCGCCGCTCTTCGTTCGTCAGGGGGCTGTTCGGTGAGACGGTCGGCGACCTGCCCTCACGAAGCGGAATGTGCATCCATGTCGTCTCTCCTGTCCGCCGTCATCGCTGCCGATGTCGCTGCCTTCGACCTCGACAGGGGCAGCCCGCCGGATGCGAAGGAATCCGAACGCCCGCCTCACGGCGGCCGAACCCAAGGCTGCCGACCCGGACGGCGATCCCCCCTCGGCAGGAAGGAATATCTCGCCGTTGCGGCCACGCGCTTTAAAGCCGCAGACCCGGATACCGGGGGACCCTCGATGCGAAGGAACTCTCTTCACCCGCCGGCGCTTCTCTGGCGACCCTGCTGAAACAGGCTGTCCCCCGAGGGCAGCCGCCCCTTCGGAGAGCCCATGATACGGATCAGACTCGTCCTGCCGGCCGCCCTCGTGATGCTCGGCGCCGCTGGCCCCGTCCTCGCCTCCTCATGCGCGGAGCAGATCGCCACGATCGAGCGTCGCCTCGACAGCGCGGGTGCCGAGCAGGTCACCGGCAAGGAGCCGCCCGGAGGCCCGACCTCTTCGCACTCGGACAAGGCCCTCGCCCAGCCGCCGAAGGTGAAGCCGACCGATCCGTCGACGACGGCCAGCGCCGGTGGCGTCTCGGAAGCGCGCGACCTGATCAAGAAGGCCCGCGCGCAGGACAAGGCCGGCGACATGAAGGGCTGCGAGGACACGATGACCGAGGCCAAGAAGAAGGCCGGCGCCCTGCCGTAGGCCCGAGCAGACCTGCCCTCCTCACGGGCCGGATATCGACATGGAAAGGGCCGCGTCCATCCCCGGACGCGGCCCTTTCCATGTCGGGAGCACTTGTTTGCTGGCAGCTCAGGCGGGCCGCCGAAGCCGATCAGTAAGCATTCTTGGTCCGGAACAGCGAGACGGGGGTCGAGAGCATGATCCGGATGTCGAAGAGGATCGACCAGTTCTCGATGTAATGCAGGTCGTGGTCGACGCGCTTCTGGATCTTGTCGCTGGTATCGGTTTCGCCGCGCCAGCCGTTGACCTGGGCCCAGCCGGTGATGCCGGGTTTGACCCTGTGGCGGGCGAAGTAGCCGTCCACGACCTGATCGTAGAGGGTGTTGGCGGCCTTGGCCTGGAGAGCGTGGGGCCGGGGGCCGACCAGGGAGAGTTCGCCCTTGATGACGTTGAAGAGCTGCGGCAGCTCGTCGAGCGAGGTCTTGCGGATGAACCGGCCCACGGGCGTGACGCGGGGATCGTCGCGGGTCACCAGCTTGGCCGCGCCGGCATCGCTCTGGTTGACGTACATGGAGCGGAACTTGAAGACTTCGATCAGCTCGTTGTTGAAGCCATAGCGCTTCTGGCGGAACAGCACCGGCCCCGGCGAGGTCAGGCGCACGGCAAGCGCGACACCGAGCATGACAGGGGACAGGGCGAGTAGCATCGCCAGGCCGACCACGCGGTCGAAGACGCTCTTGGTCACGATGTCCCAGTCGGCCATCGGCTTGTCGAAGACGTCGAGCACCGGCACGCTTCCGAGATAGGAATAGGCACGGGGGCGCAGGCGGAGCTTCGAGGCCTGCGCCGAGAGGCGGATGTCGATCGGCAGGACCCAGAGCTTGGCCAGCATCTGCAGGATGCGGTCCTCGGCACTGATGGGGATCGTGACGATGATGAGGTCGATGCGCGTGTTGCGGGCATAGGCGACGAGGTCGCTCACGGTGCCGAGCTTCGGGTAGCCGGCCACCACGGTGTCGGAGCGGGTGTCGCCGCGATCGTCGAACACGCCGACGATGCGGACACCGGAATCGGTTTGCGCGTCCAGCGCCCGGATCAGTTCCTCGGCCACGACTCCGCCGCCGACGATGGCGGTTCGCCGATCGAAATGGCCCCGCTGCATCTGCGTCGCGATGAGCCACGCCACGGCGGAGCGCTCGACCATGAGGGCGGCGAGCCCGCCGGCGAAAAAGCTCGCGAGCCAGATGCGGGAATAGTGATCCGCGATCTTGGCAAAGACCATGACGGTGGCGACGATCAGGAAGGCGAGGGCCCAGGCCCCGGCCAGGCGCAGCATCGAGCTCTTCAGCGTGCGCAGGGCCGTGATCCGATAGGCGCCCCCGGCCTGGATCAGGAACACCGCGAGCGCTGCGGCACCGAGCGTGGCCACGAGGTACTGGGGCGCGAGCGGCACGATCCCGGCGAGTTCGGCCTGATGGATTCCGACGCCGGTCAGGGCGATCAGCAGGAATTCGGCGACCCGGACGCAGCCGGCCAGCACCACCGGCGACAGGAGGGCCGGCGGGGTGTGCGCCGGGCTCCCGGCGAGGGGCAGGGCGGTCGCTTGGCCGGTTCGCTCGGCCGCATCCAGCAGGTCACGGACATCGAAGGCGCTCATGGCAGGCTTCCGGGTTTCAGGCACGCACGGATCGAGGGGTTGGGGCGGGAACCGGTCACGGCATCGTCGAGGCGATCGCCGGGCGGGCAGCCTCGGCCCGGGCGCGCAGGGCCGCGGCGTAGCCGGAGAGCACGTCGGAACCCATCCGTGTCATCGAGAAGCGCGCCTTGACCGAGGCCGCGAGCGCTTCGAAGCGCAGGCGGGTGGTTTCGGGATCCGCATCGAGGATCTTCGTGATGGCGTCGGCGAGCGCCTTCCCGTCGCGGGATGGGACGAGCTGAGAGGCGGCAGGTCCGAAGATCTCAGGGATCCCGCCCACGTTGGTCGCGACCAGGGGCTGGCAGGCGGCGGCGGCTTCGAGCACCACGTAAGGCAGGGATTCGGCGAGCGACGGCACCACCATGATGCGCCCGCGGGCCAGCACCGCGCGGATCGCCTGGGGCGGCTCGAACGCCACCGCTTCGCCGAGCCCCATCTCCACCACGCGGGCGGCGAGGAGGTCCGCATCGGGGCCCGAGCCCACCATGAGGAGGCGCAAGGGATATCCCGCGGCGCGCAGGCGCAGGAGCGCATCGAGGAGGAAGGGCACGCCCTTCGCGTCGCGCAACTCGCCGATATAGAGCAGGTCGTAGCGGTCCTCGGCCGGGATCACGGGGGCGAATTCGGCATCGGCGATCCCGTTATGGACGATACGGGTGATGCGGTACGGGTCGCCCGCATAGGCCCGGTGCCGGCCGGCCACGTACTCGCTCTCGAAGAGGAACACGTCCGTTCGCAGGGCGAGACCCCGCTCGATGCTCATGTAGAGGCGATGGCTCAGGGTGCCGGGCTTGTAGTTGTAGCTGCCCCCGTGAGGGGTGTAGGCGCGGATCGGATCCACGCCCCGTACCACCGCGAGGCGGGCATAGACGCCGCCCTTGGCGCCGTGGCCATGGAGCACCGTCGCGCCGACCGCCTCGGCATGGCGCGAGACGGCACGTAGGGTGAGGAAGTCGGAGGGGTGCGGATTGCGTCGCATCGGCAATCGGGTGATGCCCAGCGCGAGACAGGGCGCCAAGTCGGCCAGGGCCCGGGCGGCGCGCTCGCCACCGGTGGAGGCATCGCAGACGAGGCCGACCTGATGCCCGGTCGAGGCCTGAATGCGAGCGAGATCGAGCACATGCCGGAAGAGGCCGCCGACCGGCGCGCGGAACACGTGCAGGATGCGCTGCTCGGTCGGGCCGCCCACAGCGGCGTTCAGGACTGGGACGGAGCGGCTCGAATCGGTGAGGCCGGGGGCGAACGCACGCACGACAGGGAACTCCAAGCGACGGGGCGCGAGCGTCTGGGACGCTCGGCCGTTGCTTGACCCTGAGGCCGGAGAGATGGGCGGATCGTTAAGGCAGCCGCGCGAGGCGCGCACGGACACGGCGCCGGCGCCTGGATGGACGCGGGAGTTGCGGACGGGGTTAGGCGAGTCCTAACCGCTCACGGAAGAAGCGCCCGATCAGATCAGAAGAACCGCTCCTTGATCACGATCGTGTCGCCCGGGCGAACGGGATAGGTCATCGGCACGATGCCCGAGACGAGGCCGTCCCGGCCCTCGCGGGTGAGCACCGCGTAGTCGCGCGCGGCCCGGGGGCCGAACCCGGCGGCAATCGCCACCGCGGTCTCGACGGCCATGCCGTTGACGTAAGGGTACTGGCCCGAGGTCGTGACCTCGCCCAGGATGTAGAACGGCCGATAGGCGTCGACCTCGACGGTGACGTGCGGCTCGCGCACGAAGCCTGCGGCGAGCTTGGTCTCGATCGTGCGCGCCGCCTGGCTGGTGGGCTGCCCCCCCACCTTCACGAGGCCGATGAGCGGCATGGCGATGTTGCCGGCCCCATCGACGGCGTAGATGTTCGAGAGGTTGTCCTGCCCGAAGACGATGACCCGCAACCGGTCGCCCGCCGAGAGGGTGTAGCGCGCCCCGATGGAGCCGGTCCCCGTGGCGTCGAGCTGATCCGTCCGGAAATCCGGGCGCAGGCACCCGCCGAGCGCGAGGCTCGACGAGAGAGCTATGAGAAGTGATCGCCGGTTCATCAACACCGCCGCCGTGAGGAATATGTGGTGCGAGACCTACGGCCATATGGTTAACGAAGACTGACGCTCCGCGGTCGCGAGGCATCGGCACCCCGCTTCTTAACGTCCGGTCAATCTTAACGCGCTCTAATCATCCGCGAGCCGGCATTCTCGCGGTCGGCATCCTTGCCTTGCGTGAAGATCGAGCCATGCCCCGCTCCTCGCCGTTCCAGCCAGACGCAGCACCGACGCCCGCCCCGGGCGAAGGTCTCGGGCTGACGCACCTTGCCGGTCTGCTGCGCCGGTCGTGGCGGTGGATCGTGATCCCGACCGCGCTGGCTACCATCGGCGCCGTCGCCTTCGTGCAGATCGTGCCGCCGCGCTACACCGGCGAGGCGAAGATCCTCCTCGAGAGCCGGGACACGTCCTTCACTCGCAGCGCCCAGGAGCGCGGCGAGCAGCCCCAGCCCATCGACGAGCAGGCGGTGGCCAGCCAGGTGCAGGTGGTGATGTCCCGCGATCTGGCGCGCGAGGCGATCCGACGTCTGTCGCTCGCCGGCAACGCGGAGTTCGACCCGAGCGTCGCCGGCATCGGCCCGATCCAGCGCGCCCTGATGATGATCGGGCTCGCCAAGAACCCAATGGAGCGCCCGCCCGAGGAGCGGATGCTGGAGACCTATTTCGACCGCCTGACCGTGTTCCCGGCGGGCAAGTCGCGCATCCTCACGGTGGAGTTCCGCTCCCGGGACCCGCACCTCGCGGCGCAGGCGGCCAACACCATCGCGGAACTCTACATCGCGTCCCTCGATGCGGCCAGGACCGACACCGCCCGCTATGCCTCGACCTGGCTCGGCGGCAACATCGAGACCCTGCGCACCCGCGTGGCCGAGGCCGAGGCCAAGGTCGAAACCTACCGGGCCAGGAACGGCCTCATCGCCACGGGCGGAGCGGCCGGCCAGCCGCTCGGCGCCCAGCAGCTCGGGGAATTGTCGACCCAGCTCTCCCAGGCCCGCACCGCCAAGGCGGACCTCGCCGGCCGGGCCAAGCTGATCAAGGAGATGATCAAGGACGGTCGGGCCTTCGAGATCCCGGATGTCGCCAACAACGAAATCATCCGCCGCACCGTCGAACAGCGCATCACCCTGCGCAACCAGTTGGCCCTCGAATCCCGGACTCTGCTCCCCGCCCATCCTCGGATCAAGGAACTGACGGCGCAGATCTCCGACCTCGACGCCCAGATCAAGGCCACCGCCGAGCGGGTGGTCCGCACCCTGGAGAACGATGCCCGCATCGCCGAGGCGCGGGTCGAGAGCCTGGGCGCGGCCGTCGACGCGCAGCGCGACGTCGTCTCGAAGGGCAATTCCAGCGAGGTCCAGTTGCGGGCCCTGGAGCGCGAGGCCAAGGCGCAGCGCGAACAGCTCGAATCCTACCTCTCGCGCTACCGGGAGGCGTCGGCTCGCGACGCCGAGAACGCCACCCCGGCCGATGCCCGCGTGGTCTCCCGCGCGATAACGCCCGAGACCCCCTCGTTCCCCAAGAAGCTGCCGATCGTCCTCCTCGCCGCCGTGCTGGGGCTGCTGTTCTCCATGGGCGGTGTCATTGCCCACCATCTCCTGCGCGATCCCGACGGTTCGGGCCGGCGCCGGCGTGACGAGGCCGATGCGGACATCGCCCGTCCTCAGGCCTCCAGCCAGCCCTTCGTCTTTCCCGAGGCTTCCCTCGCCCTCGCGCGCCAGGCGGAGATCCCGGCCGCGACGCCCCGGGTCGCCACGGCCACAGGCATGGAGATGGGCGCGACGGCGGAGCACGGTGAGCTCAGAACTTCGGCCGGCAACCGCACGCGCGGCCGCGATGCGGCGGAAGCCTACGACCTCGATGACCTGATCGCCCGTCTTCGCACCGGGTCGATTCCGGACGGGAAGGCCGGTCGCACGATCCTCATCGTCGAGACCGTTCCCGCCGGCCGGGGCACCCCCGGCCTCGCGGTGAACCTCGGCGGAACCCTGGCCGCCGGCGCAACCGCCGTGGTGCTCGACCTCAACGGCCCCGCCTGCAGCGAGGAAGAGGCAGGCCTCACGGACCTGGTGGCGGGCGAGGCCGACTTCCTCGACGTCATCCAGTCGATTCCCGGCTCGCCCCTACATGCCATCTCGCGCGGCTTTATCAGTGCCGGGATCCTGGTGGAGGAGCCCCAGGCGCTCGCGATCACCCTCGATGCGCTGGCGGAAACCTACGACTGGGTGGTGTGCCGCCTCGGCGCACCTCGGACCCGGATCGCCCGCGAGATCCTGGCGACGGCGGGTCCGCACATGGCCTGCGTGGTGATCGCCTCCGACCGAGATCCGGAGGATGCCGAGCTCGTGCAACTCTACGGCCTCGCCGAAGCCTCTGGAGCCGGGCAGGTCCTCGTGGCTCAGGATCGCGTGGCCGGTACCCTCCAGTCTCGCAAGCCGGCCTACGCGTCGGACGAGGACATGCCGCTGCGCCTCTCGGCGGCCTGATCGCTTTCCCATCGTCCCGGCGCGATCGCGCCGCGACCGGCTACTCGCCCGGCCCGGCCACCCGTCGGCGCAGGCGCATCGCCAGCCCCATCAGGCGCGGATCGCGCTTGATCCGGCGCTTCAGACGGGCCGTGACGACCGCCTTCAGGGCAAACAGGTGGCCCCGCAGGGTCACCGGGATGGTGACCTCCCCGAGTTCGATGGTCTCGTCGCAGATATTCGCCTTGTAGCGGGCCTCGCCGACACCGAGGTCGAACGCGCGGCGACCGCGGGCGGTCTGATCGGCGATGAGGTGATGGAGCAGGATGTCGCCGGGGCTCGAACGGCTGACCGCCGGATCGCTGTCGAACGAGGTCATCATGCCGCTGTAGCGCTGCGCATCCACGGCACCGGCGAACACAGCGAAGACGCGGCCTGTCTGGCTCGCGACCAGGGCCGTCACCTCGATGGCGGGCGTGCCCCCGTCGAGCGCGGCGCCCCGCGCCAGGAAATCGCGCACCGCTGCGTCGGCATAGGGGTTGGCGAGTCCCATGGCGGCGAGACGACCGGCCTTCTGCGCGTAGAAGGCGGCGAGGTAGCGCTCGACCTCCTCGGCCGTCGTGGCCCGCCGGCACGCCACCGGGCCGAAGGCTTCGACGAGCTTCTTCTCCTTCGAACGCAGCTTCTTGCGCGCGTCGCTGCTGAAGACGCGCTTGACCGTCGAATCCGGATCGGGGCCGAGGATCAGCCCGTAGGCGTCGCTCGGCGCGGGCTCGGCCCGGAACGACATCGGGTTGGCGGCCCCGTCCCAGAAGCGTGGCTGGTGCGAGAGGGCGTAGACGTCGATGCCCGCATCACGGCCGAGCAGGCGAAGCGGTTCGATGAGATCCTCGGGCCGCATCGCAGCGGCCTCCCGGGAGGCGAAGAGGGGCATGTGGTAGTTGGCATGCTTGGCGCCGACCACGCGGGCCACCAGCATCCCGCCCTCGCGGGCGACGACCAGGGGCAGGAGCACGCGCGGCCGCCCGGACGCGTCCCGCAGCACGACGATGCGCAGGGTGGCCTCGGGCGCGCTCCGCGCATAGGCCGCAACCCAATCGAAGCGCTGGTAGGGTGTCGCCAGGACCGCCGGGTCGGATTCCATTCCGCGCCACAGGGTCTCGACGGCCCCGAGGTCCTCGACGATCTCGGCGCTCAGGCCGCCCTGGACTCGGTCACACATCGCGCCGGCTTCGGTCCTTCCGTGAGCAAGTGCAGCCATGCCGTCATTCCTGGTGGCCGGCGGAGCGGTCTCCGCCGAATCGCCCGCCCCGTCATGGAACCCGAGGCCTTAACCGGCGGGTGACACGGGCCGGGCCGAGGCCGGGTCTCTGCCCGCGTGGGTAACGAAACCTTGCCGGACCGCGTGCTTGGCTATCGGCCTGCCCTGAGGGATTCACCATGTCGTCTCTCGACACCCCCGCCCTGAGCCGCCGCCACCGCCTCTTCGCGGCGGGTTTTCGCGCCATCGCGGCAAGCCGCGCCGACCTCTGGCTCGGCCCGGTCGCCCGGGGGCGCGGCGTCGTCCTGACCTTCCACCACGTCCGCCCCGGTGCGCCGGGCGCCTATGCACCCAACAGCCTGCTGACGATCACCCCGGACTTCCTCGATCGGACCCTCCGCCTGGTGCGGGCGCGCGGCTTCGAAATCATCGGCCTCGACGCCTTGCCCGGGCGCCTCGCGAGGGGAGGCCGCCCCTTCGTGGTCCTGACCTTCGATGACGGCTACCGGGACAACGCCGAGCACGCGGCTCCCATCCTCCGGCGGCACGACGCACCCTGGACGCTGTTCGTCACCAGCGATTTCGCGAGCGGCCGGGGACGCCTGTGGTGGCTCGAACTGGAGCGGGCGATCCGGCGCCTCGACCGGATCCGGATCGTCGACGGGATCGACCCGATCGACCTGCCGGCCCGCGACGCGGCGGAAAAGTCGAGGGCCTTCGAAGCCGTCTACCGCAGCCTTCGGAGCGGGCCGGAGGCACGCCTCCTCGCGCGGATCGCCGATCTCAGTGCGGAGGCCGGCTTCGCACCAGGTACCCTGGCGGGTGAGCTCTGCCTCACCTGGTCTGAATTGCGGGATCTCGGGCGCGATCCGGGCGTGACCTTCGGCGCGCACACGATCAGCCACCCGATGCTGGCCAAGCACGATGCCGCGACGGCGCGCCGAGAAATCGCGGAGGGGCGAACCCGGGTCGCAGCGGAACTGGGCCGCCCCGTGATCCACCTGTCGTATCCGTTGGGCGATCCGACCTCGGCCGGCGGGCGCGAGTTCGGCCTCGCCCGCGACCTCGGCTTCGCCACCGCGGTGACGACCCGTCCGGGCCACCTCTTCGCGGCACATGCGGCGCACCTGCACGCGCTGCCGCGCGTCTCGGTGAACGGGCATCACCAGACGGAAGCAGCCCTCTCGGCCCTGCTCTCGGGCGTCCCGTTCCTCGCCTGGAACCGGGGACGCCGGCTCAACGTGGGCTGATCCCCTCAGCGCCGGCGGCGATGACGGCGATACGAGCGGGTCTCCGCCCCGGCGACCGCGAAGCTGGCGCTCTGGCGCCCATGGCGCGCGTGGCGGCCCCGCCGCCCACGCCGCCCGACGGACGCGATGGCGGCCTCCGTCGCCGCGGCGCTGGCCGCGATCGATTGCGGAATGGCAGCGAGCGCGGCGGCGACGGAGGCCGAAGTGGCGGCCGAGCCGGCCGCGATGTTCCCGGCCACGTTCCGGGCGGCGGGCCCGAACATGGCGAGGCACTGATTGTAGGCGAGGTCGTTCTTCAGGCGCTCGCAATCGGAGACGGAGCGCGGGGCGGACTGGGCCAGGGCAGAGCCCCCCGAGAGAACGGGGGGCGCCGACAGGATCGCGAGGCCGAGCATGAGCGAGATCGTGCGCAGACGAGGCATTGAGCTTTACGGCGACCCTTTAACGAAAGACACGGCTCGCTTCTGGTCCGCGAGTACGGCGAAAAACCGACGCCGACCGGTGTTTTCCACGCCATCCGCCCTCGGCGCGGCTACCGAGGATCGTGCGGCTCGTCGTGCGGGACGTCGTTCCTGCCCATCCAGCTGATCAGGGGCATCAGGGGGAAGATCCAGGCGATGCCGAGCAGCGCGTAGAGCACTGCCTGCACGCCGGCAGGGGTCTGGGAGATGCGGCTATCCGCCAGCGCCATGGCCAGCGGCGCGTAGATGATGATGAAGGCCAGCATCACGATCGTGCCGATCAGCGAGCGGGTGCGGCGGCGCATCGGCTTGGTCCTCGAAATGCGGGTGTCTCCTGCCCACTGGGCGTAGAGGGGCGGGCACGCCATGGCAACGGGCGCGCCCGCGACCCTTGTGCTCGCCCGTCGCTCGGCGGATCAGAGTTCTGCCGAGCGATTCGACAGTTCCGAGCGCAACTGCCGGGCGGCCTCCTGCAGGGCGGCATCCCGCCGCTGCCGGGGCCGGGGCACCGCAACCCGCATCTCCGCCGCGAGCCGGCCGGGGCTGCCCGCCAGCACCACCACGCGGTCGGCGAGAGTCACGGCCTCGTCGATGTCGTGGGTGACGAACAGGATCGTCTTGCCCGTCGCCGCCTGGATGCGCTGCAGCTCGTCCTGCAGGCCCTCGCGGGTGAAGCTGTCAAGTGCCGAGAACGGCTCGTCCATGAGGAGCACGTCGGGATCGACCGCGAGCGCCCGGGCGATGGCGACCCGCTGGCGCTGGCCGCCGGAGAGCTGGTGCGGCCAGCGCTGGCCGAGGTCGCCGAGGCCGACAAGGTCGAGCATCGCCTGCGCCTTGGTCAGGCGCTCGGCCTTCGACAGACTGCTTCCCTCCAGTCCGAAAGCCACGTTGGCGATGACCCGGCGCCAGGGCAGCAGCCGGGCATCCTGGAAGACCAGGGCCATCGGCACGCGACAACCCGGCCGGGGCGCGAGTCGCACGCGGCCCGAACTCGGTTTTGCCAGCCCGATCAGCACACGCAGAACCGTGGACTTGCCCACCCCCGACTCGCCGACGATGACTAGGAACTCCCCGCGTTCGACGTCGAGGTCGAGGTCGGACAGGATGACGTTGCGGATGCCCGCGCGCTCATAGGCGAGGCTGAGGCCTGCGATGGAAATGATCGGCTCGGACATGTCAGGCGCGCCACCGGAGGAGCCACCCCTGGAGGGCGACGAAGGCCGTGTCGAACAGGCCGTAGAGGGCGGCCATGGTGAGCATGTAGACGACGACGATGTCGGTGGAGAGCAGGCTCGAGGCCTGCATCATCCGGGCGCCGACGCCGGGCACGCCGAAGATCTCGGCGGCCACCACCGCCATCCAGGCCTGACCCAGCGCCGTGCGCAGGCCGACCAGGATTCCCGGGGTCGCCGCCGGCAGCAGGATTTTGGTGAGCCGCGACCAGGGCGAGCCGAAGCCGAAGGCCTGGGCCACCTCCACGAGGTCGCGGTCGACGCCGCGCACAGCCCCTTGCGTTGCGAAGAAGACGATCCAGAACACACCGATGGCGATGATGAACACCGCCGCCTCGGGCTGGACGCCGAACCAGATGATGGCGAACGGCACCCAGGCAAGCCCGGGGATCGGGCGCAGCAGGCGCACGATCCAGGCGGTGAAGGCCTCGAACCCCCGGAACATGCCGCTGAGCAGCCCCAGGGCGATGCCGGCGGCGGCTCCCACGCCGAGGCCGGCCACGTAATGACTGAGACTCGACACCACAGCCTCGCCCCAGACGCCGAGACGCACCTCGTTGAGGAAGGCCGCCGGAATCGTGCTCGGCGGCGGCAGGAAGGCCGGGCTGATGAGGCCGAGGCGCGGCATCGCCTCCCAGAACAGTAGGAAAGCGAGAAGCCCGGCGGCGGCGAGCCCGGTGGAACGCAGGGCCCTCATGGCCGGGCGCCCGGCGCGGTCGCGCCTGTGCCGGAAGGGTTGGCGTGCCGCCGGAGGTTGGTTCGAGACATCATCGGACTGGCGTGCTTCGTGGCGATGGGGCAGCGACCTGCCTGCTGCGGGAAGAACCGGCTCCGGCGCACGAACCCGTGCGGGAATCCGGCCGATACGACGTCGTGTGGGAAGGTCAGGCGCCGTAGTACTGCCGATACCATGCCACGAAGGCAGGAATCCCGACGGTCAGCGGCGTTTCCGGCACGTGCCCCACCAGCGCCCGCAGGAGGTCGGTGCTCGCCTCGGTTCGGGGAACGTCGCCGGGGGGCAGGGGCTTGAGAACGCGCTCGGCGCGGCGCCCGAGGGCGCGCTCCAGCTCGTCGATCATCGCGTCGATCCGCACCGGCCGGCCGCCGCCGATATTCACGAGGCGATACGGCGCCACGGGACTGAGGGTGTCGCCCGCAAGCACCCGTCCAGCGCCGCTCCCCGGCAGGGGCGGGGGCCGGTCGATCAGGCCGCGAATCGCCGTGACGAGATCGTCCACATAGGTGAAGTCGCGCTCGGCCGCACCGTCCGCGAACACCTCGATCGGTACCCCCGCCAGGATCTTGCGGGTGAACAGGAACAGGGCCATGTCCGGCCGGCCCCAGGGTCCGTAGACCGTGAAGAACCGGAAGGCCGTCGTCGGAATACCGAAGAGATGGCTGTAGGCATGCGCCATGGCTTCGCCGGCGAGCTTCGAGGCGGCATAGAGGGTGAGCGGCGTCACCGAGGGGTCGGCCTCCCGGAACGGCATCGCGGTGTTGCCGCCATAGGCCGAACTGGTGGAGGCGAACAGCAGGTGGCGCACCGGATGCGCCCGCACCGCCTCGATCAGGTTCGCCGTGCCGACAAGGTTGGCATCCACGTAGGCGCCGGGATTTTCCAGGCTGTGGCGCACCCCGGCCTGGGCCGCGAGGTGGACGACGACGTCCGGCTTCGCTCGGCCGATCGCCTCCAGCAGCGCACCCGGCGTCTCCAAACGGGCTTCGACAGCGGTGAAATGCGGGCGTTCCGCCAGGGCGGCGTGGCGCGCCCGCTTCAGGCCGACGTCGTAATAGTCACTGAAGCCGTCGAAGCCGGTAACGGCGTGATCCTCGTCGAGGAGGCGCCGCGCGAGATGGTAGCCGATGAAGCCGGCGGTGCCGGTGACGAAGACGCGCATGGGGTCCCTTGCGGCCGTCCGAACCGGGCTGAGCCTGCCCCCGACCTACACCCAGTGCCGTGCGACCTCAAGAAACCGGGGCATCGCCCCCTTGGGGGCATTGGAGATTGGGAGGCAGGGTGCCGGAGCCCCGATCGGGAGTTGGAACCAACATCTCCACCCCGGCCTCCCCCATAGGCGGATGGGAAAGCCCTCGCGCCTCAGAACACGTGCCGCAGGATGAAGAACAGGCCGCCCGCCAGGATGATCGCGGCGGGCAGGGTGAGCACCCAGGCGAGCGCCATGTTGCGCACGGTGGCCACCTGCAGCCCCGAGCCGTTGGCCGCCATGCTGCCGGCCACTCCGCTCGACAGGATATGGGTGGTCGAGACCGGCAGGCCGTAGACTTCCGCGAGGCCGATGGTGCCGGCAGCCACCATCTCGGCCGAGGCGCCCTGGGCGTAGGTGAGGTGGGTCTTGCCGATCCGCTCGCCCACCGTGACGACGATGCGCTTCCAGCCCACCATGGTGCCGAGGCCCAGCGCCAGCGCGACCACGACCTTGACCCAGGTCGGGATGTAGCGCGTGCCCTCGTTCAGGAGGTTGGCGTAATCCTTGAGGGACTTGGCCTCCTCGGGCGAGAAGGTGGCGCCATCCGCCGGCAGCAGCCGCACCGCGTCGGCCGCCAGGTACATGTCGTTGCGCAGGTTCGGGGTTGCGGCGGCCGGCACCTGCCGGATCGCTCCATGACGCTGGACCGAGGCGGCGATGTCGTCGGAGAGGACGGCCAGCGCCGCGTAGACGGCGGGCTGGTTCAGATCCTTGCTGCGCAGGGCCTCGGCGACCCGGGTCCGAGCAGCGGCCGGATCGGGGGCTGCGCCGCCGCCAGCGTGGCTCGAGAACACCGCACCGGCCCCGCGCGATTGCTGGACGAAGGCGGGCGTCATGTCGTCGGACATGGTGCGATTCAAGGCGTAGGCGGTGGGCGCCGCCCCGATCAGGATGAGCATGATCAGGCCCATGCCCTTCTGCCCGTCGTTGCCGCCGTGGAAGAACGACACCAGGGTGCAGGTCAGGATCAGCAGGGCGCGGATCCAGGGTGGGGGTGGCGCCTCGCCCTCGGGCGCCGCGTAGAGATCCTTGCGCTTCACCACGGCCTTCATGGCGAGCAGCAGCAGGGCGGCCAGGACGAAGCCGAGGACGGGCGAGAGCAGCAACCCCTCCAGCACCTTCATAGCCTGTCCCCACTCGACGCCGGAGGTGCCCTGGCCGTCCGGAGCCATCAACTGGTTGGCAAGGCCGACACCGATCACCGAGCCGATCAGCGCGTGCGAGGAGGAGTTCGGCAGGCCCAGCGCCCAGGTGCCGAGATTCCACAGAATCGCGGCGATGAGCAGCGAGAAGATCATCGCGTAGCCTGCAGCCGAACCAACCTGGAGGATCAATTCCACCGGCAGCAGGGTGACGATGGCGTAGGCCACCGCGCCCGAGGACAGCATGACGCCGAGGAAGTTGAAGGCGCCGGACCAGATCACAGCCACCAGAGGGGGCAAGGCGTGGGTGTAGATCACGGTCGCCACCGCGTTGGCGGTATCGTGGAAGCCGTTCACGAACTCGAAGGCGAGCGCGATGAAGAGGGCGAGGGCAAGCAGGGCGAAGGCCCCGATCGCGAGGGGCGACTCATCCACCGCATTCATGTCGTGGATCAGGCTGTACCCAGCATAGGCGAGCCCACCTGTCAGGACGAGCCCGAAGGCGATCACGCCCGAGACATGGAGGCCTCCGTCGAGATTCGGTCCCTTGCGCGGTGCGGCGGCGATCGGGATGGTCGCGGGACGAAATCCGGGAGCGCTCGCATCAGACATGTGGGTTCCTTCAGAGCCGACCGATGACGTCATGGTCACAGACGGATGACACCTGCGTGAAGACGCACCATCTTGGGATGAGATCTCCCTTCTCGAACGTGGGGGAACCCGGGCCGGGCGGCCGGCTTGGGCACCGGCACGGCGAAACGCGCGTGCGATTTCTGTGCGCCGCAGCACACGCCCGTACAGGGACTTGTTTGCTGGAAGCCAAACCCCAGATATAACAGTAGCATGACGCTGCCGTGCCCAACGCGGCCGTCGATGTGTTTTCCTCGGGGTCGAGGAATTTCCTCACGAAGGTGCGTGGCCACAGGCCGGGCCCGGGTGAGGGAAGGGCCTACCGGGATACAGCGCGCTTCTCATCCGTCACATTCCGCGGGGCCTCGCCCGCGACACACAAGTCCGCGAGTCATTCGATCCATGAACCAGCTTGTCCGCACGCCCCAGGTCGGCGAGGCCGATGCCGTTGCCGAACCCTCCGCCTCGTTGCGGGTTCCCTTCGCGCAATCCGGCGCCTTCGTGTGCAAGTTCATCATCGGTGAGCCGAACGACCGTGCCGTCTGCTGTGGCGCCCCCGCGCCGGACGGCAAGAGTTGGTGCGCGTTCCACCGCCGCATCGTGTTCGAGCCGGCTCGTCCCGGCCGCCTGCGCTGAGGCTCAGAACCTCAACGCCCGGGACATAGCCCCGCCGGTCAAGCCGGCGGGGTTTTCTTTTGGCGACCCAACCTGAGCGGGCCTCTCAAAGCTCCTGGGGACCGACCGTTTTCCTTTGGCCGATGCACTGCGGCGCGTGCTGTGTGAGAGACCCTGAGCGCTAATCGTCCGCATCCGCGTCGACCGGCCGATACGTCCGCAGACGGCGCCCGTCGGGAAACTCGACGCTGCGGGAGCGGACCACGAGGTAGCCCGCCTCCTCCGCCTGGCGGATCCGCGCGGCGCGCCCGTCATCGTAGACCATGGGTCTGACCGGCATCTCCCCAACCACGTAGCCGTAGCGGATGACCGGAGCCGGAACATAGGAGCGGGGTCGCACCGTCACGACCCGGAAGCCGGAATCGTGGCCCGGCCCGCGCAGGCGCGGCGCAGTGCCGACAACCTGGCGGCGCGGGACGGCGGGTCGCGCAGCGACCTTGGCACGCGGTGCCGGACGTACGCTTGCGGCTTTCGTGCGACCGGGCCGGGGGGCCGAGGGCTGAGCCGCCGGGACCGTCGCTGCCTTAACGGCTTCGACCGGTTTCGGCGCATCGACCTTCGGACCGGCGGTCTCGCGGGCGGGTGGGTCGGTCCAGGCCCGCCCCCCCTTGGCGGCGGGGTCCGTCTGAGCCGCGGCAAGGGCGGGAAGGAGTCCCAGAGCGAAAGCGGCGATTCCGAAGCAGCGAGGGGCGGCAAACGTCATGAAGACCTCCCAACCAGCATTGCGCCGTGAAGCGCCGAGTCATCGTCTCGCCGGTCGCAGTCATCGTCTGCGAATCACCGCTCAAGAGCAGGCTCGTTTCCGAAGCTTAAGGAAACATAACCGCTTCGTCCACGCACCGGCGACGCGAGCCGGCGGGCATGGGCGTCGGCCCTGTGGAAGACGTTCCTCCAATTCCGGACGCGCCCGAACGATACAGTTTCGCGCTCCGGCGGCTGGCGTCCCGGCGTCACGCATGGGAAAGGTCAGGGGCACCCACGGCATTGTCGTGGATCGCACCGGGTCCATCTTCGTTGACGCTCCACATTCGATCCCGGCGTGGAGAGGAGAGCCATCCCATGAGACGACCCCTGTCGGTTCTCGCCCTGGCCGCGAGCACGGTCCTCGCGGCCCATACCGCCCTCGCGCAGACGACGCCCGCAGCGCCCGAGGCTCCGGCGGCCGCAGCCCCCCAGACCTTCGAGAGCCCCATCCAGAACGGGAAGGGGGAGCCCATCGGCAAGATCGTGATCCGCGACGGTGCGAGTTCCCTGGTCATGCGCGTGACGATTCAGCCCGGCGGTCTCCCTCCCGGCTGGCACGGCATCCACTTTCATGCTGTCGGCGACTGCTCGGACACCGCGAAATTCGAGAATTCCAAGGCCCACGTGAATCACGACCAGAGCAAGCACGGCCTGCTCAACGCGGAGGGGCCGGACGAGGGCGACCTGCCCAACGTCTTCGCCAATGCGGATGGCTCGGTGAACGCGGAGGTGTCCAGTGAGACGCCGCTGACCGGCGAGGGCGCCCTGAAGGATGGCGACGGCTCCGCACTGATCATTCACGCCAACGAGGACGATCACACCACCCAGCCGATCGGCGGCGCCGGCGCGCGCATCGCCTGCGCGGTGATCAAGTAAGAGCGACGGCCCCCGGTGCCGCGCGGCACCGGGGGCATCATCCCTGACCTACTTCTGGACGACGCTCACGAGCTTGGCACCCCGCGCCTTCCGCTCGGGCAGTGCGGCCTTGACGACCTTGAGGATGCCGGCGGCGTCGAGGCCGGCCTCGGCGTACATCGCGTCCGGCGTGTTGTGGTCCTGGTAGGTGTCCGGCAGCGTCAGCGTGCGCACCCGGACCCGGCCCGCATCCAGCGCGCCCCTGTCCGCGAGCAGGTGCAGCACCATCGCGCCAAAGCCCCCCACCGAGCCCTCCTCCAGCGTCACCAGAACCTCGTGGCTGCCCGCCAGGTCCAGGATCAGGCTCTCGTCCAGCGGCTTGGCAAAGCGCGCATCCGCCACCGTGACCGCGACCCCCTCTGCCTCCAGGAGGTCGGCCGCCTTCAGCGCCTCCGACAGGCGCGTGCCCAGCGCCAGCAGAGCCACCCGCGCGCCCTCCGGCCGGCGCACCATCCGCCCCCGGCCGATCGGCAGCACCTCGCCCCGCTCGGGCAGGTCCACGCCCACGCCCTCGCCGCGCGGGTAGCGCAGCGCGATCGGGCCGGTGTCGTGCGCATGCGCCGTGGCCACCATGTGCACCAGCTCGGCCTCGTCGGAGGCCGCCATCACCGTCATGTTCGGCAGGCAGCAGAGATACGCCAGGTCGAACGCGCCCGCATGGGTCGCCCCGTCCGCGCCCACCAGCCCGGCCCGGTCCAGGCAGAAGCGCACGGGAAGGTTCTGCAGCGCCACGTCGTGCACGACCTGGTCGTAGGCCCGCTGCAGGAAGGTCGAGTAGATCGCCACGAACGGCTTGTAGCCCTCGGTGGCGAGCCCCCCCGCGAAGGTCACCGCGTGCTGCTCGGCGATGCCGACGTCGAAGGTCCGGTCCGGATGCGCCTTGCCGAACAGGTCGATGCCCGTGCCTCCCGGCATGGCGGCGGTGATCGCCACCACCTTGTCGTCGGCATCGGCCGCCTTGATCAGGCTCTCGCCGAACACCCGGGTGTAGGCCGGGGCGTTGGGCTTGGCCTTGGCCTGGACGCCGGAGAGCACGTCGAACTTGACCACGCCGTGGTAGCGGTCGGCGCTGGCTTCAGCCGGCGCGTAGCCCTTGCCCTTCTGCGTGACCACGTGGAGCAGGATCGGGCCCTGCTCGGAGTCGCGCACGTTCTTGAGCACGGGCAGCAGGTGGTCGAGGTTGTGCCCGTCGACCGGCCCGACATAGTGGAAGCCCATCTCCTCGAACATCGTGCCCGAGCCCACCACCAGGGAGCGGGCGTATTCCTCGGCCGCGGCCGCGCGCTGGTAGAGCCCCTTCGGCAGGAGCTTGCCGAGCTGCTTGGCGGTCTCGCGCAGGGACTGGTAGGTGTCGCCCGAGGCCAGCCGCGCGAAGTAGGCCGACATCGCGCCCACGGGCGGCGCGATCGACATGTCGTTGTCGTTGAGAATGACGATGAGGCGCGAGTGCAGGGCGCCGGCATTGTTCATGGCCTCGTAGGCCATGCCCGCCGACATCGAGCCGTCGCCGATCACCGCGATCATGTTGCGGCGCTTCGGGGCCGGCGCGCCCTTGGCCTTGGCGGAGGCCTCGTCGAGGTCGCGCGCCACCGCCATGCCGAGCGCCGCCGAGATCGAGGTGGAGGAGTGGGCCGCCCCGAACGGATCGTAGACGCTCTCCGAGCGCTTGGTGAAGCCCGACAGGCCGCCGGGCTGGCGCAGGGTGCGGATGCGGTCGCGTCGGCCGGTGAGGATCTTGTGCGGGTAGGCCTGGTGGCCGACGTCCCAGACGATGCGGTCGTCGGGCGTGTCGAACACGTGGTGCAGCGCCACGGTGAGCTCGACCACCCCGAGCCCCGAGCCGAGATGCCCGCCCGTGACCGAGACCGCCTCGATCATCTCCGCCCGCACCGCGTCCGCCACCGCCTGAAGCTGGCTCTCCGGAAGCAGACGCAGCGCCGCAGGCTCCGACAACCCGTCGAGAAGCGCCGTCGCGCCTGTAGAATCTTGCGAGGTTTCTTGCCGTGACACCGAACCAACCTCACGCCCGGAGGGAAGACATGCACGCAATTGCTTGCGGCCAATGACAAAATCCGACCCGCGCCCTGATCGGGCGCCTAATCGACATCGAGGGGTGACACGCCGGCGGCCTTGCCATCGGCCCCGAGAGTGATCTTCTGGATGCGGGCCTCGGCCTTCTGAAGCAGGCCTTCGCAATGGCGCTTCAGCGCCTCGCCGCGCTCGTAGATCGCCACGGATTCGTCGAGGGGCACATCCCCCTTCTCCAGGCGACGCACGATGTCCTCGAGCTGCTCCAGGGCCTTCTCGAACGGCAGGTCCAGGGCCTGATCGCCGGCGCCGGACGTCGACGCCGTCGGCGCAACGGCGGGTCGCGTGACACTCATTCTAAACTACCCCTTGATTCTGACGGTCTAAGCCTGCTGCCCGGAAGCCGGCAACCCGATCCGCGGTAACCCGCCGCGTTTCGTCGTACGGGGCGGCGTTTGCGCCACACCCCAGTCGGTTCACCCGAAGCGGGGCGAGGAGTGCAGGCCCTGGATCCAATTCTTACGCCGAGCAGATGACTTAGAGCCGAGTCCGGATGTCCGACGTTAACGCCAGGCGGAAAACCTCGCCCTCGAAGGCGTCGGCGCCGCGTCCGATCCCGGTGATCGCCGCGACCATCCGCCCATGGCGGTCCAGCATGCTGTCGGCGATGGCCACGAGGAGCGCGTTCGGCGTCGCCGAGGGCGAGGCCACCCGGAGGCTCCGGGCGATTTCGGCCTCGTCGCGCTCCGGCGCCAGGGCGCAGGCGACGAGGTAGGCGGCCGCCGTCGAGCGGCTGATCCCGGCGTAGCAGTGGATCAGGAGCGGCTGCTGCCGGTCCCAGGCCCGGGCGAAGGCGAGGATCGCGGCCACGTGCGCCTCGTCCGGAATCACGTGGCCGTCCAGCGGCGCGACGATGTCGCTGGCCTCGATCACGCAGTGGCGCCCCTCTGCGATGCCCGCGGGCCGGGCGATCGCAGTGCCCTGCTTCATCAGGGTCATGAGGTGCTCCGCCCCGGACGCCGCGAGGGTCTCGGGCAGGCGGGAGAGGGGGCAGACCTGGAGGTGGGGCATCAGGAATCCGGGCCGGTCAGGGCGTGGAAGCGGGTGAGGAAGCGGGTCTGCGCGACGTCGGTGGGCCAGGGCGCGAGCAGCGCGCCGGCATCGGGGCGGAGCGCCGCGCAGGCCCCGAAGACCACATCGGCCTCGTCCCGCGAAAATCCTGCGAGTTCAACGGCTTCGTGGTAGGCCGCGATGCCGTCCGCCCGCTTGACCAGGGCGATCCGCGCCGGCCTGGGATCGGGCAGGCCGAAGCGCTGGCGGATCGCCGCGAGGAGCCGGCGCTCCACCGCCTTGTAGGAGTCGCCGATCGTCGCCTTGAAGGGCGAGATGATGTCGCCGATCACGTATTCCGGTGCATCATGCAGCAGAAGTTCGAGGCGCGCGGCTGCATCAAGCTGCGGATCCAGTGCATCGCCGATCGCCTCCACCAGCAGGGCATGCTGGGCGACCGAGAAGACGTGCGGACCCGCCGTCTGCCCGTTCCAGCGGGCGACCCGGGCGAGGCCGTGGGCGATGTCGGCGATCTCGATGTCGCGCGGGGACGGGTCGAGGAGGTCGAGGCGCCGGCCCGACAGCATGCGCTGCCAAGCGCGCGCGCGCGGGCCGGTCATGCCCGGGCCCCCAGGGCGGCGCAGGCGGCGTGGCGATGGCAGCCGGCGAGGTGGTCGTTGACCAGTCCGACCGCCTGCATGAAGGCGTGGACGATGGTCGGGCCGCAGAAGGCGAAGCCCTCGGCCTTCAGGGCCCGGGACAGTTTTCGCGAGACCTCGGTCTCGGTGGCGATGCCCGCCCGGTCGACCGCCCGGCCCTGGATCGGCGCCCCGTCCACGAAATCCCACAGGAAGCGGCTGAACCCCGGTCCCCGCGCCTCGATGGCGAGGTAGGCCCGCGCGCCCGCGATGGTGCCGACGATCTTGGCCCGGTTCCGGATGATGCCGGTGTCCTGCATCAGCCGCTCGACGTCGGCCGGCGTGAAGCGCGCGATGGCCTCGGGGTCGAACTCGACGAAGGCCCGGCGAAACCCCTCGCGGCGGCGCAGGATGGTGATCCAGGACAGGCCCGCCTGGAACCCGTCCAGGATCAGCTTCTCGTAGAGGGCGCGGCCGTCGCGCTCGGGCACGCCCCACTCGGTGTCGTGATAGGCGACGTAGACCGGGTCGGTGCCGGCCCACCAGCAGCGGGCGCAGCCGTCGGGATGGTGGATCAGGCCGGAGGCGTCGGTGTGCATCGGCGAGGCCTTAACCGGCTTGGCCCGCCTCGGGAAACGCGAAGGTCGCGAAGGCCGGCTTCTCGACGCCGACGGGGGCCCGGCCGGCCCGCAGGGGTTCGCCGGCGGCCAGCGCGTCGGCGAGGCGGTCGAGGCGCAGGAGCCCGAGGCCGCGCCGGCCGGCGACGCTCCCCACCGTGCCGAGGGTGCGCTGCCCGGCGGTGATCTCCGCGCCGGCCTCCAGCGCCTCCTCGGACACCGCCACGAGGGGCACGATCCGGGTGCGGGCGGTGCCGCGGTGCTGCATGCGCGAGACCACCTCCTGGCCGACATAGCAGCCCTTGCGGAAATCGACGCCGCCGAGCTGGTCCATCAGCGCCTCGTGCGGGAAGGCGTCGGACCAGGGGAAGTCGCGTCCGCCCTCGGGGATGCCGATCCGGATGCGGTGGGCGTGGTACTCGGCCTCCGTCGCATCCGCCGAGAAGGCGCCGGCCTCGAAGTGGAGGCGCGCGCCGAGGGCATCGAGGCGGCCGTCGCGGAGGCGGGCGACCGTCGCCGCGGTGGTGGCCCCGTCCCAGGCGGCGGCGACCCCGAGGGTCGGGTCGAGGGCGATCGTCACCCGGGCGCGCAGGCGGTAGAGGCCGAGGCGCTTGGCGAGGTCGGCCGCGCGGTCGGCCGCCACGTCGAGGTGGTAGCCGTCGCCCGCGCGGGCGAGGAGGAAGTCGAACAGGATCTTGCCCTGGGGCGTGAGCAGGGCGCCCAGCCGCGCTTCGCCGGGCTCGAGCGTCTCGACATTGCAGGTCACCACGCCCTGCAGGAAGCCCGGCGCGTCCTCGCCCGTGACGGTGACGACGGCGCGGTCCGGCAGCAGGGCGATGGGCATGGCGACTCCTCGACGGCGGCATTGCGCGCCACCGGGAGCTGACATAAGCCGCCCGCGACCCCGTCTCAATGCGCCCCGGACGGACCCGCCCGAGGAGACCCGGAATGGACCAGCCCTTCGACCTCATCCTCGCCGGCGGCACGGTGGTGAACCAGGACGGCGAACACCGCACCGATCTCGGCATCCGCGCCGGGCGCGTCGCGGCCCTGGGCGACCTCTCCGGCGCCGCGGCGGCCGAGCGGCGCGACTGCACCGGCCTGCACCTGCTCCCCGGGGTGATCGACAGCCAGGTGCATTTCCGCGAGCCAGGGCTCGACCACAAGGAGGATCTCGAATCAGGCTCCCGCGCCGCCGTCATGGGCGGCGTCACGGCGGTGTTCGAGATGCCGAACACCAACCCGCTGACCACCAGCGCCGAGGCGCTGGCCGACAAGGTGGCCCGCGCGCACCACCGCATGCATTGCGACTTCGCCTTCTGGGTGGGCGGCACCCACGAGAACGCCGCCCTGGTGCCGGAGCTCGAGCGCCTGCCGGGGGCGGCCGGCATCAAGGTGTTCGTGGGCTCCTCCACGGGTTCGCTGCTGGTGGAGGACGATGCCGGGGTCACCGAAATCCTGAAGCGCACCCGCCGCCGCGCCGCCTTCCACGCCGAGGACGAGCCGATGCTGCGCGCGCGAAAGGACCTGCGCGTGGCCGGCGACCCCTCCTCCCACCCGGTCTGGCGCTCGCCCGAGGCCGCGCTCAAGGCGACGCAGCGCCTCGTGCGCATCGCCCGCGCCACGGGGGCGCGCATCCACATCCTGCACATCTCCACGAAGGAGGAGATGGCCTACCTCGCCGACGCCAAGGACGTGGCGACCTGCGAGGTGACGCCCCACCACCTCACCCTCGACGGCGACGAGGCTTACGCGCGCCTCGGCACCCTGGTGCAGATGAACCCGCCGGTGCGGGGCGCGGACCACCGCGACGGCATCTGGCACGGGCTGGCACAGGGCGTCGCCGACGTGCTCGGCTCCGACCACGCGCCGCACCTGCTCTCGGAGAAGGCCAAGCCCTATCCGAATTCACCCTCGGGCATGACGGGCGTGCAGACCCTGGTGCCGATCATGCTCGACCACGTCGCCGCCGGCCGGCTGTCGCTGGCCCGGTTCGTCGACCTCACCAGCGCGGGCCCGAAGCGCCTGTTCGGCATCGCCCGGAAAGGCCGCCTCGCGGTCGGCTACGACGCCGACGTGACGCTGGTGGACCTCAAGCGCCGCGAGACCATCCGCAACGACTGGATCGCCTCGAAATGCGGCTGGACCCCCTATGACGGCGTCACCGTGACCGGCTGGCCGGTGGGCACCCTGGTGCGGGGCCATTGCGTGATGTGGGAGGGGGTAGTGACGGAGCCGTCGCGGGGCGAGGCGGTGGTGTTCGAGGAGGCGTTGGCGGTGGGGTGAGGCTGGGGCCGTTTCGCCCACGCCGATCACCGGATGATGATCCTTTCGGCTGTGAGAGACCTGCACGACATGGGGGTGACCGCAAACGCGCGGCCCCCGAACGACCGCGCATCGTCGCCAAACATCGGATGTCCTGACGAGCGGACCGCAATAGGACTTGGTCGAAAGCGCCAATCCTAGATCGTATGCCCCTCACGACGGAGCATGTCATTGAAGGTCAGGTGCTCGACGCCCTCCAGCTGGCAGATATCCGGAATTCGCCTCTTAACGGTTGAAGTCCCGGCTGATACTTCCATGCTGATCAGAGGAATGCCCAACGTTTTCGCCAAGGCGATGATCGTTATGTCATTCAGGCCGACCGTTTGCCTGCGATCGCTGTTGTACTCGGCGATGACGCCTTCGTAGTCGGTCTGCATCCGGACCACGCATTCGATGTAGACATTTGCTGGCCAATGCTCGTCATCAACATCGAGCAAGAGAACGCGCTCGTTACCACGCAGGCATTCTCCGATGCCGCCCGGCATGCGCGTGAGCTCCGCATAAATCTCCGCAGTGCAAGCCAAGCATCCAGATCGAACCATGGCGCCCATCAAGCGCCACAACGAAACATGTATATCTTCCGGAGTCGTCTCCATCGGATTGGAAAATCCCGATGTGTCGAGACAATACCTTTTCATGCTAAACTGCGAACTCTTCGCGGATGCGAAAAAGATGCTCCAAGTTCTTTATACCCATGAACTCGGAGGCACTATGGTTCGTTATCTTTCCCGTACTCCAAGCTTCAATGACAAGTCCGGTATATAGATCTCCAAGCCTTGAACGATATCTTGAGCCATAGTACCTGGGCCTACCAAAGCCTGCATAGTCAGCCTCTTCCCGCACGTATACAGGCCGCTTCTGCCGCCAATAGAAATTGGGCTCCACATACCTCAGATTCACCAGCCTAATCAGCGCCGCATGCTTACTGACCTTAAAAATCTCTGAGATAGACCTGATTTCCTCATCCGCTATTTTCTCGAGCGGGATGCTCGGCTTAGGCCGAACGATGTTCATCGCGTCCCGTGGCATGAGGAATGCCGCTGAAAACCTGTCGCACCATCGCTCAACCCTAGGCCGACCGGTGCCGATAGTCCGGGCAAACGGCTCTGTGTCACTGACCGCACTCGCGCGAAGGAGAACATGACCAAGCTCGTGAGCAAGTGTAAACACCTGCGCCCCGGGTGACTCTCCTGTATAGACGATCGTAGGCAGGACATCATGCGCAAGGCAAAGCCCCCGAGCACCGATCTTCTTCAGATCGGCATGTTTGAGCGTAAGAATTCCAGCACGTTCCAGATGGGAGCGCAGAACGTTTGGAAACTTATCACGGTCAGAGCGCGGCATATTCAACTGGTCTGCGACAGACAAACCAAGGGCTGCCCTCGAGGAATTCGCTGCCTCTTCGGTACCGTCGTCAGTATCTGCTCTCAGACCTTCAGGCAGCTTCGGGACGTCCTCGCCTATCGCCGCAAACAGATCGATCGTGTTCAGGCGCTGAGATGCTGCCCATTTCTGCAGTGAGCGAAGCTGCCATTCTTGTTCCGCGGATCGGTCGTCTGTTCGCTGCCTGAAATCCGGGGCAATCTCGACCGGCGTCTCGGTGGGAGGAGCCTTCCGGAAAAATTCGATGAAGGCGCGACCGTAAGCATCCGCCAGTCGGCGGGCTTGCTTGACCGTTGGACCAGCCTCGCTGCCAGGAGCCTCCCAAGCCAGGATGTCGGCAGCATCTTTGCTGATGGCCTTCGCTGCGTCCTCGACGCTCAAACCACGCCATTCCCGCGCCCAACGCAGCATCGCTGGGTTATAAGGTGGGCGGGGTTTTTTCGGGTTCGTCTCGATCACGGTAGGCCGAGCGTATCAAAAGGGGGTGAGAACGAAAGGTGGGCGGCAGATCGCTCTGAAAGCCAAGTCTGCGCCATGTCGGCCCTATTTAGTCTTACGCGGGATACTCTTGCGCATGACGGGCACGGCGAGGGCGACCGTCGTGGATGGCGACCGTCGTGGATCGGATTCGCAGAATCCAATCGACGGTCAGCGGTTCGACATCAAGACCTTAGCGTGCGATTCCGAAATCATACAATCCTGAGTGAAAAAGGGCGAGCCCGGCCGGACTCGCCCTTGATTCTGTCTGTGCGGATCGGCTCACACCCGTGAGCCGCCACCAATACCTCAGTGCTGCGGGCTCGTCGTGAACGCCCCACCCCGGATGCGATCCGGAAAGCCTTCCGCATAGAGGGCGGTGGCTTCCTCGCCGTAGGTGGTGACGAGTTCCTGGAAGGCTGCGAACAGGGCGGCCTGGGCCATGCAGTCCCCGTCGAGACCGTCGAGACAGCCCTCCGCGAAGGCTTCCGAGACGTAGCCCAGCGCGGCGCGCTTGTCGTCGAGATCCGCCTCGAAGGGCGCGGAGACCGTTTCCATGTGCATGGGCCACATCATCGTTTGGGCCGGCGAACCCCCCGGCCAGTCCCATGAGGATAGGGCGGGTCGCCGGCTTCGCAAAGCCAGGAATTGCGAAGCGGTTAACGCGGGCGCTCAAATTCTTCATTTCGGTGCGGCGCGAAGAACCTGTGGCCCGGCCGCATCACACGCCGTCGCTGAGCGCTTCGGCCGTCACGTTCGCAGCGCGCGAACCCTTCGGCCGGACCCGGCATCGCTCATCCCCCGAAGCGGCTCGCCAGGGCGTGCGAGAGGCGTTCGCCCTCGGCGATGAAGCGTCCCGCGGCCTCGGCGGCGGCGGGGGTGCAGACCCGGTAGGTGAGGCTGTAGCCGCGATAGCCGCGATTGTAGGCGCCGGCGAGCCGGTCGCGCCGGTTCGGGGTGACGCCCTCGGCCTCCATCAGGGCCTTCATCCGGGCGGGCCACTCGGCGGCGTCCGGGGTGGCGCAGAGTTCGCGCAGGAAGGCGAGCGACCCGATGATTTCGGAGAGCCGCAGCAGGTCGCGGTCGTAGGGTGCCGGCGGCGGCTCGGGCGGGGGCGGCGGCTCCTTCTCGGCGGGCTTGGCCGGGGTGGGGCGGGAGGAGCCGCCCCGGGATTGCTGGGCCTGCCCGGGCTCGGGCACGGCCAGCAGGAGGGCGAGGGCGGCGAGGCCGAGCGCGCGGATCCTCACGCCACCGGCTCCCCGTGTCCGGCGGCACGGGCGAAGGCCTCCCGCACGGTGTCGGCGAGGCCCGGCGTGGTGTCCAGGGTGGCGAGTTCGGCCAGGGTGACCCAGCGCACCCCGAGGGCCTCCGGCCCGGCCGTGGGCTCGCCCCCGGTCCAGCGGGCGGCGTGGGGATGGACGACGTAGTGATGGCGCACGCGGCCCGCCGCGTCGCGCAGGATGATCTCGGTGGGGCTGAGGACGCCGACCACCTCCGCCGCCAGGCCGACCTCCTCCTGCAATTCCCGCAGGGCGGCCTGGGCCAGGGGCTCGCCCGCCTCCACGAGGCCGCCGGGCAGGGTCCAGACCCCGCGCATCGGCTCGTTGGCGCGCGCGGCGAGGAGCACCCGGTCCCCTCGCAGGACCGCGATGGAGGTGCCGACGAAGGGCCGGGTGGGAAACAGCCGGGATTGCGCCGCGTCCGCGCCCGCGTCGCTCACGGCGTCACCACGGCGATGCGGCCGTCGGCGAGGCCGACGAGGAGGCGGGCGGCGGCCCCCCGCCCGAGGCTGACCACCCCGAAGGCGGCCGGCCCCGGCAGGGTCGCGCGCGCGCGCTCGCGGATGCCGTCCTTCAGGGAGACGATCGCCAGGGCGCTCCGGTCCGCCACCGGCAGGGCGAGTTCCGGCAAGGCGCGTTCCGGCAAGGCGCGTTCCGGCAAGACGCGTTCCGGCAAGACGCGTTCCGGCAAGGCGCGTTCGGGGGCGCCGTCCCGGGCGGGCTCGACCAGGGCGGCGAGATCCGCCTCGCCCTCGCCGGGGGAGACGTTGGTGTAGCCCGGCGCCTCGTGGGCGAGGCGCAGGGCGCCGCCCTCCAGGGTCCAGAGCTGCAGCAGCCCCGCCCGGTCGGGGGCCGCCACGGCGGCGACCTGGGGCTGGCCCGCGCCGGAGAAATCCGCGACGGCCGCCGGCTTGAGGGGCTGGCCGCCCGGCGCCGTGTCCTGCGCGGGGCCGCGGGCGTGGAGCGTCCAGCCGGCTTCCGGCTTCGTGAACAGGGCCAGCGCGCTGCCCCCCGAGGGGGCGATCGTGACCGCGACCAGGGCGGGCCCGCCCGCGAAGCGGGTCAGGCGGGGGCGGCGCAGGGCGAAGGCCGCCTCGGGCGCCGGCGACAGGGTGGTGGTGGCGACGGGCACCGGCTTCGGGTCGCCCCCCATCGCCACGGGCTGGCGCTCGCGGATGACGAGGTGGGCGGCCTGCTCGGGGCCGCCGGCGAGGGCGGGCACGGGGTCCGCGAGATGCGCGCTCAGGGGGCCGGACACGGCGCGGCGGGAGCCGGGCAGGGCGCCGCGCGGGGTCTCGGACGCGGCCAGGCCCTCCACCGCCTCGGCGCCGAGGAGCGTGGTCGTCACGCGGCCCTCGACGAGGCTCAGCGCCGCGCCGCCGCCATCGCCCCAGGCCACCGCGATGGGCGCGTCCCCGTCCGCGCGGGCCGGGTCGCCCCCGCGCGGACGCGCCAGGGGCAGCAGGCCGGAGGTGGCCACCGCGACCGCGACCTCGCTGCCGGGCCCCCGCAGGGCGCGGGCGCGGAAGGGCAGGTCGAGGATCGCGACGGTGGGTTCGGCCGAAGCGGGTCCGGTGAGGAGCGGCGCGGCGGCGACCAGGAGGGCGACGAGGCGCACCGCCCGCTCAGACATGCTGGCCGCCGTTGATGTGCAGCTCGGCGCCGTTCACGTAGGACGAGGCCTCGGTGCACAGGAAGTAGATCGCCTTGGCGACCTCGTCGGGGGTGCCGAGGCGGCGCTGGGGAATGCCGGCGACGATCTTGTCGGTGCCGGGCGACAGGATCGCGGTGTCGATCTCGCCCGGGGAGATCGCGTTGACCCGGACCCCGAGGGGGCCGAAATCGCTCGCCATCTCGCGGGTCAGGCCGGCGAGCGCCGCCTTCGAGGTGCCGTAGGCGGCGCCCGCGAAGGGGTGGACGCGGGATCCCGCGATCGAGGTCACGTTGACGATGGAGCCCTTGGCCCGGGTCAGCTCCTCGCAGAGACCCCGCGCCAGGAGGAGGGGGGCGAACAGGTTGACCTGGAACACCCGCTGCCAGTCGCTGAAATCGGTGGCGATGGCGCCGAGGCGCTCGCCCTGCGGGCCCTTGGGCGAGATGCCCGCGTTGTTGACCAGCGCGTGGAGCAGGCCGCCCTCGGCGGCGAGGCGCCCGGCCACCTCCGCGATGCCCCGCACCGTGTCGGCCGGGTCGGCGAGGTCGACCTGGAGGTGATCCTCCGGGCCCATCTCCCAGGGACAGTTCTCCGGAAACGCGTGGCGGGAGCAGGTGATCACCCGCCAGCCGGCGGCCGAAAAGCGTTTGACGGTGGCGTGGCCGATGCCACGGCTCGCCCCCGTGAGCAGCATGACGCGCCGGCGTTCGTTGGATGAGGCCAAGACCGTTCCTTCTCGGATGGGCCGGCATTCCGCGCGGCGTCACCGCCCCGCCCGAGATACCCCCACACCGCGTTCAGGTCTAAGCGGCGCCGGCCCCGAAATCCAGCGCCATCCCGCGACGCAGCACGAGGGAGGGGCGGCTCAGGGATAGAGCCGCGCCCCGCGCCAGGCCTCGCCGTCGCGGGTGAAGCGGACCCGGTCGTGCAGCCGGAACGGCCCGTCCTGCCAGAACTCGATCGCGACCGGCGCGATGCGAAAGCCCGTCCAGTTCTCCGGGCGCGGCACCGGGCCCTCGCCGTAACGCTCCGCCACCGCCGCGACCGCCTGTTCCAGGGTCGCCCGGTCGGCGAGCGGACGCGACTGGCGGCTGGCATGGGCGCCGATGCGGCTGTCGCGCGCGCGGCTGGCGAAGTAGGCGTCCGCCTCCTCGGCCGTGACCGGGGTCACGGGGCCCCGGGCCCGGATCTGCCGGCGCAGGCTCTTCCAGTGCAGCACCAGGGCGGCCTGCGGGTTCTCGCGCAGCTCGTCGCCCTTGGCGGAATCCACGTTGGTGTAGAACACGAAACCGCGCGCATCGACGCCCTTCAGGAGCACCACGCGCACGTCCGGCAGGCCGTCGGCCCCGGTGGTGGCCAGCGCCATCGCGTTGGGATCGTTGGGTTCCGAGGCCTCGGCCTCGGCCATCCAGGCGCCGAACAGCGCCCAGGGGTCGCCGGCGCGGGTGAAGTCGCCGCCGGGCCCCAGGGCCTCCCCGCCCGCGCTGCGGGAGGCGGGATCATCGATCCTTAACCGTTCCAAGGTGTAATCCTGTGGTGAGATCCGGGTCGGGGGCACCGACGTGGGACACGAGCGTTATCGGCCCAACACGTCGTTGAGATCAGGTGTAATGCGTCGGCGCGACTGTAAAGCCCAAGCCGTATCGAGAAAAGTTGCGCGTGACCCGTCACGCCGCGCGGGTCCGCTCGTCGGGGCGGCGCTCCTGCTCGGCCTCTGCGGGTGCGGACTGCCGATCATCACCTTCCAGGGCGAGGAGACGGCCGCCGCCTCGGAGACCCCGAAAGCCGCCCTGGTGAAGGCCGCGCTGCCGGAGGAGCCGACGGTGACCGGCAGCATCGACCGGCGCACACCGGGATTCGGGCAGGATCTCGGCGCCGAGGATTGGCGCCGCGCCCAGGCCGCCCTCGCGGTGGCCCTCGACCCGCAGGGGAACGGCCGCCCGGTGAAGTGGGACAACCCGGAGACGACCCTGCGCGGCTCGGTGAACCCGACCGGCCTGCCCTACGTCGCCAACGACCTCGTCTGCCGCGACTTCCTCGCCTCGGTCATCGCGCCCACCGGCGGACGCTTCCTGCGCGGCACCGGCTGCAAGCCGTCCGGCGGCGAGTGGACCCTGATCCGGGTGCGGGCCGCGAAGGCGGCCGGCTGAGGGGTTCCCGGGGGTCCGCCCGGGATCGGAGTTCGATCCTGTGAGTTGACGGCGCGCCAAACGCAGCGAATTCTGGCGCGAGACCGTTGCATGGAAGCAACAGGCCGTCCACATGAACGACGAATCCGAAGGAGCCGGGCAGGCGCCCGGCCCCAGGCGGCACCGAGAATCCTGAAGACCGATGCGAAATCCCTACGACGTGCTGGGTGTCCCCAAGGGCGCCCCCGAAGCCGACATCAAGAAGGCCTACCGCAAGCTCGCCAAGGCCTATCACCCCGACCGCAACCAGGGTGACGCGAAGGCCAAGGACCGCTTCGCGGAGGCCAACAGCGCCTACGAGATCCTCGGCGACGCGGGCAAGCGCGCGCAGTTCGACCGCGGCGAGATCGACGCGGACGGCAAGCCGCGCGCCACGGGCTTCGAGGGCTTCGGCGGCGGACGCGGCGGCTTCGCCGGCGGCGGCGGGTTCGACTTCGAGAGCGCCGCGCGCGGACGCGGGCCGGCCGGGGGCGGGGGCGGCATCGGCGAGGACATCTTCTCCCACCTGTTCGGCGACGCCTTCCGGGCGGCCGGCGCCGGCCCCGGCGCGCAGCGCGGCCCCGCCAAGGGCGAGGACGTGGCGGCCGAGCTCAGCGTGACCCTGGAGCAGGTGGGCTCCGAGGAGAAGCTGCGCCTGACCCTGCCGGGCGGGCGCGACGTCGACGTGGTGGTGCCCAAGGGCGTGGTGGACGGCCAGACCATCCGCCTGCGCGGTCTCGGTCAGCCCAACGGGCGGGGCACCCCGGGCGACGCCCTGCTCACCATCCGCATCCTGCCGCATCCGCGCTTCACCGTGGACGGCGCGGACCTGCGCGCCTCCGTGGAGGTGCCCCTGGAGGACGCGATCCTCGGCGGCCCGATCCGGGTGCCGACGCTCACCGGGGCCGTCGAGATGAAGATCCCGGCGATGACCGGATCCGGCCGCACCTTCCGCCTCAAGGGCAAGGGCCTGCCGAAGAAGGACGGCACCCGGGGCGACCTGTTCGCCACCACCGCCGTGACCCTGCCCGCCACCGAGGACCCGGCCCTCACCGAGTTCGCCAATGCGCGCCGCGCGGCCAAAGCCGGGTAGGACGAGGCCGGCTGAGGAACCCGCTCCCGAGGCCGACCGGGACCGCGGCGCATCCCGCACTTCCGTCCCCGGCGCGCCTCCGCTAAGGATGCCCGGCGCGTGGGCGCCCGCCGCTCGGCGGGCGGCGCTCACGCGCAACGGCTCTCGCTCAGGTGACACATGGCGGACACGCACCCGGTTCACGATCACGTCGGCGGCCTGCTCGCCGGCAAGCGCGGCCTCGTGCTCGGTGTCGCCAACAACCGTTCGATCGCCTGGGGCATCGCGAAGTCGGCGGCCGCCCACGGCGCCAAGCTGGCCTTCACCTACCAGGGCGACGCCCTGAAGAAGCGGGTGGAGCCCCTGGCGCGGGAGCTCGACGCCCACGTGGTGGGCCATTGCGACGTCACCGACCCGGCCTCGATCGACGCGGTCTTCGCCGCCACCGCCGAGGTCTTTCCGGAAGGGATCGACTTCGTCGTCCACTGCATCGCCTTCTCGGACAAGGACGAGCTGACGGGCCGCTACGTCGAGACCTCGGAGGCGAACTTCACCAAGTCGCTCCTCATCTCCTGCTACTCGTTCACGGCGGTGGCCCAGCGGGCCGAGAAGCTGATGAAGAACGGCGGTTCGCTCCTCACGCTGACCTATTACGGCGCCGAGAAGTGGATGCCGCACTACAACGTCATGGGCGTCGCCAAGGCGGCGCTCGAAGCCTCGGTGCGCTACCTCGCCGCCGATCTCGGCCCCTCGAAGATCCGCGTCAACGCGATCTCGGCCGGCCCGATCAAGACGCTGGCCGCCTCCGGCATCGGCGATTTCCGCTACATCCTGAAGTGGAACGAGTACAACGCCCCCCTGCGGCGCACCGTGACCATCGAGGAGGTCGGCGAGACCGCCACCTACCTCGTCTCGGACATGAGCAAGGGCATGACCGGCGAGATCCTGCACGTGGATGCCGGCTACCACGTCGTCGGCATGAAGAACCCGGAAGCCCCGGATCTCAGCCTCGACAAGGATTGAGTCCCGAGACGGATCGAGCCTGGAGACGGACCGAGCCTGGAGAGGACTGGGACCCGCTCCGGCCTACCCGTCGAGGCGGGCCGTCCAGTCCTCCACGGCGTCCCGCTCGAGCCGGCGCGTCGCCAGCGTCCGCCAGGACGGCGCGAGCGGGGGCAGGGCGGCGATCTCCGCCAGGGCCGCACGGTCGAGGCGATCGACGTAGAAGACACGCACCAGCCGCGTCACCGGCCAGCCGGGATGGGGGCGTTCGACCAGCCGCAGGGCATCGCCCGCCGCCACCCGCCCGCTTTCGAGGACGCGATAGTACCAGCCGGTGCGGCCGCTCGCCTGGACCCGGCGCGCCATGTCGGGCACGCCGAACCGGGCATTGAGCCTCCAGCAGGGCTGGCGTCCCTGGCTGACCTGCAGCAGCGCCGTCCCGGCCCGCCAGACGTCGCCGATGCAGACCTCCGCTTCGGTGAGGCCGCGCGTCGAGAGGTTCTCGCCGAAGGCGCCGGGCCGGTCGACGAAATCCGGCAGGCTCGACAGCTCCGCCCGCCAGGCCGGCGCATGATCGAGCGCGTAGTGATGGACGGCCTTGTCCGGCCCGCCGTGACGGACCCGGTCCCCCTGCGCGTCACCGGAGAACCCGAGCGGGCCGACCTCCACCGGACCCGACACGGGCCACTTGACGATCCCGCTCGGGTGCCCCTGCGGTCCCAGGGGCGCGAGCCGACCGGTGAGAACGGCGCCGATCGTAAGTCCCATGATCGGGCTCCCCACATGGTCGCCTCGCGCTCCGACGAGGCGGCGCCGGGGGATCACTCCGGCACGGTCATGCCGGACAGATCCGCCTTCGCCTCCGGGAAGCGCGGGTCCATCGCCTCCAGGGTGTCGGCGATGGTGCGGGCGATGAGGAGGTTGCGGTACCACTTCCGGTTGGCCGGCACCACGTGCCAGGGCGCCTGCGGCGTGGAGCATTCGGTCAGCGCATCCGCGAAGGCGCCCTGGTAGGCGTCCCAGGACTTGCGCTCCACGAGGTCGGCCGGGTCGAACTTCCAGTGCTTGTCCGGGTTCGCGATCCGTGCCTCGAGCCGCTCCCGCTGCTCGTCCTTGGAGATGTGCAGGAAGAACTTCAGGATCGTGGTGCCGGAGGCGGCGAGCATCCGCTCGAAATCGTTGATCTGGCCGTAGCGCGCCCGCCAGACCGGCTCGGGCACGAGGTCCTTCACCCGCACCACCAGCACGTCCTCGTAATGGCTGCGGTTGAACACGTTGATCATGCCGCGCGCCGGGGCCTTGGCGTGGTAGCGCCACAGGAAGTCGTGGTCGCTCTCCTCGGCGCTCGGCACCTTGAAGGACCAGACCCGGCAGCCCTGCGGGTTCACGCCCTCGAACACCGCCCGGATCGTGCCGTCCTTGCCGCCGGTATCGATGGCCTGGAACACCACGAGGAGGCTGCGCCGGTGCTCGGCGTAGAGTCGCTCCTGCAGGGCGACGATGCGGGCGCGTTCGGTGACGAGGGCCGCCTTGGCCGTCTCCTTGTCGAGGCCGCCATCGGCGTCGGCGTCGATCGCCCCGAGATCGCAGCGGGTTCCCGGCCGCACCGTGACGACGCCCTCGGCGGCGGGGGCGCATCGCGGCCCCGGACCCCCGACGGGCACCGTGTCGCCGCCCTCGACCGCGTGCGCCCAGAGGGCCGAGGAGGGCGGCCGGTGGAGGAGGGGCCGCACCTCGGCTCCGGATTCCCCTTCGGCTTCAGCCTTGATATGCGGCTTGGCCTTCTTGCCGCCCCCGCGGTGCGAAACATCACGTTGCAATGCGGAAAGGCCTGATTCCCCGGACGCTTGGCCTCGGCGATGCTTGCCGTGGTGCTTCGACATGATGAGACTCGGTTCTCGATCGCGGGGCGCGATACGGCGGCCGCCGGGATGCAGGGCCAGGATGTGCGTGCGAAAACGATTCCCCGGCTCGGCTGTTCCGAAGCGTGGCGGGGCCTGAGGGCGTGAACCCGATCTACTTCATCCGCCACGGCCAGACCGACTGGAATGCCGAAGGCCGCCTGCAGGGGCAGCGCGACATCGACCTCAACGCCGAAGGGCTGCGGCAGGCCGAGGCCGTGGCCGCGCGCCTCGCGCGCGTCGCCGGCAGCGACGTCGCCGCCATGGATTTCGCCGCGAGCCCCCTCGTCCGGACCCGCCGCACCATGGAGATCCTGCGGGGCGCCCTCGACCTCGCGCGGGGGGATTTCCGGCTCGACGCGCGCCTGAAGGAGATCAGCTTCGGGGCCTGGGAGGGCTCGACCTGGGCCGAGATCCGCCGCCGCGACCCGTCCGGCGCCCTGGCGCGGGACCGCGACCGCTGGGGCTATCGCCCCCCGGGCGGGACCGGCGAGAGCTATGCCATGTTGGTGGACCGGGTGACCCCGGCGATCACCGGCCTGACGCGGCCCACCGTGATCGTCTCGCATGGCGGCGTCGCCCGGGCGATCCTGGTGATCCTCGGCCATCTCGGCACCCGGGACGCACCGCGCCTCGGCATCCGCCAGGGCAGCGTCCTCGTCCTCGACCGGGCGGGCTGGCGCTGGGCCTGACGCGACCTCTCGGTGTTCGAACCCGGTTCAAGCGTGGCGCCCAATCGTGCTAGACGCGCCGTGATTTCGGCGCGATCCGGGCGCCTACCCGGCCAAAAGGACGGCTCCCGACCGATCGGGAACCGACAGCGGAGCAGCGGATGAGCAGTCTCGCCGAAACGACCCGGCCCCGGGCGGAGACGCGCGGGCCTGGACAGGACGCGGCGCCGGCCTCCGGCGCCCGCGCCGTCCTGCGCGGAGCGCCGCGTCCCGACCTCATCCGCGACGAGACCCTGGGCGAGATCTTCGGCGCGAGCGCCCGGGCGCGTCCCGACCATCCGGCCCTCGTCGACGGGTCGCGCACCGGCCCCGACGGCACCCATCCGATTCTCACCTATGCGCAGGTGGAGGCGCAAGCCGCCGAGATCGCGCGCGGCCTCGCGCATCGTGGCATCGGCCCCGGCGACGTGGTCGGCCTCTGGATGGCGCGAGGGCCGGACCTCCTCGTCGCCCAGATCGGCATCACCCTGTCGGGGGCCGCCTGGCTGCCCTTCGACGCCGAGGCCCCCGCCGACCGCGTCGCGGTCTGCCTCAGCGATGCCGGGGCCAAGGCGCTCCTCGTCTCGCCCGCCCTCGCCCCCCAGGCGCCGGCCGGCACCCCGGCGCTCACCGTGGCGGCGCTCGCCACCGGAACGCCGGCGGAGGCCGCGGTCCCCGACCCGCGCGCGCGGGGCCTGACCCCGGAGCACCCGGCCTATCTCATCTACACGTCGGGCTCGACCGGCGTGCCGAAGGGCATCGTCATCAGCCACGCCAACATCTGCCACTTCCTGCGCTCCGGGAACGCCCTCTACGGCATGCGGCCCGACGACGTGGTGTTCCAGGGCGCCTCCGTCGCCTTCGATCTCTCGATGGAGGAGATCTGGGTGCCCTACCTCGTGGGCGCGACCCTGTTCGTGGCCTCGCCCGCGATGATGGGCGACGTCGAGGCGCTGCCCGAGATCCTGGCCCGCGCCCGCGTCAGCGTCCTCGACACGGTGCCGACCCTGCTGGCGATGATCTCGCAGGACCTGCCCACCGTGCGCCTCGTGCTCCTCGGCGGCGAGGCCCTGCCCGAGCCCCTGGTCGCCCGCTGGGCCACGGCCACGCGAAAACTCTTCAACACCTACGGGCCGACCGAGGCCACGGTGGTGGCGACCGCCGCCGAGATGCGGCCGGGCGTGCCCGTGACCATCGGCGGGCCGATCCCGAACTATTCCGTCTACGTCGCCGGCGAGGCCCTCGAACTCCTCGGGCCGGGCCAGCAGGGCGAACTCCTCATCGGCGGCCCCGGCGTGGCGAAGGGCTACCTGCAGCGCCCGGAGCTGACGGCCGAGAAGTTCATCGCCAACCCCTACGCCTCGGACGGCAGCGACCCGGTGCTCTACCGCTCCGGCGACGCGGTCTCGCTGGATGCCGACGGCAACATCCTGTTCCACGGGCGCATCGACGACCAGGTCAAGATCCGGGGCTTCCGGGTGGAGCTCGCCGAGATCGAGTCGCGCATCCAGGTCCAGCCCGGCATCAACCAGGCGGCGGTGGTCCTGCGCCAGGATGACGGGGTCGACCGCCTCGTGGCCTTCCTGGTGCCCGAGCGCGGCACCGAGATCGACAAGGCCGCCCTGCGCCACACGCTGGCCGAGCAGATGCCGCCCTACATGGTGCCGGGGCATTTCGAGGCGGTGGAGGTGCTGCCGCGCCTGACCTCCGGCAAGGTCGACCGCAAGGCCCTGCGCATCGCGACCCTCACGGTGGCCGATACGGCGGGCGAGCAGGAGCCGCCGCGCAACGAGACCGAGGCCGCGCTGCTCGCTGCCGCCCACCGCGTCTTCGGCAACCAGGCGATCCCGTTCGAGGGCGACTTCTTCGCCGATCTCGGCGGGCACTCGCTGCTCGCCGCCCGCTTCGTCGGGGCGGTCCGCGAGGTGCCGGCGCTGGCCGCCATCACCCTGCAGGACGTCTACGGACGGCGCACCCTCAGGGCCATGGCCGACACGCTGATCGCGCGCACCGGCGGCGCGGGGGCGCAGACGGCGATCCGCGACCTCAGCTTCCCGGCCCCCTCCCTCCGGCGGCGCTTCCTCTGCGGCCTCGCCCAGGCCGCGGCCCTGCCCTTCGTGATCGCGCTGGCGACCGCGCAATGGCTCGGCATCTTCGTGACCTACCTGCTCCTCACCGGCGGCGGGCTCGGGTTCTTCGGCGAGCTCGGGGTGCTGCTGCTGGTCTATATCGGCATCAACGCGGTGACGGCCTCCATCGCGGTGGCGGCCAAGTGGCTGATCCTCGGGCGCACCCGGCCCGGGCGCTATCCGCTCTGGGGCGTGTACTATTACCGCTGGTGGCTGGCCCAGCGCCTGACGCCGCTGGTGCACATCAAGTGGCTCCAGGGCTCGCCGGCCATCGTGGCCTACCTGCGGCTCCTCGGCGCCGACATCGGCAGGGACGCCCTGATCTCCGACGCCGAGATCGGCGCGCCGGACCTCGTCAGCATCGGCGCGGGCGCCTCGCTCGGCGGCCGTCTCGTCATCGCCAACGCGGAAGTCGTGGGCGACGAACTGGTGATCGGCCGGGTCCGCATCGGCGCCGACGTCGCCATCGGCGCCTCCTGCGTGATCGGCCCCGACACGGTCATCGGCGACCACGCCGAGATCGGCGACCTCACCACCATCCCCACCGGCACGCGGGTGGGCCGGGCCGAGATCTGGGACGGCTCGCCCGGGCGCAAGGTCGGCGAGGCCGATCCGGATTCGCTGCCCGCGCCCGCCACGGCCTCGCCCGGCCGGCGCCTCGGCTTCGCGGCCCTCTACGCCTTCCTGCTGGCGGCGATCCCCGCCATCGGCCTGCTGCCGATCTTCCCGGCCTTCTACATCTTCGACCAGCTCAGCGACTCGCTCGGCGACATCACCGACATCGACTACCACTGGTACCTGCCGCTGCTGACCTGGCCCACCGCCATGCTGATGACGGCCGGCACCGTGCTGCTGATCGCGGGCATCCGCTGGCTCGTGCTGCCGCGCGTCTCCTCGGGGACCTACTCGGTCCACAGCGGCTTCTACATGCGCAAGTGGGCGGTGGCGCTCGCCGCCGAGGTGACCCTGGAGACGCTCTCGTCCCTGTTCGCCACGGTCTACATGCGGGCCTGGTACCGCCTGATGGGTGCCCGGATGGGGCAGGGCGCCGAGATCTCCACCAACCTCGGCGGGCGCTACGACCTGGCCGATATCGGCGCGCGCAACTTCGTGGCCGACGAGGTGGTGTTCGGCGAGGAGGAGATCCGGCGCGGCTGGATGACCCTGCACGAGGTCCGCACCGGCGCGCGCGTGTTCGTGGGCAACGACGCGGTGGTGCCGCCGGGCACCGTCATCCCCGAGGACGTGCTCATCGGCATCAAGTCGAAGCCGCCGGCCAACGCCCTGATGACGCCGGGCGACACCTGGTTCGGCTCGCCGCCGATCAAGCTGCCCGCGCGCCAGCGGGTCGATCTCGGCTCGAACGCCCAGACCTACGAGCCGGGGATCGGCCCCAAGCTCCGGCGCGGCATCTTCGAGGCGTTCTCGACCTCGTTCTCGCCGATGCTGTTCATCACCCTGGCGATTTCGGCCATCGACTTCTACTTCTACCCCGCGATCCTCGCCCGGGACTGGACCGGCCTCGCGTTCAGCTTCGTCGCGGTCTCCGTCGCCATCGCCTTCATCCAGTCCTTCACGGTCATCGCGGTCAAATGGCTGCTGATGGGCGTCTACAAGCCCGGCATGCAGCCGATGTGGTCGTGGTGGGCCATGCGCACCGAGGCGGTGGCGGTGCTGTACTGGGGGCTCGCCGGCAAGGTGCTGCTGGAGCACCTCGTCGGCACGCCGTTCCTGCCCTGGATGCTGCGGCTCCTCGGCGTGAAGGTCGGGCAGGGCGTGTGCATGCTGACCACCGACATCACCGAGTTCGACTGCGTGACCATCGGCGACTACGCCACCATCAACCGGACCTCCGCCCTGCAGACGCACCTCTACGAGGACCGCATCATGAAGGTCGGCCGGGTCGAGGTCGGCCGGGGCGTCTCGGTGGGGGCCTTCTCGACGGTGCTCTACGACACCAAGGTCGGCGACTACGCCCGCCTGCGCCCGCTGACCATCGTGATGAAGGGCGAGTCGATCCCCGCGCATTCGGAATGGGAGGGCGCGCCGGCGGTCCCGGTGGTGCACGCCAAGGCCTCGTAGGAACGCCCCGGCGTGCGCCGCGACCTGTCGGCGCCACCGTACCGGGCTGTCGGCCCGGGCAACCCGAGGAGCCTCGCGATGCTGAACCGACGCACCCTGCTCGCCGCGGGTCCTGTCTTGGCGGGTCCTCTCTTGGCGAGCCCGCTCTGGGTCTGTTCCGCGATGGCCGGTCCCGAAGCGGCGCGGGCGGACGATCGATCGGAGCCGCCCACGGCCCTGGCGCAGCGTTTCGCCGCCCTCGAGGCCGAGAGCGGGGGCCGCCTCGGCGTCCGGGTCCGCGATACGCGGACGGGCGCCACCTTCGGGCATCGCGCCGACGAGCGCTTCCCGCTCTGCAGCACCTTCAAGCTCCTGGCGGCCGGCGCGGTGCTGGCGCGGGTCGATGCCGGCCGCGAGAGCCTGGAGCGCCGCATTCCCTACGGACCCGCCGACCTCGTGGACTATTCGCCCGCCACGCAGCCGCGCCTCGGCGCAGGCGGCATGGCGTTGGGAGGCATGGAGTTGGGAGGCATGGCGCTGGGGGACCTGTGCGAGGCGGCCGTCACGCTCAGCGACAACACCGCCGCCAACCTCATTCTCTCCACCCTCGGCGGCCCCGCTGGACTCACGGCCTATCTGCGCACGCTGGGCGATCCGGTCACCCGCCTGGACCGGACCGAGCCGACCTTGAACGAGGCGGTGCCGGGCGACCCCCGCGACACCACCACGCCCGCCGCGATGCTGGCGGACCTGGAGCGCCTGACGCTCGGGCCGGCCCTGACCGACGCCACGCGGGCGATCCTCGTGGGCTGGCTCCGGGGCAACCGGACCGGCGATTCCCGTCTGCGGGCCCGATTGCCCGGGGGCTGGCAGGTGGGTGACAAGACGGGTTCGGGCCCGCGGGGGACCACCAACGACGTCGGCCTGCTCTGGCCCCCGGAAGGCGCGCCGCTCCTCGTCGCGGTCTACCTCACCGAGACGGAGGCGCCCGTGGCGCGGCGCGAGGCGACGATCGCGGCGGTCGGCCGCGCGGTCGCGGATCTCCGCCTGCGCTGAGCCTGGCGGGCGGCAAACCTCGCGGGCGGTCCCGGCGTCCGGCCGCGCGGGCCTACCAGTGTCGGGCGGCGGGCGGGTTCCGATCACCGTCGAAGTCCCGGCGGAGCCGCTCCCGGCGCAGGGTCTGTCCGGCCGCGAGATGGTCGAAGAACTGCTTCCGCTGGCGGCGCGCCTCCCGGTCGACCTTCGGCTCGTCGGGCCAGGTGGACGCCGAATAGACGGCAACGGGCATGACCGCCAGGATACAGATCGCGAGGATGGAACGAAACATACCGCCGCTCGTCGTCGGGGCCGCTCATGAACCTTCGCTCAACATTCCGTGATGCGCCCCGTTCCGCGTGCAGTCGTTACGGAACCGCGTCCTCAGAATCGATGGTTTCCAAAGCGTTCCCGCCCGCATGCGGCCTCCGTCCTCCCGGTGACGGAGAGCGTTACTACGGCCACGTCTCGTTAAGCCGAGGACCCGCTATGCCAACGACTTGCCCGAAGCCCGCTGCGCCGGCGGTTGCTTCAGGTGCTGAACCAGGGGTGCGCGGTCGACGACGACGCCGTTCGCCTCCAGATCGGCCTGGACGCGCGCGATCAGGGCGTCGTCCTTCGTCCCCTGGATCACCGAGGCCATCAGTTCCTCGGCATAGGCGAGGGCGCTGAAGTGATCCACACCGAGCACCTGCGCCGCATAGGCCGCGAGGGACTGGACCCCCTGGGCATGCACGCGGAACCGGGCTTCCTCCGTGCGCACGAAGAGCATCTCGGCCGCGCGTTCACGTTCCTCGAAGAATCGCGACATCGGACGTTTCCTTCCCGATCGAGAACAGCCTCGCTGTGCGAATACTGGTCGTTCGACGAGGTTAAGACTGGAGGAGCGCCTCCGCTTTCACAAACAGCAAACCGCCTCGACGGCGGGAGGCCGGTCCGTCGCGCGGGTTCCCGTCGGCCCGCAGGCCAAGGTGCGGCGGACGGTATGGGGTCGGGCGTTCCCAAGATGCGTTCGGCATCAGCCGCCGTTCAGACAAGCTTCCGTGGAACAACGCAAAGTCTAGGCTCGCGTCCTGTCACGAAACCGCAGGCTCAACCGCCCGCTAGATCGGGGCGGGTTGTATCGCCGCGGGCGATGTCGGCGTCATAGGACCTCGGCAATCCGCTCCGTTGCCTTCGCGGTTCCGTCATCTGGCGGACGAACCGCGCGGATCGCGGCGGATGCTTCGAGCCGGTAAGCGTTCTTTAACGGACGCCTCCGAAACTCGCCAAATGAGGGAGTTTTACAACCAGATACACCGGGCGGGGCGGCGGTTCCGGGGCGGCGAGGGTGGTGCGGTCGCCCTGATCTTCTCTCTGGCCCTGATCCCGATGCTGATGCTCGCCGGCATCGTCATCGATTACGGCGCCAACTCGAACGCGCGCCAGCAGGCGCAGAACAGCGTCGATGCGACGGTCCTGGCCCTCGCCAAGCTGCCGCCCGCGACGAGCGACGCCGTCCTGCGGGACAAGGCCACCAAGCAGATCACGGCGGCGATGACGCGGACCCAGGCGGAAGGCGTCACGGTCGCGCTGCAACGGTCCGACGACACGATCCGGGTCACGCTGAGCGCCACGACGCCGACCACGCTGACCCGGCTGGGGGGCTTCAGCAGCCTGCCCCTCGTGGTGTCGGGAAGCGCGCGGCGCGGATCCGGCAACCTGGAGGTCGCGCTGGTCCTCGACAACACGGGGTCCATGCGGGGCACGAAGCTGACGAACCTCAAGGCCGCCGCGACGGACCTCGTCGCCAGCCTGTTCCGGGAGGTCGATCCCGCCAGGCCGAACGCCCTCCGGATGGCGGTCGTCCCGTTCTCGATGACCGTCAATGTGGGCGCCGCGAATGCGGGGGCGAGCTGGATCGACAAGGACGGGCTCGCCTCCTACCATTCCCAGATCTTCGCATCGAAGGCGAACCGGCTGACGCTCTTCGGCCGGCTCGGCGTTCCCTGGGGCGGCTGCGTCGAGGGGCGCCCGATGCCCTACGACGTCTCCGAGACGGCGGCGACGACGGGAAACCCCGACACCCTGTTCGTGCCCTACTTCGCACCCGACGAGTCGGACCGCGACGGGAACTCGGTGAACGACTACCTCTACGACTATCCGCTGTTCGGGGGGCTGCTCGTCCTCGACAACCGGGTGCGGCAGGGCCAGGTCGCCAAGTACGGCACGGCCTACAAGGTCTCGAAGACGGACCGTTCCGGGGGCCCGAACGGCTACCTGTACGGGCCCAATGCCGGGTGCGAGCTGCAGCCGATCACGCCCCTGACGACCTCGCAGGCGACCCTGACGAGCGCGATCGGCGCGATGACGCTGAGCGGCGACACCAACATCCCCCTGGGCCTCGTCTGGGGCTGGCACGCGCTCTCGCCCTTCGGCCCCCTGGTGAAGGGCGCCGATTACACGGACCAGACCGTGCGGAAGTTCGTCGTGCTGATGACGGACGGACAGAACCAGGTCGGGAACCCGCTTTCGGACAACGCCTCGTTCTATTCGGGCACGAGCTACATCTGGGCCAACCGGATCGGCACGGTCTCGTCGGATCTGGGCGCGCGGACCCGGGCCCTGGATGCGCGCCTCTCGACCCTCTGCGCCAACATGAAAGCGGCCGGGATCCAGATCTTCACCGTGCGGGTCGAGGTCACGGACGGGACGAGCGATCTCCTGCGGACCTGCGCGACGAGCCCGAGCATGTTCTTCGACGTCGCGGATTCCGCCGATCTGACCACCGCCTTCAAGTCGATCGGCGCGCAGATCAGCGAACTCCGGATCTCCCGGTGACGGCGCCGTGACGCACGCGCAGCCCCGCGCCGGATTCCGCCTGCGCCTCGCCCGCTTCGCGCGGGCCCGCGACGGGGCGACGGCCGTCGAGTTCGCCCTGGTCGCGCTGCCGTTCCTCATCCTCCTCTGCGCCATCTTCGAATCCTGCCTCCTGACCTTCGCGCAGCAGACCCTGAACAACGCGGTCGATCGCGCCGGGCGCCAGGTCTTCACCGGCACCTTCCAGGAGGGCTACGACGGCACCCCCGCCGTCGAACGGTTCCGGACCGCGCTCTGCGCCGGACCGACCCTCTTCGACTGCAATGCCGTCAAGCTGGAGGTGACGACTTCCCAGACCTTCGCGGCGGTCGCGGCATCCGACCCCTACGACGCGAACGCGAAGGCCCTGTCGTCGAGCTTCGGCGCGCGGTTCCAGTGCCCGGCGGGCAACGACGTGGTCACGATCCGCGCCGCCGTGGTGGTGCCCCGGTTCTTCACGATCCTCGACCTCTCGCCGCGCAAGGTCGGCGCGGGCAGCCAGCTCATCGTCGCCACCGCCGTGTTCCGCGCCGAGCCCTACGCCGCGGGGCGCTGCTGATGCGCCGCTTCGCACGCTGCGCGGACGGGATCGCGGCCCTGGAGTTCGCCCTCGTCGCCCCGATCCTGCTCCTGCTGCTGATGGGCTCCATCGAGCTGCCCAGGGCCTACGGCACCAGCCAGGGACTGCTGCGCGCGGTGCGCACCATGGCCGACCTGATCTCCCGCGGCAGCGTGACCAGCGTGGACGACGTCTACGCGGCGGGGGCGGCGGTGACCTTCCCCGACAACACCGCGGGCGCCGGCATCGTCCTGACGGCGGTGGGCGTCTACCAGAAGGGGACGAGCCTGGAGGCGCGGGTCTGCTCCAGCGTCGCGCGCAACGCGACGGCCCGGGTGGTGGGCAGCGTCGTCGACCCGCCCCCCGAGACCCAGATGACGGCCGGGGCCCGCTACGTCATGGCGGAGGCGACGTTCCCCTACACGCCGATCTTCGACATCGTCCCGGGGCTCAGGGGCCTCGTCCTCGCGCGGCAGGCCGCCTGGCCGATGCGCGGGACAGGGAGCGGCGCCGCGACCGAGACGATCCTGCCCGGCGGCAGGTCCTGTCCCGCCGCCTAGCGGGCCGGCATGCGCCGGATCCGGTCGATGTTCCCGGTGGAGAGGTCGGTGTAGAGGCTGCGCCCGGACGTCTCGGGCGCGGCCGTCCTCGGGGCCGCGCGCGGCCGGGCCGCCTCGGGGCTGGTCTCGACACCGGCGCTTCGCCGCCCGTTGACGTAGTAGCTGCGCACCGTCGTCCGGTAGGGGGGCGTATCCCCGCAGCCCTCGCAGATCGAGGTCGTCCAGGATTGCCAGAGGCCGTTCGTCTTCTCGTCGACCGAGGCGGCGCGCTCGCGATGGGCCGAGGCGAGCTGCAGCGTGTCGAGATCCTTCGTCGGCGCTGGCGCGGCCCGGGGCGGGGCCGCCGCAGCCTCGCCGGTCACCGTGATCGGGGCGGTGGCGCTCGACTGGGCGAGCGCGGTTCCGCCGAGGCAGGCGAAGGCCAGGAGCGAGCTTCGCAGGCGCATGGATGACTCCCGTTCTGAATGGAACGGGATCAATGCATGATGTTCGCCTCCGGTTTGGCCGACTAATCCCTTCGCCCCAACCCGAACGGCAAATCTTTGGAGGTATCGAATTCGAGAGGAGAGATCTCGCGCCGTCGCAGGGTCGGCCGGACCGGTCACGACGTCGGCGGCCCCCGCCCTAGCGGCGCGGCGGGGCGGATTTCGGCCTGGGCATCTTCACCACCGTGTTGCGCGGCTTGCCGAAGGGCCGCAGCGGCGCCTTGGCGGCCAGGGCGGCGCGGGCGATCTCCTGGGGGTTCGGCGCGCCGCTGGCGATCCGGCGCAACGCCTCCTGCATCTCCTCCAGGGTCTGGGCGGATTCACCCTCCAGCGTCTCCTCCGGGCGGATGCCGTTGAGTTCCGGGGCGATCTCCTCGGCCGCCTCGCGCAATTCGGCGATGAGTTCGGCGGGGGAGTAGCGCGGGGGGATCGTCTGGACCATGGCGCGACCATGGCAGGCGGTGGCATGGTCGGCAACCGACGGCGTCCGCGCGGCCGATCCGAACGGTTCCGGCCCCTCGCGCGTTGCTGTCGCCTCGGGACGTCGGAGGGGGGAGAGCAGCATGCGCACCTGGAGGGCCATGGACCGGGCCCCGCATGACGGCCGCTGGATCATCGCGATCCATCGCGACGATCCCGACCGGCGCGCGGTGGTGCGCTGGGATCCGCGCGGGCTCGGCGATCCCGAACCCTGGCACGTCGCCTCCTGCCAGCACAGCTACCCGGCCGACGCCTTCACGGACTGGATGGACTTTCCGGATTGTCCCCTGCCCGACTGCCCCCTGCCCGAACGGCCGGACCCGGCCGAGGCGCGGGACCTCCCGGAAGCTCACGCCGGCGAACGGCGCGTCGGGTTCGCGCCGCCCCTGGGCTGAGCCCCGCGCCGCAGGCGGCGCCAGCCCAGCACGACGCCCGTGAGGGCGATGCCGGCGCCGAGGCCGTTGAGGAGCCACATCACGAGGTCCCAGGCCGGTCGGGCCTGGAACAGGATCGCGAAGTCGAGGCGGTGGGGCGCCTCGAACAGCCAGCGCTGGAGCCGGCCGCTGGCATCCAGCCGGTCGAGGAGGGCGCCGCTCTCCGGGTCGACGTGGAGCCAGGTCGCGGCCGGGTCGTCGAAGCGCAGGCGCAGGACGGGCAGGGGCCGCGTGTCGTGGTGGGGATACCAGTAGGCGTCGTAGGCGGTGAGCGTCTCGGCGCCCGCCAGCCGCGCCTCCGGCAGGGCGGCGCCGGCGGCGGCCAGCACGGCCGCGCGGGTCGGGGGCGCGACCACGACCCGCGCGGCCTTGGCATCGGCACCGACGCGCACGGGCCGGCCGCCGACCCGTGCGATCCGGACCTCGACGATCCCGGGCCGGCGCAGCGCCCCCCAGGGCTCGCCGTCCGGCGCCGCCGCCGGCCCCGCATAGGCGTCCCGCATCTCCGCCGGCGGCATGCGGGGCGAGAACCAGTGGTTCGGGTTCATGGAGAGCCAGCCGCTCGCCGCGAAGCTGACGAGGCTCACCCCGCCGACGACCCCGAACAGGTGGTGCCAGCGCGCGAGGCCGCGATAGGGCGTCACGCCGCCCGCATAGGGGCGACGCAGGCGCAGGCGCCAGATCCCGAGGACGAGCCCGCTCACCGCACCCGCGACCGCCACGCCCGACACCCAGAGCACGATTCCGCGCCAGAGGTCCGCCCGGGCCCGCAGGGGCGTCGGGTAGAACCAGTGCGGGATCGCGCCGAGCCAGTTCCACAGGCGCTCCCGCCGCGTGGTGTCGAGCACGACCGTGCCGGTGCGCGCGGAGACGTAGAGTTCGGTCCCGGCCGCGTCGCCGAGCGCCACCACGTGGAAGGGGCGGAGCGGATCGTAGCGGTCCCGCACCGTCCACTGGTCGCGGATGACCGCCCGCACCGTGGCGCCCGGCCCGAACGGGGCGCGGGCCTCCCCCGCGTCGATGTCCCCGAGCACGGCCCCGGTCTCGGCCGAGACGACGTGCCGGGCGCCGTCCCGCGTGGTCACCTGATAGACCGGCGCCCCGCCCGGCTGGGCGATCGGCTCCCCGCAAGGGCGATGGGCCCGCGCTCCGCCGGGCAGCGTGTCCTGCACGCCGCTCGACGCAGCACCGGGCTCCCTCTCCCGGACGGAGAGGTCCGGGGTGAGGCGTGGTCCATCGCCGGAGAGGGCACACCCCGCACCCTGTCCCGGCTCCCGAACGCGGGAATCCCCGTGCCTCCCGCCCGATGGGGGAGAACCGGAGCCTCGCATCGACAGGCTGAGCCCGCCGGGGGCGGGGTCGAGCCCGGTCCCGGCCAGCGCGGCGTCGGGGCCGAGGCGCACCCGGTCCCAGGCGATCGGCGCCAGGCGGGACAGGCGCTCCGCCTCGGTGAGCGCCGGAAACGCCACGTAGAGCATCACCAGGCCCGACAGCACCCAGGCGGCGAGGAACAGACCCGTGGCGATGCCGAGCCAGCGATGGCCGAGGATGAGCCAGCGCTTCAGGGGCTTCAGGAGAGCCCGCATCAGAACCGCACGCTGTAGGCCAGTTCGAAGGAACGCGGCCGGCCGAGCAGCCAGTTCGTGCCGATTCCGTCCACCGCGTTGCCGCTGATCGCGTAGATCGTGTCGAACAGGTTGTAGGCCCGCAGCGACAGCCGCGAGGCCGGGGTGACCTGATGATCGAGCCCGGCATTGACCAGGGTGTAGGCCGGGCGCCTGGCCTGGTTGCCGAAGTCGCTGAAGGTCTCGCCCACATGCTGCAGGCCGACCCGCGCCTCCCAGGTCGGGGCGAAGGCGTAGTTCAGCCAGAGGTTGGCCACGCGCTCGGGCACGTCGATGGGCTGGCGCCCGGCATAGGAGACCACGCGGCCCCCCACCGCCTCGTTGAAGTCGTCGTACTGGGCGTGGAGCAGGGCGAGGTTGGCGTCCACGCGCCAGGCCTCGAAGAGGTGCAGGCTCACCGCCGCCTCGACGCCGAGGGAGGATTGCCGGCCGACCTGCGTGGAGAGCGTGGGCTGACCCGGCACCGTGGAGATCAGGTTGTCCTTGACGATGCGGTAGCCGGCCAGCGTCCACTCGGCCCGGCCGTCGAAGGCGACCCCCTTGGCGCCGACCTCGACCTGCTCGCCGGTGGAGAGCCGGAAACTGGCGAGACTCTGGGACAGCGAGATCAGGCTGCCGACCGGATCGGTGGCGGTGGCGACTTGGGCATAGAGCGCCAGCAGCGGGGTCGGGTTGTAGACCGCGCCGAAGCGGTAGCTGAGCGCCTGGAAATCCTGGTCGAAGGTCGCGCCCGTGACGAGGTTGCGGCGGTGGAGGCTCGGCGCGTCGTAGCGCACGCCCGCCAGGAGGGAGACCTGATCCGACAGGATCAGGCGGTTCTCGGCGAAGACCGAGGCCTGGTTCGTGCGGGTGGCATAGGCCGGCGACGCGCGGCCGTTGGTGGGGAACAGGCCCGGGTCGTAGGCGAAGGGGTCGACGCTCGTGGTGAGCCCGCCGCCCTCGGAGGCGAAGTTGTTGGTGTGCCGGAAGCCGATGTGGTTCACGTCGAAGCCGGCCAGGAACGCGTTGCGAAACCCGAACAGGGTGCCCTGGAAGGCCGCGTCGAAGCGGTTCCCGACCTGCTCTTGCTGGTGGTAGATCTCGGTGTAGCTCGACCGGTCGATGCGGCCGGTGGAGCTGTTGAAGGCGTATTGCTCGACGTCGAGCCACTGGCGCCGGCTCTGCAGCCGGTAGGCGGTGTTGCGTACGGTGATGTCGGCGCTCGGGCTCCACTCGGTCTTGAGCTGGGTCCAGTTGTCCATCCAGAAAATCTTGGCGTCACGGACGTTGTAGTTGTTGAACCGGACGGCATCGAGGATGCGCCCGTTGACCAGAGGCGTGCCCCAGTAGCGGGCCGGCTCCTGGTATCCGAGGTCGTGGCTCACCGTGAAGGCGAGGTCGGGCGTCGCCTGGAAGGTGAGGGCGCCCGAGACCGCGAGGTTGCGAAAACGTCCGTCCGGCGACATCCAGCCCTCGGTCCGGTTGCCGCTGACGTTGAGGCGATAGGCCAGGGCCTCGCCGATGGGGCCGCCGGAATCGAGGGCGAGGCGCGCGAGCCCGTCCGAGCCCACCGCCGCGCGGGCCTCGTTCAGGGGCGTGAACACCGGCTTCTTCGTCACGACGTTGATGACGCCGCCGATGGCGCCGTCGCCGTAGAGCACGGAGGCCGGCCCGCGCAGCACCTCGATGCGCTCGACGTTCCAGGTGTCGAACGGGAAGGTGACGGTTCCGGCGCCGACGAACAGGCGGGTGCCGTCGTAGAGCTGCTGGATCGAGTTCGGGCCGGCGAATCCCCGCGCCGTGAAGGCGCCGTTGCCGTTGCCGGGGGCCGCCACGGTGGTGATGCCGGTGGCGTTCTGGGTCACGGCCTCGGCCACCGTGTTCTGGCCGCGCAGGCGGGTGGTCTCGCCCGCGATCACGTCGACGCTGGCGGGCGTCTCCAGGGGCGTCAGCCCGAGTCGGCTGGCGCCGCGCGTGACGGTCCCCAGGTTGAGGCCCTCGGCCGGGGCCGGGGAGCCCATCCCGGTGCCGGCCACCGAGAGGGTGTCGAGGGTCACGGCCTGCTGCGCCGCGGCCGGGGCGGACAGAAGGCCGCCGAGCAGGGCGGCGACGGGCCAGACGCGACCCGGGGATGGGGCGGGCGGGTCAGAACGGGCGGGATCGCGGCGGGCAGGATCGAGGCGGGCAGGATCGAGGCGGGACATGGGACAACCGGGAACGGGCGCGGGCATCGGCCGGGACCGACCTTCCCCCTCCGCTAAAGCGAATGTTATAATGTTACAATCGCTGAGACGGGCCGTGGACGCGTTCGTTCGCGGGGCAGCCGCGCGCGGATCGTCCGGAACGACCGGACGGGGCAGGCGGCGACGGAACGCGGGGCGCGTGGCGGCGGAGGCGGACATCGATGGGACGGCTGACGCGAAATGCGCGAAGTGGCACGTCACCGCGAACGAGGCCGACCCGTTCGCGACAGGCGAACGCCCCGACACCCACCAGGACACCCCGCCCGGTGCGTTTCGCGTGTGACCACGACTGACGGCAGGTCTCCTGGCTCGCGGGTCGCCGCCCACTCATCGTCTTCCCAGGCCCCGGGTCCTCACGGACCTTTCACCCAGTGACGTGTTGATGATGGGCTCGCCGCTTACAGTTGCGGGGGCAGCCGCGGCATGGGAGCGAGCTCCGCACCGCGTTCCCTTTTGATCCTCGAACGAGGAACCGTCGCGGGAAAGCTAGGCCGTTCGGTGGGCCGGCGTCAATCGGGGGCCTTGCCGGGTGGTGTCGGGTCGCGGCAGGCCCCTGGCCGCGTCGCGCGTCGGTTCGAGGCGATCGTGCTAGCGTGGACGCCGCCCGATTCGCGGTATCCCGATCGTGGCGCGGGGCCGGACGCATGCTGCGACGCCTGATGAAGTTCCTCCACACGATGGGGGCGACCGGGCTGATGGGGGCGATGGCCGCGCTCCTCGCCATGCTGAGCGTCGCGCCCCCGCCGAGCGCGCTCAGCGAATACGCGGTGGCGCGTGCCGCCATGGGGGCTGTGGCCACCTGGATCGTGCTGCCGAGCCTCGCGCTCGTGCTGGTCTCCGGCCTGCTGGCGATGGCCGTGACCCGCGCCTACCTCGGCGCGGGCTGGGCCTGGCTGAAACTCGCCACCGGGGTTCTGATGTTCGAAGGCGGGCTGGTCTACGTCCAGGGGCCGATGCGCTGGGAAGCGGAGCAGAGCGCCGCGGCGCTCGCGGGGCGGGTCGATCCCGCCACGCTCGGCGCGTCGCTCGGGCCGGAGCGCGGGACGCTCTGGCTGCTGCTCGCGGTCGCCACCGCCAACGTCGTGCTGGGCATCTGGCGACCGCGTCTCGTCCGGCTTCCGCGGCCGGCGTCAGCGCCGGCCGGCGCCGATCAGAGCACCGGCATGGCGCCCGCCACCGTGACGAGGGCGCCCGAGGTGTAGCTGCTCTCCGCGCTCGCCAGCATCACGTAGGCGGAGGCGAGTTCGGCGGGCTGACCCGGCCGCCCGAACGGCACCTGGGAGCCGAAGGACTTGACCGAATCCTCGCTCATCCCGGACGGGATGAACGGCGTCCAGATCGGCCCCGGCAGCACGCCGTTCACGCGGATGCCCTTCTCGGCGAGCAGTTGCGCGAGGCTGAGCACCATGTTGCTGAGCGCGCCCTTGGTGGCGCTGTAGGCCAGCAGCGACGGCATCGGGTGCTTGGAATTCACCGAGGAGGTGAAGATCACGGACGCGCCCGGCTTCAGGTGGGGCAGGGCCGCCTTGGTGACGTAGAAGGGGCCGAACACGTTCGTCCGGAAGTGATCCTCGAAGATCGCGTCCTCGATGCCGTCGAGCCCTTCGTTGGGCTGCTGGAAGGCGCCGTTGTTCACCAGCACGTCGAGGCGCCCGAAGGCCGCGACGGTGCGCGCCACCAGTTCCCGGCCATGGGCGGCGTCCTTGAGGTCGCCGGGCAGCAGCAGGGCCCGACGGCCGGCCTTCTCGACCCAGCCCGCCACGGCCTCCGCATCCGCCTGCTCCTCGGGCAGGTAGGCGATCGCCACGTCCGCGCCCTCGCGGGCGAAGGCGATGGCCACCGCGCGGCCGATGCCGCTGTCGCCGCCGGTGATGAGCGCGGCCTGCCCCTCGAGCTTGCCCGAGCCCCGGTAGCTCGCCTCGCCGTGATCCGGCTCGGGCGACATCCGGCCCGTCTTGCCGGGAAAGCTCTGCGGCTGGCCCTCGAAGGGCGGGCGGGGATACGTCGTCAGGGGATTGCTGGGCACGCGAGGTCTCCGGAGGGAATGCCCCGTCAACCGGTGCTTGCGCGCGGCGTTCCGGCCCCGCGACCGTTAGGCCCGGTCCGCCTCTCCTTTAGCGAGGTCCCGGGGCGATCGGTCCCGGGGCGTGCGGCTGGCGACGCAGGCCCGCCCGATCGCCAGCCTGTGCTCGACCGCCTCGGCCGTCAGACCGACCAGCGCCCCCGCCAGGACATCCGACGGGAAATGCGCGCCCCGCACCACCTGGGCCACCACGACGCCGAGGGCTGCCGCCGTGGCGACGCCCCGGATCTCCGGACAGGCCCGGCCGGCGGCCGCGGCGACCGCGACGCTCATGGCCGAGTGCCCCGACGGGAAGGATTGCCAGGGCCCCACGTTCGGCCCGAACCAGCCCTTCTCGTAGAGGCCCTCGTCCATGAGGACGTTGGGGCGGGTGCGGTGCACGAGCCGCTTCACGCTCGTCTTGGCGACCCCCGCCAGTACCCCCGAGGCGAGCATGTGCCGCCCGGCCTCGGCCAGCGGACGGTTCCCCTTGAGGAGGCCGTAGGCGAGGGTGCCGGTCGAGAGCGCGAGCAGCCAGCGCCAACCGCCGCCCTCGCTCGCCGCCGCGAGGGCCCGCACCGGCCGGGTGTCCTTCGCACGGGCCAGGGACACGCCGAGGCGGATGTCCCCGGCCTCCAGGCGCCGCGCCCAGCCGGCCGCTTCCTCTCGCATCGATCCGCCCCCGGTTTCAGCACGGCCGTCGACGCCGAGCCCGGAGAAACGCCGAGCCCGGGGAATCGTTCGGACGGGATCGCGCGATCCGGCCCGGCCGGTTCCGGAACCGGCCGGCCATTCGCGGATTGACGCTTCATTGGAGTTGTTCTAATTAAGAACAGCAGGGGCGCCGGGGCGCCCGACCCGACCCGAACCAACCGGAGAGATCACCATGGCCACCAACACCAACGCTGCCTGCGAAGCCTGCCGCTTCTTCGACGACCACAAGCTCAACGGCGGCCAGGCGTCGGGTGACGAGGGCCTGTGCCGCTTCAACCCGCCGGTGAGCCAGCCCGAGCCGAAGTCGCCGGGCCTGTGGCCGGTGGTCGCCTCCAAGGATTGGTGCGGTCACTTCACCAGCGACATGACCGCCGCCGAGTAACGGCCCGCGATCGGGCCGGATCCGATCTCGGATCAACGGTCCTCGAGCCTGCGAAACGGGCCGGTGCCATGGGCGCCGGCCCTTTTCGCGTCGCCGGCCCGAGTCTCCGGCCCGCGATTTCTAACCCCGATGATTCTTCGGGTTCGCGGTTTGCGGCCATGATCCCGTCACCTTCGCATCGGATGGCGAGGCATCACGCGATGGGCGCTCGCCGCGCCAGGGATGCAGCGGTCCGCCGCCGGGCGAGCGCATGAGGGTTGTTGGAAGCATGACGAATCGATCGATCCTCGCCGGCGCCGCCCGCCGGCTCGCGCCGCTGGCCGGCCTGGCCGTGCTCCTGCCCGGCCTGGCGCAGGCCGTCGCGCCGAACGAGGCGAGCGGCACCTGGCTCACCGAGGACGGCCGCGCCCGCATCCGCACCGAGAAGTGCGGCCCGCAGAACGCCAACCTGTGCGGCTACGTGGTCTGGCTGAAGGTGCCGCTGAACGACCAGGGGCAACCGCGCGTCGACTTCAAGAATCCCGATCCGAAGAAGCAGGCCCGGCCCTCGCTCGGCCTGCAGCTCATCATGGGCCTGAAGCCGCAGCCGGACGGCCATTACGGCGGCAAGATCTACAACGCCGACGAGGGCAAGTTCTACGACGTGACCATGTGGGCCGACCAGCCGTCCGAACTGTCGGTGCGCGGCTGCCTGCTGGGCTTCCTGTGCGGCTCGCAGACCTGGAACCGGGTGAACGACGTGGTGCCGGGCCAGCTCACCGGCCCGACCAACGGCCCCGGCGGCCCGCGCTCCGACGCCGAATGGGCGCCCAAGGCCCCGGCCGCCGCCGGTGCGGCTGCGCCGACCGGCACGGGAACCGCGAAGCCCGCGCCGAAGCCGGCGCCCAAGGCGAGCACCGCTCCGGAATAATCGGGCTTCCCGTTCGAGAGACTGCCGAACGCCGCCGTCCCGCCCGGGCCGGCGGCGTTTCGCGTTCGCACCCTCACGCCACCAGGGGGCCGCCTCAATCCACCAGGGCGGCGTAGGTCAGCACCCGCAATTCGCGCCGCAGGGGCAGGGCCGAGGAGGGGATGAGCTGGGTCAGCAGCACCACGGCGAGGTCCTCGGCGGGGTCGATCCAGAAGGCGGTGCTGGCGAGTCCGCCCCAGGCGACCTCGCCCGGGGTGCCGAGGATCTGGGCCCGGGCGGGGTCGAGCATCACCGAGAAGCCGAGGCCGAAGCCGATGCCCGTATAGGCGGTCTCGGAGAAGCGCGGCTGCCCCATGGCGGCGAGATCCCCGTCGAGGTGGTTCATCAGCATGAGGTCGACGGTCTTGCGCCCGAGGAGGCGGGTGCCGTCGAGTTCGCCGCGCCCCAGGATGAAGCGGCAGAAGCGCATGTAGTCGGCGGCCGTCGAGACGAGGCCGCCGCCGCCCGAGGCCACCGCCGGCGGCGCGCAGAAGCGGCTGCCCACCGCGTCGTCGTAGAGCTTCAGGGTGCGGTCGCGGAACAGGCTGTAATTGGCGGCCAGACGCGGCAGCTTCCCGGCGGGCACGTGGAAGTCGGTGTCGATCATGCCGAGCGGGCCGATCACGCGGTCGCGCAGGAAATCGGCGAAATCCCGGCCCGAGACCACCGCCACGAGGTGGCCGAGCACGTCGGTGGCCACCGAGTAGTTCCACTCCGCGCCGGGCTGGGCCAGCAGCGGCTGGCGGGCGAGCCGGCCCACCACCTCGGCGAGGCTCGCCTCCTGCGCTTCCCCGAAATCGACGCCGTTCTGGCGGTAGAGGGCGTCCACCAGGGTCGCCTCCATGAAGCCGTAGGTGAAGCCTGCGGTGTGGGTGAGGAGATCCCGGATGGTGATCGGGCGCCGGGCGGGCTCGCTCTCGAACTTCGCCCGGTTGCCCCCGGTGAGCACCCGCAGATCCGCGAAGTCCGGCAGGAAGCGGGTGATCGGATCGTCGAGCTGGAAGCGGCCCTCCTCGTAGAGCATCATCACCGCCACCGAGGTCAGCGGCTTCGTCATCGAGTAGATGCGCGCGATGGTGTCGGGGGCGAAGGGCTTGTCGCGGGCGATGTCGGCGCGGCCATGGGCACGGAAGAACGCCGTGCGCCCGCCCCGCGCCAGCATCACCGAGAGGCCGGCGACCCGCCCCTCGTCGACCAGGCGCCGCATCCAGCCGTCGATGCGCTCCAGCCGGTCCGGGCAGAGCCCCAGCGCCCTCGGATCTCCCGCGATCTCACCCTGCATGTTCCCGCGCTCCATCCCCGGCCAACGGATCCCGGCATACCGTCGAGGCGGGCGGGCGCAAACCCTCGGGCGCGCGGATCGGGCTGCGTTCGCGGGCCTCCGGGCGGTGGCGCGGGGGGTGGATCTCAGCCAGACGATGTGCCCCGACGACGCGCACACCGCCGCATGCGGCTCAGGCCGCCCGCACCGTCGTCAGGAACCGACCGACCTCGGCGGCGAGATGCTCGGATTGGCGCGACAGTTCGGAGGCCGCATCGAGCACCTGGCTCGCCGCGACACCCGTCTCCTCGGCGGCACCGGCGACGCCCGAGATGTTGCGCGTCACCTCGCCCGTGCCCATCGCCGCTCGGGAGACGTTGCGCACGATCTCCTGCGTCGCCGCACCCTGCTCCTCGACGGCGGCCGCGATCGAGGTCGCCACGCCGCTGATCTCGCGGATACGCCCGGCGATGCCGTCGATCGCCGTGACCGCCTGACCGGTCGAAGCCTGGATCCGCCCGATCTGGCCGACGATCTCCTCCGTCGCCCTGGCGGTCTGGTTGGCGAGTTCCTTGACCTCGGCGGCCACCACCGCGAAGCCGCGACCCGCCTCGCCGGCCCGCGCCGCCTCGATGGTCGCGTTGAGCGCCAGAAGGTTGGTCTGGCCTGCGATGCCGGAAATCATCGCCACCACGTCACCGATACGGGTGGCCGCCTCGCTCAAATCCCGCACCAGCACGGCTGTCTCGCCGGCCGCCGCCACGGCGCGGGTGGCAAGGTCGGCCGAACCGTCGACCTGCCGGCCGATCTCCTGAACCGACGAGCCGAGTTCTTCGGCCGCCGCCGCCACGGTACCGACATTCGCAGCCGCTTCCTCGGCGGCCGTCGTCACCGAAGTCGACCGGGCAGCGGTCTGTGCCGCAGTCCCCACCATGGCCCGCGCCGTCGCCTGCATCTCGGCAGCCGCGGCATCCACCCGGCCTACGATGCCGTTCACCGTCGTTTCGAACGCACGGGTCGTGGCATCGATCTGCTCGGCCTGACGCACCTTGCGCACCTGCTCGGCGGCACGCTCCTCCGTCAGCCCCCGTGCGGCCAGGGCATTGTCCTTGAACGTCCGCACGGCCCGCGTGATGTCCCCGACCTCATCGCGCTGCAGCGTATCCGGCACCGCCGTGTCGAGTTCGCCCCGGGCGAGCTTCAGCATCACGGCGGTCAGCGGGCGCAGCGGGCGGATGGCCCGATACGCCCAGACCGCGAAGCCGCAGCCGACGAGGCAGGCCATCGCGCACAGCGCCAGCATGAGGACGGTGAAGGCTTGGGAGACCGCGCGGAGATCGGCGCCGGTGGCCTGGTTGCGCGCTTCCTGCAGGTCGATGAACCGGTTGATGCGCGCCAGCCACTCGACGAAGGCCGGTCGGGCGTCCTGCATGAGCGTCGCGCGCGCCTTGCCGACATCCCCGGCCTGCTGGCTGTCGATGACCGTCTTCATCAGCGGCAGGGTTCGGGTTTCGGTCTGCTTGATATCCGCGAGGATCGCGCGCTCGTCGGCAGAGGTCTCCGGCCGCTCGGCGAACATCCGGTCCATGCTCGCCGCCGACCGCGCGTAGGCCTCGGTCAGGCGCGCAATGTCGGACAGCACCGCGTCGCGGCCCGCCTGGTCCGGCACGAGCGTGACGTCACGCAGACTGATGGCCCGGTCGTGCACGCTGCCACGGAAGTTGATGGCGTAGCGCTGCTTGACCGCGTTGAGGTCGTTGATTTCCGTCAGTTTGCTATCGATGATCTTGACCTGGTAAATACCGTATCCTGTCAGCACAACCATCATCAGCAGCATGACGGCATAACCAGTGGCGACCTTGGTGCCTAATCTGAGATTGGCCACGGATATCCCTTTCACGACGCGTGATCAGGCCCCATAAGCAACCCATCTTAACAGACCCAAGTAAACCGAGCGGCCTCACGTAAATGTTATTGGAAACGAAGCAAGACCACCGGGCCTCCCCTGACCGCGTTTTACCGAATCGCTCCCATCTCGCGCAGATGCTGTTCCACGGACTTTCGAATCCTTACCCAGTTTTCGAAAGATGGCCCTTCGGAGCAGCCTCGACCTCCCTGTCTTGGATGCCTCGTTTCCGCACGCGGCCTTGCAAACGCACAGAACTGTCCCGTCGTCGATCCCATGGATCGCTTTCGAAGAGCGCTGGGTCTCGGTCCCCGTGAGGGCAGAGCACCACGCGACACCTATGCGGCGAGCTTCGTGTCGGTGAGAAAGTCCACGAAGTCCGCGTAGGGAAGCGGTCGGCTGACGTGGTAACCTTGAACCTGCCCGCAATGCTCGGCCGCGACGAAGGCGTATTGCTCGGCCGTCTCGACACCCTCGACCGTCGTGGTCATGCCGAGGCACGCCCCCATCGTGATGATGGCCCGGACGATGGCGGCGCTCTCCGGATCCTCGGGGAGCAGGCGGATGAAGGACCGGTCGATCTTGATCTTCGAGAACGGAAAGCGGCGCAGGTAGCTCAGCGAGGAATAGCCGGTGCCGAAATCGTCCATGGCGAGGCCGACACCGACATCCTTGAGCCTGGTCAGCATCGCGAGCGTCCGCGCCTCGTCATCGAGCATCACACCCTCGGTGATCTCGAGTTCCAGTCGATCCGGGGCGAGCCCCGTCGCCTCGAGGATGGATGCCACCATGTCCGGGAGCCGGTCGTCGCGGAACTGGACCGGCGAGAGGTTGACGGCGACCTTGATGGTGCTCGACCAAGCGGTCGCGTGCCGGCAGGCCGTGCGCAGCACCCAGGCGCCCAACGGCATGATCAGGCCTGTCTCCTCCGCGAGCGGGATGAAGTCGGCCGGCGCGATGAGACCCTGTTCGGGATGCCGCCAGCGAACCAGGGCTTCGGCGGCGGTGACCGCTCCGGTCTGGGACTCGACGAGAGGCTGGTAGTGCACCTCGAATTCGCCGGCATCGAGCGCCCGGCGCATGTCGGCTTCGAGCTGGCTTCGGGCTCGCATGCGCTCCGCGAGCGCCGGCTCGAACATCCGGAAGGTGGCCTTCCCCTCGGCCTTGGCCTTGTACAGGGCGAGATCGGCGTTGCGCAGCAATTCGTCGGGCCGACGTCCATCCTGAAACGCGACCGCGACGCCGACGCTCACGCCGACATGGACGAGTTGCCCGTCGAGCAGGAAGGCGCGGTCGATGGCTTCGACGATCCGGGCCGCCACGTCCCGCGCGCGCGCCTCGCCGCCGGCATCGAGAAGGAGAATGGCGAACTCGTCGCCGCCGAGGCGCGCGACGACATCCTCCTGCGCGACGACGGAGGACAGGCGTGCGGCGACCTTGCGGAGGAGTTCGTCCCCCATGCCGTGGCCGAGGGTATCGTTGACGAATTTGAAGCGATCCAGATCGAGCATCAGCACGGCGAAACCGTTGGCCTGCTCACGCAGGGCGGCGGCATGGTGGGCCAGGAGATCGCCGAACCGCGCCCGGTTCGGCAGGCCGGTGATCCCATCCGTGAAGGCGAGTTTGCGCAGCCGGGCCTCGGATCGCAGGCGTTCGCGCTGGTCGCGGAAGGCGATGACGGTCTGATGCTTGTGGCCGAGCGTGATGGCTTTGCGCAGGACCCGCACGGGGACGCCCTGACCCCGCGCGTCGATCAGTTCGGCATCACGCTCCTCCTGCTCCGGCAGGTCGGCGAGCACGAGGCCGGGGAGCAGTCGGATGAGGCTGGCGCCGATGAGCTCGGCCTGCGTCATGCCCGCAAGCTGTTCGAGGCTGCGATTGGCGGTGTTGATCACATCGCCGTCGCAGACCGCGAGTCCTTCGAGGGCAAGGCTCGCGAGTTCGCGCAGGCGCCCCTGGTCGCGGCGAAGCTGCGCCCGGGCGTTCAGGGTCATGCGCAGCCCGATAAAGGCCAGGAGCAGCAATCCGAGCGAGACGGCTGCGATGATCGGCGCGATCGAGGCCGGAGCGATGACGGACGCCGGCAGCGGGACCAGGGGGTCATAGACCAGCCTGACGGCCGTCATGCCCGCGAGGTGCAGGATCACGATCGAGCCCAGCAGCAACGGGACAGCCGCCCGGCGCAAGGCGCGGTTGCGCTCTCCGGAGAGCACCAGGGCCAGCCCGGACATCGGAAGGCTGATGAGGACGGAGGTCGTCACCAGGCTCATGTCCCATGAGACATGCCCGGTCACGCGATAGGACGCTTGCCCGACGTAGTGGAGAGCGGCGATTCCGGCGCCGATGATCACGCCGGCCGCGAAACGGCGCAGGCGACCGCGCCGGCCGAGGGACAGACCGACCCCGACCCCGATGCTGGCGATGACGAGAAGGAGCGAGATGGCCGTGAGGATCGGCTCGAAGCCGGATGCCATGCCTGGCTGGAACGCCAGGAGAGCGATCATATGGGTCGCCCAAGCCGTGCAACCCGAGGCGATGATGCTGGCGAGCCCCCATTGCCGCCGGGCTATCCCCTCGGACCGTGCCGCGTGGGAGGCAATCGCAGACGAGGCATAAACGCCGACCGCACAGACCAGAGCCGCCGCCAGCAAGAGCTGCTGATCATGCCTCTGCGTAACACACGTTAAAAGCGCTTGCATCGCGACCTCTCTGCTTCGGAGATGAGCGGGAGAGAGGTTAAGCCTTCGAGAACAGACCTTTCCATTTACTCGTGAGGAATACCAAGAAACACACTTTTACTCGCCCGGCTCAGTTGCGACGGGGATTGACCGGGGTGCGTCACTTTGAGCGCTGGCCCAGGGGAGCCCGACATTGGCCCCGCGGGACTCGGTGCCCCGCTGGCTTGTGGCGATGTCTCGAAGGCCGACGTCACGGGCGGTGCGGATGACCGCCCAGGGATGCGGGGCCGCGCGTTCCGGATCGGCGTGATCGGATCGACACCGGTCCGAGCCTCCGCCCCGAACCGCGACGTCGAAACCCTGCCGCCACGCCGGCCCCGTCTCACCACCCCATGCTGCCCGGTCCGCCCTTGAACGGCCCGACGATCCCGGGGGTGATCCAGCCGCCGTAGAAGCCGCCGGGCTGGGGCGTCGCGCGCGCTTCCCCGACGAAGCAGCCCTCCATCGGGCCCGCATAGAAGGCGACGTGGCCGGCGATGGCCCGGAAGCCCGGGGTCGGGTCGGGATAGGCCCAGGCGGCGCCCTCGGCGCGGCGATCCCCGGCCGCGACGTCGTACAGGACGGCGCGTCCCTTCCATTCGCAGCTCCCGGCCCGGCGGGCGGGCCCGAGGACATCGGGCGCGACGTCGTCCGCCGGGAGGTAGTAGGTCGGCGGGTGGCTCGTCTCGAGCACGCGGTACCCCGCCACCGTGTCGGCGATGGTCCGGCCACCCAGCACCACCCGCAGCCGGACGGGCACCGGCTCCAGGCGGGGCGGGCGCGGATAGGCCCAGACGCTCTCCTCGCCCGGTCCGGGCGAAATCGGGATGGGTCGCATGGGGAGAGCCTCGCCGTCGGGGATGGGAAGACCGGACAGATAGGGCAGGGCGCCGGGCCGGCCCGTCTTTTCGGAGCCGACCGTCGACGCCGCGTCGGGCCTTGCCGCTTTTGCCCCTTGCCGCTTTTGCCCCTGGCGTGAGGCATGCTAGCGCAGGCCCCGATCAGACGAAGGGACCCCCCGCGTGACCGAGCCGACCGCGTTCGCCCTGTATCTCGACTTCGACGGCACCCTGGTGGAGATCGCCCCCAAGCCCGACCAGGTCCAGGTCGATCCCGCGCTCGCGCCCGCCCTGGAGCGCCTGCGCGCCCGCCTCGGCGGCGCCCTCGCCATCGTCACCGGGCGCCCCATCGGGGTCATCGACGACTTTCTCAGCCCCGCCCGCTTCGACGTGGCGGGCCTGCACGGGGTCGAGCGGCGGGTGGACGGCGTGGTCTCGGGCGGGCGCGCCGAGGACCATCCCGACCTGCGCGCCCAGGTTCCGGCCCTGCACGCGGCGGTCGCCGCCCTCGAACACGTGCTGATCGAGGACAAGGGCGCCTCCGTCGCGGTGCATTGGCGCCTCGCCACCCCGAGCGACGCGGCCGCCGCCGAGGAAGCGGTGAAGGCCGCGGCCGAGGCGCTCGGGTCCGCCTACCGGCTCCAGCTCGGCAAGGCGGTGGGCGAAATTGTCCCGGCCTCCGCCACCAAGGGCCACGCCATCCGGGCGCTCGGCGCGAACCCGCCCTACGCGGGCCGCCGGGCGATCTTCCTCGGCGACGACCTCACCGACGAGAAGGCCTTCGCGGTGGTCAACGAGACCGGCGGCGTCAGCGTCCGCATCGGCGGGGCCGAGACCATCGCGGCCCGCCGCCTCATCGACCCCGAGGACGTACGCCGCCTGCTCTACGCCTGGGCCGACGGGGCGCCGATCGACCCCGACGCCCTGCCGCCGGCCTGAGCGGCTCTTCCCGCCCGAATCGATCCCCCCGCCCCAATCGATCCTCCCTGCCCGGCCCGGGCGCCTGACGGAAGTGGCGCGCATGTTCGAATTCCCCGTCCTCGTCGGCGATATCGGCGGCACCAATGCCCGCTTCGCCCTGGTGCCCGAGGCGGGCGCCGAGCCGGTCCTGCTCTCCCGGGAGGAGACGGCCGGCCACCCCGACCCCAGCGCCGCCATCCGGGCCTCCCTGGCGCAGGCTTCTCGCGCGCAGACCTCCGGCGCGAGCCCGCGCTCGGCCATCCTCGCGGTGGCGGCCCGGGTCGACGGGCCGGCGGTGCAGCTCACCAATGCCGACTGGGTCATCGAGGGGGCCCGGATCGGTCACGATTTCGGGCTGTCGCGGGCGGTCGTCGTCAACGATTACGTGCCGGTGGCGGCGGGCGCCGCCGGGATCCGCCCCGGCGAGCTGACGCCCGTCGGCCCGCGCCGGGAGGAGGGCCGGGCGGGGGACCAGGGCGCGCGCCTCGTCCTCGGCCCGGGCACCGGCTTCGGCGCCGCCGCCCTGCTGCCCGTGGACGAGCGCCTGCTCATCGTCTCCACGGAGAGCGGCCACGTGGATTTCGGGCCGGGCACGCCGGCCGAGCACGCCCTCTGGCCGCACCTGGAGCGGGTGGAGGGCCGCGTCACCGTGGAGACCCTGCTCTCCGGCCCCGGCCTGACCCGCCTGCATGCCGGTCTCCACCGGCTCCGCACCGGCGCGGACGGTCCCCGCCTCGACCCCGCCACCGTCACCGAGGCCGGCTTGGCGGGCACCGATCCGGACGCGGTGGACGCCCTGGACCTGTTCGCGACGCTCCTCGGCCGGGTCTGCGGCGACCTCGCGCTGACCTTCCTCGCCACCGGCGGCGTCTATATCGGCGGCGGCATCGCCCCCCGCATCCTCGAGGTGCTCCAGCGCGGCGCCTTCCGGGCCGCCTTCGAGCACAAGCCGCCCTTCGTGGCCCAGATGCGGGCGATCCCCACCAGCGTCATCGCCGTGCACGACCCCGCCCTCACGGGGCTGGCGGCCCTGGCGAGCCAGCCCGGCCGCTTCGTGTATCACGGGCAGGTCTGGCAGGCCGGCTGAGCGTCGATGCGCCCGCGCCGGGCAGCCCCGTCGCGGGCCACGTCGATCCTCGGCGGCGCGGCGGCCCTCCTCGCCACGGGCCTCGGCCTCCTCGTCCTCGCCGCCCTGCTCACCGCGCGGCCCGGCGACCCGGATCTCTATCCCGCCCGCGGGGCGGACGGGGCGGCGGTCGCCCTGGTCTCGCATGGCTGGCATTCCGGCCTCGTCCTGTCGCGGGCCGACCTGACGGGCGCGGGGAGCGGGCCGGCCCTGGCCGCCATCGCCACGCGGTTCCGCGCCTATCCGGAGATCGAGTTCGGCTGGGGCGAGGCCCGCTTCTACCGGGCGACGCCGACCCTGGCGCAGTTCGATGCCGGGCTCGCCCTCGCGGCCCTGTTCACGCCGGGCGGCCGGGACGGCGTGGTCCAGGTGGTGGGCCTGGAGCGCCCGGCGCGCGACAGCTTCCCCCATTCCGGGATCGTGGCCGCGCGGGTCTCGCCCGCCGGGCTCGCGCGCCTGCTCGCCCGGCTGGAGGCGAGCTTCCGCCTCGTGGACGGCCAGCCGGTCGCCGGGGGCCCCGGCCTCTACGGGCCGAGCCTGTTCTACGAGGGCGAGGGCCGCTTCTCCTACGCCAATGTCTGCAACCATTGGGCGGCGCGCCTGCTCGGCGCCGCCGGCCTGCCGATCACCCCGGTGCTCGACACCCATCCGGCGGGGCTGCTCCTCGACCTGCGCTGGCGCGCCGGCCTCACGCCGCTGCCGCCCGCCGGCGCCAACCTGTCCAAACCGTAATCTCCGCGCCACGCCGGCGTCAGGCGCCGCGCCCTACAAACCGGATCACGGCCCGCCGATGGCGCGTTCCCGCGTTGGACGTTTCATCCCGGCAAGTCCCCCGGCAAGCCCCCCAATCTCGCCCGGCAAGCCCCCCAATCTCGGCAAGCCCTCGATTCGGAGACCCCCATGACCGCCCAGCCCAACCGCCTGCGCCGCAACGCCCTCGCCTCCGTCGCCGTGGCCGCCCTCGTCGCCACGGGCGCGGCCGGCGTCGGTCTCACCCAGCCGGCCACCCCGGTCCAGGCCCAGTCCCTCTCCAAGAACCCGATCGAGACCCCCGACCACCCGCCGGGCTCCTTCGCCAGCGTGGTCGACAAGGTGAAGCCCGGCGTCGTCGCCGTGAAGGTGAAGCTCGACGACAGCGCGGACACGGGTGACGACGACGGCCCCGGCCAGGGCCGGCAGGTGCCCCCGCAGCTGCGCGAGTTCTTCAAGCGCTTCGGTCAGGGCGGCCCCGGCCAGGGCGGTCCGGGCCAGGGCGGTCCCGGCGAAGGTTTCGGCGGCCCGAAGCGCCCGGGCCAGCGCGGCGCCATGGGTTCGGGCTTCATCATCTCGGCGGACGGCTACGTCGTCACCAACAACCACGTGGTCGACAAGGCCAAGACCGTGCAGGTCACCCTCGACGACAACCGCACCCTCGACGCCAAGGTCATCGGCAAGGACCCGAAGACCGACCTCGCGCTCCTCAAGATCACCGAGGGCGGCACCTTCCCGTACGTCTCGCTGAGCAAGGCCGCGCCCCGCGTCGGCGACTGGGTGGTGGCCATCGGCAACCCGTTCGGCCTCGGCGGCACCGTGACGGCGGGCATCGTCTCGGCCCGCGGCCGCGACATCGGCGCCGGCCCCTACGACGACTTCCTGCAGATCGACGCGCCGATCAACAAGGGCAATTCCGGCGGCCCGACCTTCAACGTCGGCGGTGAGGTGGTGGGCGTGAACACCGCCATCGCCTCGCCCTCCGGCGGCAGCGTCGGCCTCGCCTTCGCGATCCCCGCCGAGACCGTGCAGGCGGTGGTCGACCAGCTCCGGGCGGACGGCCGGGTGGCGCGCGGCTATCTCGGCGTCCAGGTCCAGCCGGTGACGAAGGACATCGCGGACGGGCTCGGCCTCGACAAGGCCAAGGGCGCCCTGGTGGACCATGCCGAGGCGGGCACCCCCGCGGCCAAGGCGGGCCTCAAATCCGGCGACGTCATCGAATCGGTGAACGGCACGCCGATCAACGACGCCAAGGAGCTGTCCCGCAAGATCGCCGGCATCAAGCCGGGCGCCAAGGTCGAGCTCACCTACCTGCGCGGCGGCAAGTCGGACACCGCCACGGTGGAACTCGGCGCCCTGCCGAACGACACCAAGGTGGCGACCGGCGATCGCGACACGGCCAGGGACGGCCAGCCGCGCCTCGGCCTCAGCCTCGCCCCGGCCTCCGAGGTCGGCGCCGGCAGCGAGGGCGTCGCGGTGATGGAGGTCGACCCGGACGGCCCGGCGGCCGCCAAGGGCATCGAGCAGGGCGACATCATCCTGGATGTCGCCGGCGCCAGCGTCTCGCGTCCCTCCGAAGTGGCCGAGCGCATCCGCTCCGCCGAGTCGAGCGGCCGCAAGGCGGTGCTGATGCGGGTCAAGAGCGCCAAGGGCACCACCCGCTTCGTGGCGGTGGCCCTGAACAAGGCCGGCTGATCCGCCGGCGGGACGACACCGCCCCGAACGCGACGCGCCGGCCCCTGCAAAGGAGCCGGCGCGTGTCCGTCGAACGCGGCTGCGGCGGGGGCGCTGGCATGCCACGCAACCCTGGCACCGCGAGATCCGCGCCGGCGCAGGGTGACGCGGACGGCGCGACGCGGCATGGTGCGCCCGCTTCGCCGCCCGCGCGGCCTCAAACGGACCCGACACACCATGACGACGATCGCCGACCGCAGCACGGCCGAACTCGCGGACCTGCGCGCGCAGGCTCAAAGCGCCTACGACGCCTTCAAGGCGCGGGGCCTCAAGCTCGACATGACGCGCGGCAAGCCGGCGCCCGAGCAGCTCGACCTCTCCTCCGGGATGCTGACCCTGCCGGGCAACGGCGACTACACCACCGCGGCCGGCGAGGATGCCCGCAACTACGGCGGCCAGCAGGGCCTGCCCGAGCTGCGGGCCCTGTTCTCCCACCTCATCGACGCGCCGGCCGACCAGATCGTGGTGGGCGGCAATTCCAGCCTCGCGCTGATGCACGACACCATCGCGTGGGCCCTCCTCAAGGGCGTGCCGGGCTCCGAGCGGCCCTGGTCGAAGGAGGAGGCGCCGGTCTTCCTCTGCCCGGTTCCGGGCTACGATCGCCACTTCGCCCTCTGCGAGGAGTTCGGCATCCGCATGATCCCCGTGCCCATGACGGGGCAGGGGCCCGACATGGACGTGGTCGAGGCGTTCGTCGCGAACCCGGCCGTGAAGGGCATGTGGTGCGTGCCGAAATACGCCAACCCCTCGGGGGAGATCTTCTCCGACGAGACCGTCCGGCGCCTCGCCACGATGAAGACCGCCGCACCCGACTTCCGCCTGTTCTGGGACAACGCCTACGCGGTGCACCACCTCACCACGGATCGTCACCCCGTGCGGGACATCCTCGCGGCCTGCGCCGAGGCGGGCCACCCGGACCGGCCCTTCCTGTTCGCGTCGACCTCGAAGATCACCCTGGCGGGCGCGGGGCTGGCGGTCTTCGCCGGCTCGCCCGAGAACACCCGCTGGTTCCTGGCGCGCTCCGCCAAGCAGACCATCGGCCCGGACAAGCTCAACCAGCTGCGCCACGTGCGCTTCCTGCGCGACGGCGCCGGCCTCCAGGCCCACATGGACGCGCATCGCGCGCTCATCGCCCCGAAGTTCGCCGCCGTGCAGGAGGCCCTCGACCGGCACCTGTCCGGCACCGGTGCGGCGCGCTGGACCCGTCCGCAGGGCGGCTACTTCATCACCGTGGAAGCCCGCCCGGGCACGGCCACGGAGGTGGTGCGCCTCGCCAAGACGGCCGGCATCGCCCTGACCCCGGCCGGGGCGACCTCCCCCTACGGCCGCGACCCGCAGGACAGCGTGCTGCGCCTCGCGCCCACCTTCCCGAGCCTCGACGACGTGACGAAGGCGGCCGAGGGCATTGCCCTGTGCATCCTTCTGGCTGCGCTCCAGGCCGAGGACGCGGCACGCGCGGCGGCCTGAGGCCGCCGTCGCGCCCCGGAACCGCACGCTGGAAGATGCGGCGCGCGGTTCCGGGCGTGACAGGACGACGACCCTGACGCGGTCGAGGCGGGGCACGCACCCGTTGAGTCGACCACCCGTCCTGCGCCCGCCCGAACCCTGTCGAGACCTGGTCCCCGCCGAGACTTGGTCTTCGTCCCGCCCGCCCGGTAAACTCGACCGATGACGCACGCCTTCCGCCTCGCCGCGATCCTGCTCTCGCTCGGTTCCGGCGCCCTCGCACCGGCCCGGGCGGCGGAGGGCTGCGACGCCCTCACCGCGCGGATGATTCGCGCCACCGGCGCCTCGCTCGCCGGGCGCGAGGGCACCCGCGCGGTGTTCCGCGCCGCCGACGCGGAGCGCATGAGCCTCGATTGCGGAGCCCCGCGCCGGATGGTCTTCACCGCCCTGGCACGGGAGCCGGCCCGCCCATTCTACGGGCTGATCGGCCTCGCCGCCGAGGCGCTGACCGGCGCCAAGTCCGAGGCGGCCGAGACCCTGGCCCTGGCCCTGCACCAGGACGCGCTGCTCACGGGTCGGCCGCAGCAGGGGGTGGCGGGCCGCGCGGCCCTGCGCTGCGAGGCGGCGCCCGACGCGGACCCGTTCGCGACGCCCCGCACCCGCTGCATCCTGGCGCCGAGCACGCGGCCGAGTCGCAGAACCGGCCTTTTCGGAAGCGCCCGGCCGGGCTAGACAGTCCCCATGCCCGAGATCACCCCCGCCCCCGTTGTCGCCGCCGGCTCCGTCGCCTTCGCGAATCACCGGCCCTTCGCCCTCATCGCCGGCCCCTGCCAGCTCGAGGGCCGCGATCATGCCATCGAGATCGCCGATGCCCTGAAGGCGATGACCGACCGCCTCGGGATCGGCCTCGTGTTCAAGGGCTCCTTCGACAAGGCGAACCGGACTTCCGGCAGCACCGCGCGGGGCCTGGGGCTCGCGGAGGCGCTGCCGATCTTCGCCGAGATCAAGGCGCGCTTCGGCCTGCCCGTGCTCACCGACGTGCACGAGGCGGCGCAATGCGCCCCCGCCGCCGAGGTGATCGACGTCCTCCAGATCCCGGCCTTCCTCTGCCGCCAGACCGACCTGCTGCTCGCCGCCGCCGCCACCGGACGGGTGGTGAACGTGAAGAAGGGCCAGTTCCTCGCTCCCTGGGACATGGCGCATGTCGCCGCCAAGGTGACGGGGGCGGGCAACCCCAACGTACTGGTGACCGAGCGCGGCGCCTCGTTCGGCTACAACACCCTGGTCTCCGACATGCGCAGCCTGCCCATCATGGCGCGGGTGACGCACGGCGCCCCGGTGGTGTTCGACGCCACCCATTCGGTGCAGCAGCCGGGCGGGCAGGGCGCCACCTCCGGCGGGCAGCGCGAGTTCGTCTCGGTGCTCGCCCGCGCCGCCGTGGCGGTGGGGGTCGCCGGACTGTTCATCGAGACCCACCCCGACCCGGACCGCGCGCCCTCCGACGGGCCGAACATGGTGCCGCTCAAGGACATGCCGGACCTGCTGGCCGAACTCCAGGCCTTCGACCGGCTCGCCAAGGCGCGGGTAGGCGAGGCGCGGGTGGGCGAGGCGCGGACGGGCGAGGCGTAAATCCCCGATCCGGGCAATTGGGGAACGATCGGCGCGGCTTGACGTTGGAATCTTCAAGATTTCCGCGAACCATCAAGGATTCCATGCGCAAGCTCGCCCTCATCTCCGCCCTGACCCTCTCGCTGGGCGGCCTCGCCGCCGCGACCTCGGCCGAAGCTGGCCCGCGCGGTCACGGTTACGGCCATGGTGGCTACGGACACGGTCACGCCTACGGACATCGCGGCTACGGCCGTGGCGGTTACGCCTATGGCGGCCGTCGTCGCGGCATCGGCACCGGTGCGGCAGTCGGCCTCGGCATCGCCGGCCTCGCCGCTGGTGCGATCGCGGCCGGCGCGGCGCGCGATGCCTACAACCGCGACGGCTACGGTCGTCCGGCCTATGGCTACGGCGCCCCGGCCTACGGCTACGGCTACTGAGTTCAAAACCTTCGAACGGACATCGGGGGCGGTCGGCGCAAGCCGGCCGCCCTTCGTCGTTCCCGCTTCACCGTTGTCAGCGCCGGCGTTGCGTCGTCCACGCGAAAGGATTGAAAAATACAGCCTGAGATAGCATGAGGGCGGTTCGTGCCATCACGCGAAGGTGACGCCCGATGCCCATTCTCATCGCCATGGCGGGGGCGCTCGTGACCGGACTGGTCTATTGGATCCAGTACGGCCACGGGCTGGAGCACATCGACCAGTCCCTGCGCGATTGGCGGACCGGGCGGCGTCGCAGGGCGAGCGAGAGCGCGATCCGCTCAAGCCCCCTGAAAGCGCTTCGACATCCGGCCGACATGGCCGGGCTGCTGATGACGCTGGTGGCCCATCAGCGTGGTCTGCTCACCCCCGAACAGGAGGCCGAAATCCTGTCTCAGCTGCGTGCCGTCGCCGAACCGGGGGACGACCTCGACACCCGGATGGTGGTGATCCGCCACGCGGCCGATCAGGCGCCCGATCCGGATACGGCCGTCCGCTCCCTGGCCCCGCACCTGCGCGACTGCCTCTCCCGATCCGAGCGGGACCATCTGTCGGACATGCTCTGGGCCGTGGCGACCGTGCATCAGGGACCGACGATGGCGCAGGAGCGCTTCATCGAGCAGGTCCGGCGCGCGATCCATGAGGATCGCTGACGACGCGTCTCAGCGTGCCCGGTAGGGCGGCACGCCGGGATCGGGCAGCCAGACGGATTTCGGCGGCTCCCCGGTCTGCCAGAACACGTCGATGGGGATGCCGCCGCGCGGATACCAGAAGCCGCCGATGCGCAGGTAGCGGGGCGCCAGCAGATCGGACAGCGTCAGGCCGATTCCCACCGTGCAGTCCTCGTGGAAGGCCCCGTGGTTGCGGAAGGCGGTGAGGTAGAGCTTCAGCGACTTCGATTCGACCAGCCACTGGTCGGGCACGTAGTCGATGACGAGGATCGCGAAATCCGGCTGCCCCGTGACGGGGCAGAGGGACGTGAATTCCGGCGCGGTGAAGCGGGCGAGGTAGTCGGTCCCCGGATGCGGGTTCGGGACCCGGTCGAGCCGGGCCTCTTCGGGGCTGGCGGGCAGGGGGCTCATCTGCCCGAGTTGCAGGCCCTCGGAGCCCGAATGCTGGTGGGTCATGTGCGGAATCTCTCGTGCCGCCGGGCGCGAAGCCCATGGCGGGCGTCGCGCGTACGACGGAAAACCATCAATTTGCCGCGCAAGCGGCCACGGTGAGTGGCAGGCGCGGGGTCCGCGTGCCATATGGGTGTCATGAGCGACGAAAACACGGCAACCTATCCCTACACCCTGGAGATCCAGCCGCCCAAGGCCCCGGGCAGCCCCTACCAATGGGCGATCCGCCGCAAGGGGAAGCTGATCCAGCGGTCCGACCGCAATCACCCGACCGAGGCCAAGGCGCGGGAGAACGGCATGGCGCAGATCGAACTGCTCCTGTCCGGAGCGGGCGACCGCTAGGACCGGGCGCCGGCGACCGAACGGGTGAGATTCCGGTCCTCCTCGGGCCGGCAGGCTGCGCAGGACGCTTGCCGGACGCGAGGCGTTGGCGGATAAGCCTCGGCGGGAACGCCCCGCGAGACGGCCATGCGCGGCCGTCTCGCGGGGCGTTCCCGGCCTCGTGCGCGAGGCCTCGACAAGCCGTAACGTCCGGAAGGCGCCTGCATGACCGCGATCACCAACATCGCAGCCCGCGAGATCCTCGACAGCCGAGGCAACCCGACCATCGAGGTCGACGTGCTGCTCGAGGACGGCTCCTTCGGCCGCGCGGCCGTGCCGTCGGGCGCCTCCACCGGTGCCCACGAGGCGATGGAGCTGCGCGACGGCGACAAGGGCCGCTACGGCGGCAAGGGCGTGCGCAAGGCGGTGAACGCCGTGCAGTCCGACATCCTCGACGCCATCGGCGGCATGGATGCCGAGGACCAGATCGCCGTCGACGAGGCGATGATCGAGCTCGACGGAACCCCGAACAAGAGCCGGCTCGGCGCCAACGCGATCCTGGGCGTCTCGCTCGCGGTCGCCAAGGCGGCGGCCGAGACCGCCGGCCTGCCGCTGTACCGCTACATCGGCGGTACGCAGGGCCGGGTGCTGCCCGTGCCGATGATGAACATCATCAACGGCGGCGCGCATGCCGACAACCCGATCGACTTCCAGGAATTCATGATCATGCCGGTGGGCGCATCCTCGCTCGCCGAGGCCGTGCGCATGGGCGCCGAGGTGTTCCACACGCTGAAGGGCGCCCTGAAGAAGGCCGGCCACAACACCAACGTGGGCGACGAGGGCGGCTTTGCCCCCAACCTGCCCTCGGCCGAGGCCGCCCTCGACTTCGTGATGCAGTCGATCCAGGCCGCCGGCTTCAAGCCCGGCACCGACATGGTGCTGGCGCTGGACTGCGCCGCCACCGAGTTCTTCAAGGACGGCGCCTACCATTACGAGGGCGAAGGCCAGACCCGCGACATCGAGGCCCAGGTGAGCTACCTCGCGGGCCTCGTCGACGCCTACCCCATCCTGTCGATCGAGGACGGCATGTCCGAGGACGACTGGGAGGGCTGGAAGCTCCTCACCGACCGCGTCGGCGACCGCTGCCAGCTCGTGGGCGACGACCTCTTCGTCACCAACGTGACGCGCCTGTCGCGCGGCATCGCCGAGCAGACCGCCAACTCGATCCTGGTGAAGGTCAACCAGATCGGCTCGCTCACCGAGACGCTGGCCGCCGTCGATATGGCCCAGCGCGCCGGCTACACCGCCGTGATGTCCCACCGCTCCGGCGAGACCGAGGATTCGACCATCGCGGATCTGGCGGTCGCGACGAATTGCGGACAGATCAAGACCGGTTCGCTGGCCCGCTCGGACAGACTGGCCAAGTACAACCAGCTCATCCGCATCGAGGAGGGCCTCGGCTCGCAGGCCCTCTATGCCGGCCGCAACGCCCTGAAGGCGCTCGCCCGCCGCTGAGCCTCACGGCCCATCTGCCCTGACCCATGAGAAACGGCCGCGAAGCGATTCGCGGCCGTTTTCGTTATCTCGATCCCGACGACCGGCCCCGTGACGGCGAGGGAACGCGCTCACGGACAGATCCGCCTCAGCGCGCCGTCCTCTCGATGGCCTCCGCCACGACGCGCCGGGTCGGAGCCGCACGGGGGGTCACGGACGGGGTGGTGGTCAGTTCGGAGGCCGGCCGCAGCGTGGCGGTGACGCGGGCCTGCTCCCGGTAGAGCGGAGGCGTGAGGTAGGCACGGTCATCCGCCCATGCGGCGCAGGTCGGCGTCGCGGCGGCGACGACCACGGACGGCGTGGTGATCAGTTCGGAGGCCGGACGGACCGTGGCGGTGACGCGAGCCTGCTCCCGATAGAGCGGAGGCGTGAGGTAGGTGCGTTCGTCGGCCTGGACCGCACCCGTCAGGGTGGCGGCGGCGAGGGCGGTGAGAACGAGGGTGCGAAGGGTCATGATCCCGATGTCCTTGCGTGTCACGGGGCCCGTGCCCCGTTCGATGACCGCAATCTATTTTGCGTCGCACCATCATTCAAACAGATCTGGTCGATAATCCGTATCGACTTGATCAATATGGGGACTCTGCGCCGGTGCCGGATGCCGCCGACCGGCGGATCCCGTGCCTCGTGCCCACGGAGGCGGCGCGCGCCCTATCTTGCGGGGATGATAGTCTCCGCGCCTCCCGTCCTCACCGTCTACTTCGACGGCGCCTGCTCTCTCTGCGCGGCAGAGATCCGCCTGTACCGACGATCCGAGGGCGCCGAGCGGATCGCCTGGGTCGATGTCGGGACGGACGGACCGGAGGATCGGGAACCTGGGGATCTGGGACCCGGCCTGACGCGCGACGCGGCCCGTGTCCGGTTCCACGTCCGGCGGCCGGGCGGTGACCTGATCTCGGGCGCGGCGGGGTTCGCCGCCCTGTGGGCCGTGCTGCCGCGCTGGCGCCTCCTCGCCCGCCTCGCCGCGTTGCCCGGCGTGACGGCGCTCGGCGAGATCGCCTACCGGCTGTTCCTGCCGCTGCGGCCCTGGATCGCCCGGGTCGTGCCGGTGCGCGGGGCCCGCTGCGACAAGGCTTGCGGGTAGGGCGGGCGAGGGCGCAGAGACGGCCTGCCACGCACCTGCCACGCACTTGCCGCGCAACCTGCTCCTCACCCTTGCTCACATCCTTGTTCCTCCGCGCGAGACGCCGCCATGCGCACCCCCTTCCAGTCACTCCCCGTCCAGGCCTTCTGGCTGCGGCCCCGGCTGCTCGCCTCCGTCGGGCTCACCCTCGTCCTGGCGCTGGTCCTGCCGTTCGCCGACCTTTCGGTGCGGCTCCTCATCGGCTGGTGCCTCGGCGTGCTGGTCTATTGCGGGCTGATCGTCGCAAAGGCCGCGCGGCAATCGCAGGACTCCCTGCGCGCCGAAGCCACCCGGCTCGACGACAGCGCCTTCGCGGTCACGCTCTTCGCGATCCTGGCGGCGGCCGCGAGCTTCGGCGCCGTGGCGATGCTGGTGCTCGGCGGCAACGGCAGCGAGGCCTATCGGCTCAGCCACCTCGGGCTCGCCGCCGCGACCATGGTCTGTGCCTGGCTCTTCGTGCAGGTGGTGTTCACGGTGCACTACGCGCACCTCTATTACGGCGCCGACGACCGGACCTCGCGCGGCGGGCTCGACTTCAACGGCGACGAGAACCCGGATTTCTGGGATTTCTTCTACTTCTCGGTCACCATCGGGGCGACCTCCCAGACCTCGGACACCGACATCACCAGCAAGGCGATGCGCCGGGTCGCGACCGTGCAGACGATCTACGCCTACGTCTTCAACACCAGCGTGCTGGCGCTGGCCATCAACATGGCGGCCGGCGTGGCCCAGCACTGAGGCACCTTCACCGGGCGGCCTCCACGGCCTCCTGGGCATCGCGATGATCCTCCGCCGTCGCTTCCGGCGCGTCCTGCAGCCGGGGCGCCGCCTCGGTGCGGCAGAGGCTGATCAGGATCGGGAAGTGGTCCGACTGGATGTGGGGCAGGCGCTCGATCCGGCCGAGAAGGAAGTCGTCGCTGAAGAAGATGTGGTCGAGGGGCCAGCGCAGCAGCGGCCACTTGGCGTTGAAGGTCGGGTAGAGCCCGCGCCCGATGCGGGGATCGAGGAGCCCGCTGATATTCTGGAAGAGGTCGTTGGTCTTCGACCAGGCGACGTCGTTCAGGTCGCCCGCCACCACGGCGGGGCGCCCCTCCGCCTTCACCTCGCGCGCCACCAGGATCAGCTCGGCGTCGCGGGGCGCGCTGCTCTGGCCGGGATGGGGCGGGCGCGGATGCACCCCGAAGAAGGTGAAGGTCTGGCCCGAGCGCAGGGTCACGCCAGCCCGCACGGACGGCACGTCGTCCTGGAGCAGGAAGCGCACCTGCGGGTCGGTCAGGGGAAGCTTCGAGTAGAACATCAACCCGTAGGTGTTGTCCTGGGGCTGGGCCACCACGTAGGGGTAGCGCGCCTTCAGCGGCTCCAGGGCCTCGGCCCAGGCCGCGTCGGTCTCGACCAGCAGCAGCAGGTCGGGGTCCTGCGCGGCCACGAGGTCGAGCACGGGCGCGGTGGCGCGGTTCGATTCGAGCACGTTGGCGATCATGATCGACACGCCGGCCGCCGAGCGGCAGGCTCCCGCCTCGGCCGCGACCGCCTGCGGCGAGACCAGCCGTGTGAACGGGTAGATGCACGCCACCTGGTAGGCTAGGGCTGCGACGAGGCCTGCGGCGAGGGACAACCCGGTCGCGTCGCGGGCGACGATCAGCAGTCCCAGGATCACGGCGACGATCAGGGCCGCAATCTGCAGGCGCGGGAAGTCGAAGGTGCGGATGAACCCGGAATTGCTCGGAATGAAGGGCAGCAGCGTCGCCACCACGAGGAGCGCTCCGACGGCCTCCAGGCCGATTGCCACCCACGTCACCGCCACCTGCCGCTCCCCCCGCCGTCGCCGGCACGTCGTTCTCGCGGCCAAGCCTGCCGCAACGCCCGACAGGCCGAATGGTGCCCGCATCCGGCACCCGGAGTTGCGACATGGCGCCTGACATGCCCCCCGCCACGGAGGACGGCGCCGCCGCCCGGGTGCGGGTCGACGCCCTGCTGGCGCGCCTCGAGGCCCTGGCGGGCACGCCCTTCACGGCGGATGCGGACGCCCGCGACCTCAGGGGTCTGCCCCTGGGGCGCGACGCCCTGGCGGTGCGGCTCGACGCGGACGCGGCGCCCCCCGCCTGGTGGGATGCCAAGCAGGCGGGGCTGTCGCTGGCGGGGGCGGACCTCACGGACGCGCATCTGGAGGACGCGGATCTCTCGGGCGCCAACCTCGCGGGCGCGCGGCTGGCCGGCGTGCTCGGCCGCTCCGCACGCTTCGCCGACGCCATCCTGGAGGAGGCGGATTTCGCGGGCGCCGACCTCAGCGGCGCCCGGTTCACCGGCATGGCCGGGGGCGAGGCCCATTTCGACGACGCGATGCTGGAGGACGCGCATTTCGGCGGCGCGGCCATGCGGTTCGCCAAGCTGCGCCGCGCGCTCCTCGACGGCGCCAATTTCGACGGAGCAGACCTCTGGGGCGCGGATTTCACCGGGGCGGACGCGGACTACACGCATTTCCGCGGCGCCCGCCTCGACGAGGTGAAGCTCGTCGGCGTCAACCTCACCTATGCGGATTTCGAGGGCGCCAGCCTGAAGAAGGCGCAACTCGGCGGCTCGCGCCTGCGGGGGGCCAACCTCACCGGGGTGAAGCTCGACGGGGCGAATCTCGCGGGCGCCGACCTCTCCGAGACCAGCCTCGTGCGCCTCAACCTCTCCACCTGCGACCTGCGCCACGCCCGCTTCGCCGGCGCCTGGCTCAGCGGCACCCGGATGCGGGTGGACCAGCTCGGCGGCGCGGTGGGTGAGGAGGTCGCCCGCGACTATCCCGCCGCCCAGGCGAGCTACCTCGCGCTCGAACAGAACTTCAAGAGCATCGGCAGCCAGGACGCGGCGAGCTGGGCCTACAAGCGCGGGCGCCGGATGGGCCGGCTCCAGGCGGGCGCCCAGGCGCGGGCGGCCTGGGAGGCGCGCTCCGGGCCCGCCCTCGCCCGGCACGGCTACCAGTGGGTCGCCGACCGCTTCGTCGAATGGCTCTGCGATTACGGCGAGAGCCTGTCGCGCATCGCCCGCGCCTTCGTGATCCTCATCTTCGTGTTCGCGGGATTCTACGGCCTCACCGGTGGCCTCATCCCGGAGGGCGGCGACGGGCGGCCGACCTACAACCCCCTCGACCTCGTCAGCTACAGCGCCCTCAACATGATGACGGCCAACCCCCCCGAGATCGGCGTGAAGCCGGTGGGCCGCGTCACCAACCTGCTGGTGGGCATCGAGGGCGCGGCCGGCATCATCCTGATGGGCCTGTTCGGCTTCGTCCTCGGCAACCGCCTGCGGCGCTGAACGCTTTCACCGCTCATGACCTCGCTCACCGCGCGCCTGACCGAACTCTACGAGGGCGGCACGCCCCGTGCCCACCGGTTCCGCTACGGCCTCCTCGCCTTCGACGTGGCGACGGTGGCCTACGTCGCGGTCACCTCGTTCCTGCCCCGCCAGGCCTGGATCGAGGGGATCGACGTGGTCCTCGGGCTCGCCGTCCTCCTCGACTTCCTGGCGCGGCTCGCCATCAGCCCGCATCGCTTCCGGGAGTTCCTGCACCTCTCGACCTGGGCCGACGTCGCGGCGGTGATCTCGTTCCTCGCACCCATGGTGGGGGAGGGCGCCGGCTTCCTGCGCATCCTGCGGACCCTGCGCCTGCTGCGGAGCTATCGCCTCCTCGACCGGCTGCGCGCCGACAGCCAGGTCTTCCGCGTCAACGAGGACGCGATCCTGGCGGCCACCAACCTCGCGGTCTTCGTCTTCGTGATGACGGGCTTGGTCTACGCGACCCAGCACGGGAGCAACCCGGCGATCGGCAACGCCGTCGACGCCCTCTACTTCACCGTGACCTCGCTGACGACCACCGGCTACGGCGACATCACCCTGCCGGGCACGTCGGGACGCCTGATCTCGGTGGCGGTGATGATCTTCGGCGTGACCCTGTTCCTGCGGCTCGCGCAGGTGCTGTTCCGGCCGCCCCGGGTGCGCTTCCCCTGCCCGGATTGCGGCCTCCAGCGCCACGACAGCGATGCCGTCCACTGCAAGGCCTGCGGCTCGCGCCTCAACATTCCCGACGAGGGCAGCGACTGACGGCACGCGGTGCGGGGCACTGGGCTGCGCGGAGAAGCGGGGTGCCTGAGAACTCCGCGATGAACGGAACCCGGCCCGGCGCGTTTGCGAGCGTCGGTGCCAATGGCCTGCTATGGCGTGTCCGACCCTTCCCGCCCCAGGGCGTCGACCCCCGTGAACCGGACCGCATGACCAAGCCCTCCTCCCCGCTGTCCTTCCTCGGCTGGCGCAGGCCCCGCGTCCTCATGGGCCTGCCGAGCTCGCCCCTGGCGCTGATCCTGATCGGCGTCGCCGTGGCGGCCGGGATCGGCAACTATCTCGCCGGCGAGGCGAGCCGCGCGGAAGTCGCCCGCCAGCACGCCGTCCTGTCGCAGAGCGACCGCCTGCTCGCCAACATGGTGGAGCTGGAGACGGGCATGCGCGGCTTCGTGCTGCTCGGGGAGGAGACCTACCTCGAACCCTACGACGCCGCGCAGGCCACCATCGACGGGCAGCTGAGCGCCATTAACGACCTCACGCGGGGCATGGATGCCCAGAGCCCGGAGCACATGCGGATCCTGCGCGAGGCCGTGGACGCCAAGCGCGCCTATGCCGCGCGGGTGATCCAGCTGCGCCGCACCGAGGGCTACGACCCCGCCGTGGCCGTTGTCCGGACCGGGGAGGGCAAGCGCACCATGGATGCGGTGCGCGCGGCGACCAAGACGGTGCAGACTCATGCCGACGCCGTCCTGACCGCCAGCGAGGAGCGGGACCGGGTGCTCTCCCTGGTGCTGTCGCTGGTCTCCCTCGCCTCGGCCATCGCCGCGGTCGGCCTCCTCGGGCGCCTCGCCCTGGTGCGCCGGCGCGACGAGCAGCGCACGGCCGCCCTCCTCGACGGAGTCTTCGCCAACGCCCCCGTGGGCCTCGGCTTCCTCGACCGCAACCTCACGATCCAGCACATGAACCGGGCGCTGGCCACCATGAACGAGCGCGGCTTCGGCGCGGATCTCGGCGCGCCGATCTGGGCGAGCGTGCCGACCCTCCAGGAGCAGCTGATCCCGAAGCTCAAGGCCGCCCGCGACGAGGGCCTGGTGACCACCAACGTCGACGTGGCCGTGCCGACGCCGAGCGCCCCGCGCGGGGTGCGCCACTTCCAGATGAGCTTCTATCCGCTGCGCGGGCGTGCGGGCTCGTCGCGCGCGGGCGAGATCCAGGCCGACGGCGTGGGGCTGGTGGTCTCCGACGAGACCCTGCGCAAGCTCTCGGAGGAGCGCATGCGCCACAGCGAGGAGCGCTTCCGCTCGCTCACCGAGGCCACCACCGCCATCGTCTGGACGACCACGCCCGAGGGCAGCTTCGAGGTCACCCCGTCCGAATGGACCCGCTTCACCGGCCAGACGCCCCAGGCGGCCTCGGGCGCCGGCTGGCTGGAGGCGATCCATCCGGAGGATCGCGTCCGCACCAACGCGGCGTGGCTCCGGGCGGTGGAGACCCTCTCGCCCTACGAGATCGAGCACCGCGTGCGCCGCGACGACGGAGTCTGGCGGATCATGTCGGCCCGCGCCGTCCCGATCCTCGAGGAGAACGGCAGCATCCGCGAATGGGTCGGCACCCATTCCGATGTCACCGCCCGCAAGGAGGCCGAGCTGGCCCTCGAAGCCGCCAAGGAGGCGGCCGAGGAGGCCAACCGCGCCAAGAGCCAGTTCCTGGCGAACATGAGCCACGAGCTGCGCACGCCGCTCTCGGCGGTGATCGGCTATTCCGAGATGCTGCAGGAGGAGATCGAGGATCTGGGCGAGGAGGGGCTGCTCGCCGACATGCGCAAGATCGAGGCGAATGCCCGCCATCTCCTCGGTCTCATCAACGATGTCCTCGACCTCTCCAAGATCGAGGCCGAGCGCATGGAGATCTACGCCGAGACCTTCTCGGTGCCGGAGGTCGTCCGCGACGTGGCGGCCACCGTGGAGGCCCTCGTGGACAAGAAGGGCAACAGCCTCGCCCTCGAGATCGCCGACGACCTCGGCATGGCCCAGACCGACCAGACCAAGCTGCGCCAGTGCCTCATCAACCTGTTGAGCAACGCGGCCAAGTTCACGGAGGGCGGGCGCGTCGTGCTGGCGGTCTCGCGCGCGCCGCATGACGGCAGCGACTGGTTGACCTTCCGCGTCACCGATACCGGCATCGGCATGAACCCCGAGCAGCAGGCCAAGCTGTTCCAGCGCTTCACCCAGGCGGACGCCTCCACGACCCGGCGCTTCGGCGGGACGGGCCTCGGGCTCGCCATCACCCGCGCCTTCGCGGAGATGCTGGGCGGGCGCATCGAGGTGGAGAGCCAGGAGGGGAAGGGCACCACCTTCACCCTGGCAGTGCCGGCGACCTACGTGGCCCCGGCCACCGACGAGGCCGCCCCGCACGGGCACGACGCCCTGCACCGGCTGGGCGAGGCGCGTCCCGTGCCCGGCGGGCACGTCCTCATCATCGACGACGACGCGGCCACCCGCGACCTCCTCGCCCGCTTCCTGGAGCGGGACGGCTTCACCGTCGCCACCGCCCGCGACGGGCGCGAGGGCGTCGAGCGGGCCCATGAGCTCAAGCCCCGCGTCATCCTCCTCGACGTGACGATGCCGCGCCTGGACGGCTGGTCGGTGCTGCGCACCCTGCGGGCGGACCCCGAGCTCGGCGCGACCCCGATCATCATGGTCACCGTGCTCGACGAGCAGAACCTCGCCTTCTCGCTCGGCGCCACGGACTACCTGCAGAAGCCCATCGAGTGGGGCCAGCTCAAGGCCGCGATGGAGCGGTTCAAGCCCTCCGAGCACAAGGGCCCGGTCCTCATCATCGACGACGACCCGGATGCCCGCGAGCGCCTCTCGGCGATGCTGACCCGCGAGGGCTGGCGCGTGGCGGCCGCCGAGAACGGCGTCGCCGGCCTGGAGGCGACCGCGGCCAAGAAGCCCTGCCTCATCCTCCTCGACCTGATGATGCCGGAGATGGACGGCTTCGGCTTCCTGCGGGCCCTGCGCGAGCGCGCGGAATGGCGCGACATTCCCGTGGTGGTGCTCACCGCCAAGGACATCACCGCCGAGGACCGCCGGCGCCTCGCCGGCCGGGCCGACCGGGTGCTGCAGAAGGGCGGCCTGAGCCTCACGGATCTGGCCGAATCCCTGCGCCCGCTGGTGGCGCCGGGCGTGTGAGGATCGAGCGGCCGGCACGGCGCCCCGCGCGCTTGCCGGCCCCTTCACGCCGGCCTATAGCCCTGGACCCAGCATGACAGCCGCGCCCCAGAGCTTCCCCCACCGGCACCTGCTCGGGATCGAGGGGCTTTCCCGACCCGACATCGAGATCCTGCTCGATCGGGCGGAGGACGCCGTCGCGCTGTCGCGCCAAGTCGAGAAGAAGCGCACCACCCTGCGCGGCCGCACCCAGATCAACCTGTTCTTCGAGCCCTCGACGCGCACGCAGAGCTCGTTCGAGCTCGCCGGCAAGCGCCTCGGCGCCGATGTCATGAACATGTCGGTGGCCTCGTCCTCGGTGAAGAAGGGCGAGACCCTCATCGACACCGCCGCCACGCTGAACGCCATGCGGCCCGACATCATCGTGGTGCGCCACCACGCGGCCGGCGCCGTGCACCTCCTGGCCCGCAAGGTCGATTGCGCCGTGGTCAATGCCGGCGACGGCGCCCACGAGCACCCGACCCAGGCGCTCCTCGACGCGCTGACCATCCGCCGCAACAAGGGCCGGATCGAGGGATTGCGCGTCGCGATCTGCGGCGACGTCCTGCACAGCCGCGTGGCGCGCTCGAACCTCATCCTGCTCCAGGCGCTCGGCGCCCGGGTGCGCATCATCGGCCCCTCGACGCTTCTGCCCACCGGCATCGAGCGCTTCGGCGGCGAGGTCTTCACCGATATGCGCAAAGGTCTGGAGGGCTGCGACATCGTCATGATGCTGCGCCTGCAGCGCGAGCGCATGAACGGCTCCTTCGTGCCCTCGGTGAAGGAATACTTCCGCTATTTCGGGCTCGACGCCGACAAGCTCCGGCTCGCCGCCCCCGACGCCCTGGTGATGCATCCGGGCCCGATGAACCGGGGCGTCGAGATCTCCTCGGAGATCGCCGATGGGGCGCAATCCCTCATCCGCGAGCAGGTCGAGATGGGCGTCGCCGTGCGCATGGCGGTGCTCGAAGCGCTGGCGACGCATCTGCCCAACGCGTGAGCCGGATCACCCGGACGGGCACAGGATCGCCGCGTAATCCTGCACCCGTTTGAGGATGCGCAGCCCGTCGATTCGTCCGGCCGCGACGCGGTCGAAGTTCAGGTACGCGCGGTACGACCGGCGCCGGACACCCGAGGTCTCGTAGCGCGGCACCAGCGAAATCCGTGAGGCGCATCGGCCAGACGGAGGCAGCGAGCGAGGAGCGCGTTCACGAAGCTCACGGCTCGGGGACGGGCTTGTCCTGCGCGATGACGTCACCGATCCGCGCGAGATCCGCTTCGGCCGCCTCGATGAGGCGGACGATCACGAGACGTCGGACTCCGCCCGAGCCTGATAGTTCGCCGTGAGGCGTTCGGCGATATCGGCGACGGCTTCGACCCGGCCCGCATCGGCATCGGCAAGGCCATGCGCAATCGCCGCGGCGAGGGCGAGGAGCCGCCTCTCGCGCTCTTCGACCAGCCGTGCACTCTCCCGGAGCACTTCGCTTCGAGACGGATATCGACCGCTCTGGACCAGGGTGGTCACGTCGCTTTCGAGCCTCGCACCGAGATTCGCGCTGCCGGGCCGATCGATCCTCCGATCGACGCACATCATGCCGGCAGCTGATAACGGTTATCGAGGCGCGTGCTGGTCCGACCCCGAAAGACTGTACCCGAACGGATCGGACGGAGGCCTGCGTCCCAACTTGGTCGGAGCCCGCCGCTACAGGCTGAGCAACGCCCCTTCCGCCCCCGTCAGACCTTCCGAAAACACCACCCGCGCGCCCTCCAGCCGCACTTGCCCGGAGGCCACCAGGGCCAGGGCCTGGGGATAGAGCCGGTGTTCCTGCACCAGGATGCGGGCGGCGAGCGCGTCGGCATCATCGCCGGGCCGCACGGGGACGGCCGCCTGCGCGATGATCGGGCCGGCATCGAGTTCGGGCACCACGTAGTGCACGGTGCAGCCGTGCAGGCGGACCCCGGCCGCGAGCGCCTGCTCGTGGGTGTGCACCCCCTTGAACAGGGGCAGCAGGGAGGGGTGGATGTTGATCATCCGGCCGGCCCAGGCTTCGACGAAGCCGGCGGAGAAGATCCGCATGAAGCCCGCGAGGCAGACGAGGTCGATGTCCGCCACCGCCAGCTCGGCCTGGAGCGCCGCGTCGAAGGCCTCGCGGCTGGGATAGGCCCGGTGGTCGAGGGCGCGGGTCGCGATGCCATGCCCGGACGCGGTGGCGAGGCCGAGGGCGTCGGGACGGTTCGCGGCCACCAGCACGATCTCGGCCGGGTAGTCCGGTGCCTGCGCCGCCGCGACCAGGGAGGCCATGTTCGAGCCGCGCCCCGAGATCAGGATCGCGACCCGGACTTTTCGCGAAGCGCGCATCAGAAGGCGAGCCGGCCTTCGAAGGTGACCGGCTCGGGGCCGCGCGGGGTGATCCGCCCGAGGCGGACCGGAGAGGCACCGCCAAGGTCGAGGGCCTTCGAGACGGCGCTGACGCTGTCCGGCGCCACCACCACGACCATGCCGATGCCGCAGTTGAAGGTCCGCAGCATCTCGGCCTCGGCGACCCCGCCGACCTCGGAGAGCCAGCCGAAGACCGGCGGCGGGATGATCGCGTCGAGGTCGATCCGGATGCCGACGCCGTCGGGGAGCACGCGGGGCAGGTTGTCGGGAAAGCCCCCGCCGGTGATGTGGGCGAGCGCCTTGATGCCGTCCGTGGTCTTCAGGGCGGCGAGCAGGGGCTTCACGTAGATCTGGGTCGGCTCCAGCAGGGCCTCGCCGAGGGAGCGGGTGGGCTCGAAGGGGGCGGGATCGTCGTAGGACAGGCCGCTCTTCTCGACGATGCGGCGCACCAGCGAGAAGCCGTTGGAATGCACGCCCGAGGAGGGCAGGCCCAGCACCACGTCGCCCGGCACGATGTTGCCGCGCGGCAGCAGGGTGCCGCGCTCGGCCGCGCCCACGCTGAAGCCGGCCAGATCGTAGTCGGACCCATCGTAGAGGCCCGGCATCTCGGCGGTCTCGCCGCCGATCAGGGCGCAGCCGGCGATCCGGCAGCCCGCCGCGATGCCCCGCACGATGTCGGCGCCGACCCCCGGCACCAGCTTGGCGGTGGCGAAGTAGTCGAGGAAGAACAGCGGCTCGGCGCCCTGCACGATGATGTCGTTCACGCACATCGCCACGAGGTCGATGCCGATGGTGTCGTGGCGGTTCGTCTCGATGGCGATCTTCACCTTGGTGCCGACGCCGTCGTTGGCGGCCACCAGGATCGGATCCTTGAAGCCGGCGGCCTTCAGGTCGAACAGCCCGCCGAAGCCGCCGATCTCGGCATCCGCGCCCGGCCGGCGGGTGGCGCGCACCAGCGGCTTGATCGTCTCGACCATGGCGTTGCCGGCATCGATGTCGACGCCCGCCTCCGCGTAGGTCATTCCGTTCCCGTGTTCGGCCGTCATCGGCACCTCGTCTCAACGTCCTTCGATCGCTGCTCTAACGGGTCGCGCCGGTCTCGGCGAGTCGGGAATGGCGCGTCGCGCCGTTGCAATCCCGCTCCGACGGGATCCGGGGCGGATCGCGGCGTCGCGAACCACGTCCGCCACGTCGGGGGGATGCGGCAGGCTTCGATTCGCGGAATGCCGGTCCCGGCGCGGCCGCCGCACGGAGGCGAACGGCGGCCGACAGCATGATTCGCTCCAAGCGCAGGCTTGACCGCACCCGCTCGGCTTCCCACTGTTGGGCCCTCAACGACGATCCGAGCGGGGAACGGCCGATGCGCGGCAGGGCGATGATCGGGCTGATGGCCCTCGCGGGCCTGGCGCTCCTGCTCTACCTGCTCGCCGACGTGATGCTGCCCTTCGTGGCGGGCCTCGCGCTGGCCTATCTCCTCGATCCCATCGCCGACCGACTGGAGCGCCTCGGGCTCGGGCGGCTCTCGGCCTCGCTCCTCATCCTCGCGGTCTTCGTGGTGGGACTGGTGGTGGTCCTGCTCCTCGTGGTGCCGCTTGCCGCCAACCAGGTCTCGGCGCTGGTGGCGACCCTGCCCGGCATGGTCTCGCGGCTGCAGGGCATCCTCGCCGACCGGGCGGGGCCGCTGCTGCAGCGGATGGGGGGTGCCGACGTGCTCACCGACCTGCAATCCCAGGTCGGCACCCTGGTGGGGCAGGGGGGCACCTGGTTCCTGACCTTCCTCAAATCCCTCTGGACCGGCAGCCAGGCGCTGATCTCCATCGCCTCCCTGCTGGTGGTGACGCCCGTGGTGGCGTTCTACCTGCTGGTCGACTGGGACCGGATGGTCGCGTCCGTCGACGGCTGGGTGCCCCCGCGCCACCGCCCGGTGGTCCGGCGCCTCGGGCGCGAGATCGACGGGGCGGTGACGGGCTTCGTGCGCGGCCAGACCCTGGTCTGCCTCATCCTCGGCACGTTCTACGCCGTGGGGCTGTTCTGCGTGGGCCTGAACTTCGGCGTGCTGATCGGGCTGATCGCGGGCTTCCTCACCTTCATCCCGTATGTCGGCACGCTGACCGGGTTCCTGCTCTCGGCCGGCGTCGCCCTGGCGCAGTTCTGGCCGGATTCCGACTGGCTGCACCTCGGCCTCACCATCGGCGTGTTCGTCGTGGGGCAGTTCCTGGAGGGCAACATCATCTCGCCCAAGCTGGTCGGCGAATCCGTGGGCCTGCACCCGGTCTGGCTGATGTTCGCGCTCCTCGCCTTCGGCTCCCTGTTCGGCTTCCTCGGCCTGCTGCTGGCGGTGCCGGTGGCGGCCTCCCTCGGCGTGCTGGTGCGCTTCGCCCTGGAGCGTTATCTCCGCAGCCCGCTCTATGATGGGACCGGCTCCAAGCTCCTGATCCAGCGCGACCCGCAATGACCTCCCGCGACAACGTCCCTCCGAAGCAGCTGGCCTTCGACCTGCCCGCCGACCCGCGCTACGGCCGCGAGGACTTCCTCGTGGGCCCGGCCAACGAGGCCGCCTACGCGCTGATCGAGGCCTGGCCGAACTGGCCGGACACGGTCTGCCTGCTCACCGGCCCCTCGGGCAGCGGCAAGAGCCATCTCGCCTCGATCTGGGCGACGCGCTCGCATGCCTGGACCGCGAAGGCCGCCGAGATCACCGCCGCCACGGTGCCGCGCTTCCTCTCCAACGGCGCCCTGGTGATCGAGGACATCGACGCCGAGCCTCGCGACGAGGCGGCCCTGTTCCACCTCCTCAATCTCGCCCGCGAACGCGCCTGCCCGGTGCTCGTCACCTCCGCCCTCTCCGTGGAGGCCCTGGGCCTGACCACGGCCGACCTGCGCTCGCGCCTGCGGCTCGCCCCCGGCGCCACGATCCTGCCGCCCGACGACGCCCTGCTGCGCGCCGTCCTGGTGAAGCTGTTCGTGGACCGCCAGCTCGTGGTGGACCTCGCCATCGTCGAGGCCCTGGCCCTGCGCATCGACCGCTCCCTGGGACGCGCCCGCGAGGTGGTGACGGCCCTCGACCGCGACGCCCTGAGCCGGGGCCGGCGCATCACCCGGCCCCTGGCGCTGGCGGTGCTGGACCGGCTCGGCTTCGGCGCGGAGGGGTCCGAGGACGACGAGGAATCCGACCCCGACGCCGCCCCGTAAGGTCCGTCCCGGGCCATTCCCGGCCAGCGTGAAGTCGTTACCGGCGGGCGATTGTCACCGAAGGGTCAAGAAGAGCGGGCCGGCCCGTGCTAGGAAGCCGCACCTCAATGAAGGAGAGAGCCTTGGCGGATATGGACTCGGACGCGACCCCTGCGAAGACCGGCACGACATCGCAGGATTCGCATGGCACCGAGCACGCGCATGGCACGGCGAACGCACCCGGCACCGCGAACGCGCCCGGCACCGAGACCCGTCCACGGCCGGCGGCCCGCACCGCCCCGCGCAGGGTCGCCGCGCAACGCAATGCCGCCGCCATCCTGGCCGCCAAGCCTGTCTCCGAGTCCGCTCCCGAGTCCGTCTCCGAGACGACGCCCCAGGAGGCTCCTCCCGTGCCCGACGCCCTGCCGGATGCCGACCTCGACCTGCCCTCCGCCGGCGAGCTTCCCGCGCCCATCGAGGTGACGCCCGGGGTGGAGGCCCGTGATTCGGTGCGCGAGGCGGGCCTCGCGCTCCGGCACTCGCCCGAACGCTTCGTCAACCGCGAGCTTTCCTGGCTGCAGTTCAACCGGCGCGTGCTGGAGGAGGCCTCGAATCCCCACCACCCGCTGCTGGAGCAGCTGCGCTTCCTCTCGATCTCGGCCAACAACCTCGACGAGTTCTTCATGGTGCGGGTCGCCGGCCTGCACGATCAGGTCCGCGCCGGCCTCGTGCTGCCCTCGCAGGACGGCCTCACCCCCTCCGAACAGCTGGCGCGCGTCGGCGCGGAGGTCTCGCGCCTCGCCCTCGACCAGCAGACCCGCTGGCGTGAGCTGCGCCACGACCTCCTCGGCGTCGGCATCGAGCTGATGGAGCCCGCCGGCCTGACCCCGGAGCACAAGGCCTGGCTGGAGGACTACTTCCTCAACCACGTCCTTCCGGTGCTGACGCCGCTCGCCATCGACCCCGCGCACCCGTTCCCGTTCATCCCCAACCTCGGCTCCACCGTGGCGCTGATGCTGGTGCGCCCGCGCGACGGGCGGACGCTGCGCGCGCTGATCCGCCTGCCGGCGGTGCTCGACCGCTTCGTGCGGCTGCCGGATGCGGAGAACGACGCCACCGCCCGCTTCATCGCCATCGAGCAGGTCATCATCCTGTTCACCGGGCGGCTCTTCCCCGGCTACGCGGTGCGCGGGCAGGGCGCCTTCCGGGTCATCCGCGATTCGGACCTCGAGATCGAGGAGGAGGCCGAGGACCTCGTCCTGCATTTCGAGAGCGCCCTGAAGCAGCGCCGGCGCGGCGTGGTCATCCGCCTCGAGATCGAGGCCGGGATGCCGGAGGACCTGCGCGCCTTCGTGGCCGACGAACTGGAGATGGGCAGCGACGCGGTGATCTTCGTGGAGGGGATGCTCGCCCTCAACGAGCTCTCGCAGATCGTCGGGATCGACCGGCCCGACCTGAAGTTCAAGTCCTACAACCCGCGCTTTCCCGAGCGCATCCGCGAGAGCGGCGGCGACGTGTTCGCGGCGATCCGCCAGAAGGACTTCACCGTCCACCACCCCTACGAGTCCTTCGACGCGGTGGTGCAGTTCCTCGCCCAGGCCGCCCGCGACCCGAACGTGGTGGCGATCAAGCAGACGCTCTACCGCACCTCCTCGAACTCGCCGATCGTCGCGGCGCTCGCGGAAGCCGCCGAACTCGGCAAGTCCGTCACGGCGCTGGTCGAGCTGAAGGCCCGCTTCGACGAGGAAGCCAATATCCGCTGGGCGCGCAACCTGGAGAAGGCCGGCGCGCAGGTGGTGTTCGGCTTCATCGAGCTGAAGACCCACGCCAAGCTGTCGATGGTGGTGCGACGCGAGGGCGACCGGCTCGTCACCTACTGCCACGTCGGCACCGGCAACTACCACCCGATCACCGCGCGCATCTACACCGACCTCTCCTTCTTCACCGCCGACCCGGCGGTGGCGCGCGATGTCGGCCGCATCTTCAACTACATCACCGGCTACGCGGAACCGGCCGAACTCGAGCGGATGTCGGTCTCGCCGCTCACCCTGAAGCCACGCCTCCTGGAGGACATCGAGGCGGAGGTGGCCCATGCCCGGGCCGGGCGCCCGGCGGCGATCTGGCTGAAGTGCAACTCGCTGGTCGACCAGCAGATCATCGACGCGCTCTACGACGCCTCCCAGGCCGGCGTGCAGATCGACTGCGTGGTGCGCGGCATCTGCTGCCTCAGGCCCGGCATCCCCGGCCTCTCGGAGACGATCCGGGTGAAATCGATCGTCGGGCGCTTCCTCGAGCACGGGCGCGTCTACTGCTTCGGCAACGGCGTCGGGCTGCCCCACCCCAAGGCCACCGTCTACATCTCGTCGGCCGACCTCATGAGCCGCAACCTCGACCGCCGGGTGGAGGCGCTGCTGCCGATCACCAACCCGACGGTGCATCAGCAGGTGCTGGACCAGATCATGCTCGCCAACCTCCTCGACAACCGCCAGAGCTGGCGTGTACTGGCGTCGGGCGCCAGCGAGCGGATCCAACCTGCCGAAGGGGAAGAGCCGTTCAATGCGCATAAGTATTTCATGACGAACCCGAGCCTGTCCGGGCGCGGAAAGTCGTCGAAGAAGTCGAGCCCGCGCGCCCTGAGCCGACGCGCGCAGCGTGGCTGACGGACCGTTCGGAGGAGCCCGCATGGGCCTCGACCCTGCCCGCCCCCAACCCTTTCGGGGAACGCCGTTCCACGGGACCGGGGACCATATCGAACCGGTGGCGATCATCGACATCGGCTCGAACTCGGTGCGGCTCGTCGCCTATGACGGGCTGACCCGGGCACCGACGCCTCTCTACAATGAGAAGGTGCTGTGCGGCCTGGGCCGCAACGTGCTCACCTCGGGCCGACTCAACGAGGAGGCGGTGCGCCGGGCCCTGCTGGCGCTCGCGCGGTTCCGGGTGCTCTGCGAGACCATGCGGGTCACGCGGGTCTTCGTCCTCGCCACCGCCGCCGCGCGCGACGCCGAGAACGGACCCGACTTCCTGGCGGCGGCGGAGGCCGCCTGCGGCCAGCGCATCGAGCTGCTCTCCGGCCGGCGCGAGGCCGAGCTCTCGGCGCTCGGCGTGATCTCGGGGTTCCATGCCCCCGACGGCGTGGTCGGCGACCTCGGCGGCGGCTCCCTCGAACTCGTAGACGTGCGCGGGGCCACGGTCGGCATGGGCGTGACCATGCCGCTGGGCGGCCTCGCCCTGCAGGATCTCTCCGGCGGCTCGGTCAAGAAGGCCCTCAAGATCGTCCGCGAGAACCTGAAGAAGGCGGCCCCGCAGCTGGAGACCCTGCGCGGGCGCAGCTTCTATGCGGTGGGCGGCACCTGGCGCGCCCTGGCCCGCCTGCACCAGTCGGCCCGGGGCTACCCCCTCCACGTGATGCACGGCTACAGCGTCGAGCCCTCCGACGAGCTGAACTTCCTCGAGATGGTGGAGCGCACCGACGCCGCCCTCCTGCAGGACGTGGAAAGCGTGTCGGAGGCCCGGCGCCCGCTGCTCGCCTACGGCGCTGTGGTGCTGGAGGAGATCATCCGCATCGGGCGCCCGCGCGAACTCGCGGTCTCGGCCTCCGGCGTGCGCGAGGGCCTGCTCTACGAGCAGCTCGACCGCGACGCGCGGCTCGCCGACCCGCTGCTGGCGGCGGCCGCCGAACTGAACGCCCTGCGCGCCCGCTCGCCGGGCCATGCCCACGACCTGATCGCCTGGAGCGACCGCTTCATCGCGAGCCTCGACGCGCCCGAGACCGCCGACGAGCGCCGCCTGCGCCACGCCGCCTGCCTGCTCTCCGACATCGGCTGGCGGGCCCACCCCGATTACCGCGGCGAGCAGAGCGTCAACGTCATCACCCACGCGGGCTTCGTCGGCATCGATCATCCGGGGCGCGCCTACCTGGCGCTGGCCATCTACTTCCGCCACGAGGGCATCGCGCCCGAGAAGGCGAGCCCGATGCTGCGCAACCTCGCCGGGCCCCGCCTGTTCGAGCGCGCTCGCCTGCTCGGCGGCCTGTTGCGCCTCGCCTTCCCCCTCTCGGCCGGCATGGAGAGCGCGCTCGGCCGCCTGCCCGTCCTGGTCCAGGAGGGCCGGGTGACCCTGACGCTGCCCCCGGACCAGACGGCGCTCCCCGGCGACCGCATCCTGAACCGGGTGCGGGGCCTCGGACGCCTGCTCGGCCTCGACGGACGGATCGTCGGCGGCTGAACGCGCCGCCGGCGGGCACCTCACCCCGCCGCGACGCCGTCGGGCGCCCAATCCGATCGCGCCGGAACGGGGCTCTGCTGGCGCAGCAGCGCGATCCCGAGCCCCGTCAGGGTGAGCAGGTCGCAGGTCAGGCCGAAGACCGAGCCGACGAGACCGTTGTGCAGGGCCCAGCACAGGCTGGCGCCGACGAAGAGGCGGCGCATCGTCCCCGCCTCGCCCTGCAGGCGCGCCGCCGTCGCGAGCAGGGTGCCGAGCCCGGCGCAGGCCGAGGGCCAGCCGCTCCAGGTCGCCAGCATCGTCGCGGCGGCGGCGAGCGAGCTTCCCGCGAACAGGGGTATGACCCAGGCGGCCCGCCAGCCCGGCCCGATGGCGTAGGCCGAGACCAGGGTCTGCAGGATCGCGATCGCACACATCGCCGCGCCCGTGAGTGCGCCGAGATGGAGGTAGTGGAGGCCAAAGCAGGCGGCGCAGGCCGCGGATGCCAGCAGCATCCCGCGCCGCCCCGGCATCAGCCCGGCCGCGAACCCGAGCAGGAGGCCCCCCGTCCCGAACAGGTCGAGGTGGTGTCCGGCGAAATCCCAGGGTGCGAAGTTCCAGGGTGCGAAGTTCCAGGGTGCGAAGTCCCCGGGTGCGAAGTCCCCGGGCGAGAGGAGGAATGCGACGGCGGCCATGCTGCGTGTCCGGGGGCGCCCGATCGCGCCCCGTTTCCGTCAGCCGCTAGGTTTTCATGGTAACCGGTTCGTTAACGCCCCGGGGAACGCCCCCGCCTGTGGCGCCGGCGCCATAGCGCCGGGCCCGGGACGCGCCCGATCAGGTGGCGGGACGCGCGGGAAAGATCGCCTTCTTCACGATGGCGTGGACACCCCAGTTGCCATCCACCACCTGGGTGATGCCGAAATCCACCGCGATGGACATCAGCGAGATCGCCTCGTCCTCGGTGAGCCCGTGCCCGTGCATGAGGAACTGGCGCATCTTGCGGAAGGCGTCGCGCATGGCGAGGTCGAGGGAGGATTTGGAGAAGATCGCGTTCTGCGCGTCGGGCCCGAGGTCGGCGAGGTAGTTCGGGTAGCTGAACCCCGAGAGCACCCAGTCCTCCGCCGTCTCGATCATGGGAAAGTCGAGGGTCTCCAGGGCGGTGCCGGGCAGGTCGGCCTTCTTGTGGAGGACGAATTGGAAGGTGCCGGTGAGCGAGCACTCGATGGCGGTGCCGCAGAGTTCGGAATCGCCCTGGCTGGCATGGGGGTCGCCGACCGAGAACAGCGCGCCCGGCACGGCCACGGGATAGTACAGGGTCGCGCCCTTGCCGATGCGCCAGTTGTCGATGTTGCCGCCGGTGTAGCTCGGGGGAATCGAGTTCACCATCTCGGCCTCCTTGGGCGCCAGACCCATCGTGCCGAAATGCGGGCGAATCGGGACACGGTAGCCCTTGAGCACGTCGAAGTTGCGCTGCGTCCGGGCGTGATCCACCGGCAGGCCCGGATAGTCGATGGTCGGGTGCGCGATGCCGTCGGGATCGGTGACGCCGGGCCAGCGGAAGCTGTACACCGCCTGCGCCCAGTCGCGCCCGCCGGTGGCATCGACCTCGTAGATCGTCACCACCTCGCGGGGCCGGTCTCCGGTGATCATGTCCTTGTAGTGGTAGCCCCAGTTGGCGGCGGCGTTGCTGCCGAAGGTGCGGCCCCGGAAGGCCGGGTTGACGCAGGGGCGGGGCGCGACGTCGAGGATGCGCACCTCCAGCACGTCGCCGGGCTCGGCGTCCCGGATCGCCACCGGCCCGGTGCAGATATGGACGCCGAGGCCGCCGCCGGGACCGAACCTCGTGTCCTCCGGCCCGGCGCCGCGCCGCGCGACGCCCTTGCTGCCCTTGCTCCAGCGGAACACGCTCTCGGCACCGGGATCACCCGTCACCATGCGCTCGGCATCGTCGTTGGCGTGGTGGGTCAAGGTCTCGATCGTGACGTAGTCGCCGGACTCGATCTCGACGCGGGGCTTCAGGTTGCGGCTGAAATAGCCCCAGTGGACCGTCTCGGCGGTGGCCGGCAGATGATAGTGCGCCGTCTGCCTGAGGCCTTCGCGGGCGCTCGCCTGCGCCAGGGCCCGGCCCGGCAGGGTGAGGCCACCGGCCATCAGGGCCGCCGCCCCGCCGGAGGCGACGAAGCCGCTCTTCAGGAAGGCCCGCCGCTCCGGCGCGAGGTCGTCGAGGAACCGGGCCCGATGCTCGGCGAAATGGGCGCAGTTCGGATCGTCACCCTGGCACATCGTGGGGTCTCGCGTTCGGATTCCGGGCGGAATGCGTCCGGGGAGGACGGATTCCGTGGGAATACGGTATGCAAGCCGACGGCCACGCTTCCCCCGGGCGCCCGGATCGGCAACGACTCGCCCTCCGGCCGCGTTCGTTCCAACCAACCGCTCCGTTCGCCGCGAGAGACACGGACGCAACGCACGGGCCCCTCCCACGACGGGCCCCGCTCCGCACGCAGGATGCCACGACCTTTGACGACGGGTGTCGACCGTTCCCAGCTCCACCAGATCATCGCCGGCCTCACCGAGGGCGTGATCCTGATCGAGCCCGACCAGCGCATCACCTGGGCCAACGCGGCGGCGCTCGCCATGCACGGCGCGGACGACCTCGCCGAACTCGGCGACACGGTGGCGGCCTATCGCGGGCGCTTCACGCTGCGCTACCGCAACCACCACGTCATCGCCCGCACGCCCATCGACCGGCTGCTGGCGGGCGAGACCTTCGAGGAGGTCATCGTCAACGTCCGCCGGACGGACCGGCCGGATTTCGACGCGATGCAGCGCATCCGCAGCCTCGTCCTCACAGACGCGGCGGGGGCCCCGGACTGCCTCGTGCTGATCCTGGCCGACGTCACCGCGCAGTTCGAGGCCGAGGCGCGCTTCGAGAAGACCTTCAACGCCAATCCGGCCCCGGCCCTGATCTGCCGGCTGTCGGACCTGCGCCACGTCAAGGTCAATCTCGGCTTCCTGGAGATGACGGGCTATCGCAGCGAGGACGTCATCGGGCGCAGCGTCTACGAGGTCGACGTGCTGAACGAGGCCCGCAGCCGCGACCTCGCCATCGCGCGCCTCAATGCGGGCGAGACCATCCCGCAGATGGAGGCCTGCCTGCGCCTGCCCGACGGGGGAACCCGCTTCGTCATCGTGGCGGGCCAGCCCATCGCCATGGGCGACGAGCCCTGCATGCTGTTCACCTTCGCCGACCTCGAGCTGCGCAAGAAGGCGGAGACGGCGCTGCGCCACAGCGAGGAGCGCTTCGCCAAGGCCTTCCGCCTGACCCCGGTGCCCACCCTGCTGTGCCGGGCGGAGGGGCTCACCGTGCTCGGCGTGAACGAGGCCTTCATCCGCGTCTTCGGCCATGCCGAGGACGTGGTGATGGGGGAGGGGCTCGACGCCGTGGGCCTCTGGGCCGACCGGACCCAGCACGCGCGCTTCGCGGCGGATCTGGCCGCGGGGGGCAGCGTCCTCGGCTTCGAGGCCTGCCTGCTCGGCCGGGACGGCACCGAGATGGACTGCCTCGTCTCCGCCGAGAGCGTCACCATCGGGGACGAGGCCTGCCTGCTGGCCGTCCTTCAGGACATCAGCGACCGCAAGCGCTCCGAGCGCGAACTGTTCGACGCGATCGAGACCGTGATGGCCGACACCTCCTGGTTCAGCCGGGGCCTGATCGAGAAGCTCGGGAGCCTGCGCCATCCCGGGGGTCCGGGGGCGGCCCCGGCCCGGCCGGAGCTGACCCGGCGCGAGGCCGAGGTCCTGCGCCTGATCTGCCAGGGGCTCGGCGACGCCGCTATCGCCAAGCGCCTCGGGCTGACACCCAACACCGTGCGCAACCACGCCGCCGCCCTCTACCGCAAGCTCGGCATCCACCGGCGCGGCGAGGCGATCATCTGGGGACGGGAGAACGGATTCGGGGGATGAGCGGCGCCGCCGACCCGGCGGAAATGTACGATACTGCACCGGGCACCGGCCGGCCGACACAACCTAACGCAGGTTAGGACGCGCGATCCACATAGGTCTAAGGTTGCCTTCACCAGCGGCGGTTCCCGCACAGGTGCCATTGGCTGGAAGTGACGCGCGCTTCCGCTGCCCATGCGAGGCGAAGCTGCGATGTCCCGGACCTTCGAAAATCACGCTCCGACGGCGCTCGTCCGCAAGCTCGAGGCCATCGCCCCGCTCTCGGACGCGGAGCGCGCGGCGATCCTCGGCCTGCCGGCGCGGTATCGTGAGCTTCCGGCGGGGCAGGACATCGTGCGCGAGGGCGACACGCCCGTGCGGTGCTGCCTCATCCTTGAGGGCTGGGCCTGCCGCTACAAGATCCTCGGCGAGGGCCGGCGGCAGATCCTCTCCTTTCACATCCCCGGCGACCTTCCCGACCTGCACGGCCTGCACCTGCCGGTGATGGATCACAGCCTCGGCACGATGACGGAGGCCGCCGTCGCCTTCATCCCACAGGAGGCCCTGCACGCGGTGATGCTGCGCCACCCGCGCCTCGGGGGGCTGCTCTGGCGGGAGACGCTGATCGACGGCACCATCTTTCGCGTCTGGATGGTCGGCCTGGGCCGGCGGACCGCCTTCGGCCGGGTCGCGCACCTCCTCTGCGAGACGTACCTCAAGCTGGAGGCGGCCGGCCTCGCCGGCGACCGCCGCTGCCACCTGCCGATCAAGCAGGTCGAACTGGCTGATGCCCTCGGTCTGTCGACCGTGCACGTCAACCGCATCCTGCAGGAGATGCGCGGCCGGGGCCTGATCGTCCTGCACAGCCACACCCTGGTGATCCAGGACTGGGAGGAATTGCGCCGCAGCTCCGAATTCGATCCCGCCTACCTCCATCTCGAGAAGCGGGCCGCGGGATGAGCCCGCGCCCGCGTCGGACCGTTCGGGCTTCGATGACCCGCCGCCCGTGGCAGGCTTCGTGCGCGATCTGGAAGGACGCCTGCGCCGGGACGGGCAGCGGCCGCGTCCCCGCAGGGACGAGATGGAACATGACAGAGGAATAGCGGGACGGTATGACCGCTCCCAGCGCGCATTCGTTCCGGCAAGATGAGTCACCTGGCCCAGGATAGTGTGAAGGTCGACACGTCCGATCCGGATCGATTGGCCGAACTCGAAGCCCTCGACGTCCTGGATACGGCGTCCGAGGAAGGATTCGACGACGCGGTTCAGATCGCTCGCCTGATCTGCCAGACCCCGGTCGCGCTCGCGAGCCTGGTGGCGGCGGATCGGCAGTGGTTCAAGGCGCGGGTGGGGTTCCCCGACTGCCAGACCGATCTCAGCCGCTCCGTCTGCGTCTACGCCTTGGGCGAGCCGGACCTGCTCGTCATTCCCGACCTCACGACCGATCCGCGCACCCGCACCAACCCGCTGGTCGTGGGGGAGCCCCATATCCGCTTCTATGCCGGTGCGCCGCTGCGCATGCCGAGCGGACGCGTGATCGGAAGCCTCTGCGTCATCGACCACCAGCCCCGGCCGGACGGGCTCAGCGAGGACCAGGCCGAAGCGCTGCGGCGCCTGGCACGGCAGGTCATGATCCTGCTGCGCGAGCGCCGCCAACTGGCGCGGATGCAGGCCGCCGAAGTGCAGGCCGGGGCCGCCACCAACCGCCGCCTCGCGCTGATCGAGCTCGGCGACCAGCTGCGCGACATCGGCACCATCCCGGAGATGACGGCCAAGGCGGCCGAGATCGTCGGCCGGACCCTGAACGCGAGCCGGGCGGGATACGGCGAACTGGACCGCACCGGCGCGTTCGTCACGGTCCCGGAGGATTGGGCCCTGCCCGGCGAGGTCCGGCTGACGGGACGCCACCGCCTCGCCGATTACGGCAGCATCGGCGCCGGCATCGAACGGGGCGAAACCCTCGCGGTCACCGACGTCGGGAGCGACATCCGGACCGCAGCGGAGGCGGAACCGTTCACCGCGCTCGGCATCCGCGCCATGCTCAACGTGCCGGTGCGCGAGCGGGGCCGGACCGTCGGCCTGCTCTTCGTCAACAGCCCCGCGCCGCGCACCTGGGCCCCGGAGGAGATCGCGTTCGCCCGGAACGTCGCCGACCGGGTGCAGGTCGGGATCGCCCGCCTGCGGGCGGACGAGGTCCAGGCGACGCTGAACCGCGAACTCTCCCATCGCATGAAGAACACCCTGGCGATGGTGCAGGCCATCGCCACCCAGACGATGCGCAACGCCGTGACCCTCGAGGACGCCCGCCACGCGCTATCGGCCCGGCTCCTCGCGATGGGCAAGGCGCACGACCTCCTGCTCACCGGCGAGCGCGAGAGCGCCAGCCTGGAAGCCGTGGTCCGGGGCGCCTTGGCGATCCACGACGATGCGGAACGCGGCCGCCTGCGCCTCGCGGGGCCCTCCGTGCACGTGGGATCGCGGGCCGCGCTGTCGCTGGCGCTGATCGTCCACGAACTGGCGACCAACGCGGTCAAGTACGGGGCGCTGTCCGTGCCCGAGGGCTCGGTCTCCGTGTCCTGGCAGATCGACACCTCCGGTGCGGAGCCGATCATCCGGCTGTGCTGGATCGAGGGCGGTGGGCCGACCGTCACGGCGCCGGATCGGCGCGGGTTCGGCACCCGGCTGATCGAGCGTGGGCTTGCGGGGGCGTTCGGTGGTCACGCGCTGCTGACCTACCGGCCCGAGGGCGTGATCTGCGAGCTGACGGCGACCCTGGCCGGGCTCGAAGCCGAGGAATAGGGCGAGGAATCGGGCGAGGAATCGGGCGAGGAATCGGGCGAGGAATCCGGCAACGAATCGGGATCTCGGATCGGGCGATCGGCGGCATTGCGTCGATGCACGGCTCCGCGCGGTCGCGACCCGAGCGCATATTTTCTGGGCAATCGGTCAGAAACACGCCGGACCGGAGCGCACATGCCACGGTCACGGGCGTTGATGGGGGGATGGGGCCGCGTTCGTCGGTCCGATCCGCCGCACCGCATTCCGGACCGGTCGGCGACGCCGTGCCCCGGCGACGGGACATCCGGACCGTCGCCGTTTCGACGCCGATTTCCCAGGAGTTCGTCCTTGGCCCTCTCTCCCACACCCGTTCCCAAAGCCGAAGGCCGCGCGGTCCCCGTGAATCAGGCCTCGTCGCACGCCCCTTCGCAGATCTCTTCTCAGGTCTCCTGGCAGATCTCCTGGCAGGTCTCCTGGGGCGCGATCTTCGCCGGCGCCGTCACGGCCCTCGTCGCCCAGATGATCCTCAACCTGGTGGGCCTCGGCATCGGCCTCGCCACCCTGAACCCCACCGGCAACGACACACCGAGCGTCGGTTCGCTCTCCACCGGCGCCGGCCTCTGGTGGGTGGGCTCCGGCATCGTCGCCTCGCTGATCGGCGGCTTTCTCGCCGGCCGCCTCTCCGGCAAGCCGGTGGGCCCGACCAGCGCCTATCACGGACTCGTCTCCTGGGCGGTGACCACCCTGGTGATCGTGTACCTCCTGACCTCGGCGGCGGGCGGCATCCTCGGCGGCGCGTTCGGCGGCCTCACCAGCGTGCTCGGCGGCGCCGGTTCGGCGATCGGCGGCACCGTCCAGACGGCGGCGCAGACGGCGGCCCCCTCGCTGACCCAGGTCGGCAACCCCCTCGAGGGCATCGAGCGCCAGGTCCGCCAGGCGAGCGGAAACCAGGATCCGGAGGCCCTGCGCAACGCCGCCGCCGACGCGGTGCGGGGCTACCTGTCGGGTGACGCCGCCCAGCAGGCCCAGGCCGAGCAGAAGGCCGCCGACGCCCTGGCCAAGGCGCAGGGCATCCCGCCCGAGCAGGCCAGGGCCCAGGTCCAGGACTACCGCAAGCAGTACGAGCAGACCCTGGCCGAGACCAAGAGGAAGGCCGAGGCGGCCGCCGAGGCGACCCGCAGCACCGCCGCCCAGGGCTCGCTCTACGCCGCCCTCGCGCTGGTGCTCGGTGCGCTCGCCGCCTTCCTCGGCGGCCGTCTCGGCACCGTCTCGCCGGCCAGCGCCTACGGCGAACGCCGCGTCTGAGGCTCACGGGCCGAAACCAGGCTCCGACCCAAGGGCGGGGCCGGTTGAGGCCCGGCATGAACTTCGACAGGCCAGCCTTCCATGAAAGCAGGAACGCCCGTCCCCGGCAGGGAACGGGCGTTCCTTTTGACGTCGTACGGGCGCCCGGAGGCGCAGCCGCTACGGCGCCGCCTTGATGGCGGCGGCGATGCGCTTCAGCCCGGCCTCGATGTTCCCGCCCTTGATGTGGACCCGCAGGGCGCGGCGCGCGCGCTCGGCCAGCACCGCGAAGTCGCCCCGCGCCTGGGCCGCCACCACCGTGCCGAAGCCGAGGCTGCGGCCGGGGATCGCGAGATCCGCGGACGGGTCGGCTGTGATCTGCAGGAACACGCCGGTATCCGGGCCGCCCTTGTAGGCCTGTCCGGTGGAGTGCAGGAAGCGCGGCCCGAATTCGAGGCAGGTCGCGAGGCGGCGCTTGTCGCGCAGCGCCACCCGGGCCTCCTGCAGGATCGCGTGATGGCCGGGATTGCGCGCCACGTAGGCGAGCAGCGCCACGTAGTCACCGTCCTTGGCGCGGGCGAGATGCGCGGCGAGGGCCGCCTCCAGGCCCTCCGCCGCCTGGGGCAGGGCGCCCGCATTGCGCGGGTCCGCGTAGAGCGCGATCGTCTCGTCCGAGAAGATCGGCGTCTCGGAGGGGAGCGAACCGCTCGCCTCCGCCGCGTCGAACAGCTTCTTCGTCTCGATCTTGCTCGCCTCGACGTCGGGCTGGTCGAAGGGGTTGATCCCCAGCATCGCGCCCGCCACCGCCGTGGCGATCTCGAAGCGGAAGAACTCCTGCGGGAGCTGCTCCTCGTTGGCCAACGCGACATGCGCCACCGGATGGCCCTCGCGCTCCAGGTTGCGCACGGCCTCGTCCTGGCGGGGGTCGGCGCGGCTATCGAGGCGCAGGTACACGAAGAAGCGGTCGCGGCCGTAGACGGCCGGCACGTCGACGGGCTCGCCGTCGATGGGGATCAACCCCTTGCCCGCCTTGCCGGTGGATTCGGCGATGAGCTGCTCGGCCCAGGCGCCGAAGGTGTCGATGCCCGGCGAGGCGATGATCGTGACCTTGTCGCGACCCGTCGTGAGCGCGGCGGATCCCAGGGCGGTGCCCAGCAGCACGCCGGGGTTCTGGGCCGGCGGCACGGCCGGGCCGCAGGAGCGCACCATGGTCCGGGCAATGTCGAGGAAGGCCTTCACGTCGATGCCCGAGGCCGCCGCCGGCACGAGGCCGAACGCCGAGAGCACGGAGTAGCGTCCGCCGATCTGCTTCACGCCGTGGAAGATGCGCCGGAAGCCGTCCGCCTGGGCGGCCTTCTCCATGGCAGAGCCGGGATCGGTGACGGCGACGAAGTGCGCGCCGGCCTTGTCGGCGCCGACCGTGTCCTTCATCCGGCCGAGGAAGTAGTCGCGGAAGACGTTGGGCTCCAGCGTGGAGCCCGACTTGCTCGCCACGATGAAGAGCGTGGTCGGCAACCGGATCGCGGCTTCCGTCTCGCGGACCTGATCGGGCTCGGTGGAGTCGAGGATGCGCAGGATTGGGAAACCCGCGCGGGCGCCGTAGGTCTCGGCGAGCACCTCCGGCCCGAGGCTCGATCCGCCCATGCCGAGCACGACCACGTCCGTGAAGCCGCCCGCCCGGACCTCCTCGGCGAAGGCTTCGTAGTCGGAGACGCGCTCGAGTTCGTCCTCGACGATGCGCAGCCAGCCGAGCCAGCGATCCTCGTCGGCGCCGCTCCACACGGTCTTGTCGTGGGCCCAGAGCCGGCGGATCTTTCCGGCGGCGCGCCATGCCTCCACCGCCTTCTTGGCGGCGGTGCTCAGGCTCTCGTCGAGCACGAGGGTCTGGGCGTTCAGCTTCGGCCCGAGCAGGTCGATGCGCTTTCCCGCCACCGCGCCGAGGAGCTTGTCGGCGGCGTCGATGAAGAGCTGCACGCCCTCGTCCACCAGGGTGTCGCCGACCTTCGCGATGTCGATCCCGGCCTCGGCCAGGCGCGCCATCACGGCCTGCGCCCCCGCCACATCGTCCTCGATGGCGGCCTTGAGGGTGCCGTGGTCGCGGAAGGCGTCCATGGTGGCCGGCGGCATGGTGTTGACGGTGTCGGGGCCGATCAGCTCCTCGACGTAGAGCACGTCGGAATAGGCCTTGTTCTTCACGCCCGTGGAGGCCCAGAGCAGGCGCTGCGCCTTGGCGCCCTTTGCCGCCAGCGCCTGCCATTGCGGCTCGGCATGGATCGCCTTGTAGCGCTGGTAGGCGAGCTTGGCGTTGGCGATGGCGACCTTGCCCTTGAGGTCGTCGTAACCGCCTGTCTCGTCCAGCGCCTTGTCGACCGCCACGTCGATGCGGCTGATGAAGAAGCTCGCCACGCTGGCGACCCGCGAGACGTCCCCGCCCTTGGCGGCGAACGCCTCCAGGCCCGCGATGAAGGCGCGGGCCACGGCCTCGTAGGTGTCCACCGTGAAGAGCAGCGTGACGTTGATGCTGATGCCGTCCGCCGTCAGGGCCTGGATCGCCGGGATGCCTTCCCGGGTGGCGGGCACCTTCACCATCAGGTTGTCGCGCGCGACCATCTTGTGGAGGCGACGGGCCTCGGCCAGCGTCTCGTCCGTGTCGAGGGCGAGGTAGGGGGAGACCTCCAGGCTGACATAGCCGTCGGCGCCGTCGGATCCGTCGTAGACCGGGCGCAGCACGTCGGCGGCGGCCTGGATGTCGGCCACCGCGCAGCCCTCGTAGAGGTCGATGACGCGGGCATCGCCCTGGTCCATCACGGATTTCAGGGCGTCGTCGTACTCCGACGAGCCGCCGATGGCCTTCTCGAAGATCGAGGGGTTCGAGGTCACGCCGCGCAGGCCGTCCGCGTCCACCAGGGCCTTGAGCTTGCCTTGGGCCACGAAGCCCCGGGCGACGAAATCGAGCCACACGGCCTGACCCTGTTCGGGGAAGAGAGCCTTGAGCGGGTTCATGGAAAACTCCTCGTCGTCCGTCATCGCGACGCCGCTCACCACAGGCAGCGTCGCCTCATCCGTCATCGATCGACGTCATCGATCATGCGCCTCTCCTCCCGCTTGCGGGGAGGAGCTGGAGGTGGGGTGCGGGCACCGATCCCACCGATCGAGGCTGGCGCCGACCCCCCACCCCTGACCCCTCCCCGCAAGGGGGAGGGGGAACGCGCTCTGGGTGAAGCCAGAACGCTTGCTCCCTACTTCTTGTGCCGGGCGATCTGGTCGCGGGCGGCCGCGAGCACCTTCTCGGGAGTGAAGCCGAACTTCGTCTGCAGGTCCTTGATCGGAGCCGAGGAGCCGAAGGTGTGCATGCCGATGATGCTGCCGGCCGAGCCCGCGTAGCGGTCCCAGCCGATCACCGAGCCCTGCTCGACGGCGACGCGCGCCAGCACCTCGGGGATGAGGACGCTGTTGCGGTAGGCCTCGTCCTGGCGCTCGAACAGGTCCCAGGACGGCATCGAGACGACCCGGGCCTTCACGCCCTCCGCCTTCAGGGCCTCGTAGGCCGAGACGCAGAGCTGCACCTCGGAACCCGTGCCGATGAGGATGACCTCCGGCGTGCCCTCGCAATCGGCCAGCACGTAGGCGCCCTTGGCGGTGCCGGAGGCGGCGGCGTACTTCGAACGATCGAGGGTCGGCAGCGGCTGGCGGGAGAGCGCCAGCACCGCGGGCTGGTCCTTGAGGCCCATGATGACGCGGTAGGATTCCGCGACCTCGTTGGCATCCGCGGGGCGCAGGGTGACGAGGCCGGGGATCGCCCGCAGGGTGAGCAGCTGCTCCACCGGCTGGTGGGTCGGGCCGTCCTCGCCGACGCCGATCGAATCGTGCGTGAAGACGTGGAAGACCGGCACCTCCATCAGCGCCGCGAGGCGGATCGGCGGGCGCATGTAGTCGGCGAAGACCAGGAAGGTGGCGCCGTAGGCGCGCAGGCCCACGAGGCCGAGGCCGTTCACGATGGAGCCCATCGCGTGCTCGCGCACGCCGAAATGGATGTTGCGGCCGCCTGGCTCGAAGGGCGACAGGGTGCCGGCGCCCTCGAATTCGAGCTTGGTCTTGTTCGACGGCGCGAGATCCGCCGACCCGCCGAGCATGAACGGCACGTGCGGCGCGATGGCGTTCAGCACCTTGCCGGAGGATTCACGGGTGGCGAGCCCCTTGGCGTCGGGCGCGAAGACCGGGATGTCGCGGTCCCAGCCCTCGGGCAGGCGGCCTTCGAGGTAGGCGGAGAGTTCCTCCGCATGCTCCGCGTCCGCCGCCTTGGCCTCTTCGAAGAAGCCCTCCCAGGTGGCGTAGAGCTCGGCGCCGCGCTTGCCGATGCCATTGCGAAAGTTGTCGTAGACGCCGTCGGGGACCAGGAACTGCGCGTCCTCGGGCCAGCCGTAGGCGCGCTTGGCGCCCTTGACCTCGTCCTCGCCCAGCGCGTCCGAGTGGGCCTTGGGGGTGTTCTGCTTCTTCGGGGCGCCGTAGCCGATGATCGAATTGACGATGATGAGCGTCGGGCGGTCGCTGGACTGGAGAAAGGTCTCGATCGACGACGCGATCGCGTGGACGTCGTTGGCGTCCGCCACCCGCAGCACCTGCCAGCCATAGGCGAGGAAGCGCGCCGCGACCTCCTCCGAGAAGGCGAGCTCGGTATGGCCCTCGATGGTGATGGTGTTGTTGTCGTAGATCCAGCACAGGTTCGACAGGCGCAGGTGCCCGGCGATGGAGGCGGCCTCCGAGGCCACGCCCTCCATCAGGTCGCCGTCCGAGCAGATGGCGTAGACGTTGTAGTCGAACAGCGGCAGGTCCGGCCGGTTCAGGCGCTCGCCGAGGAAGCGGCCGCCCATCGCCATGCCGACCGAGTTGGCCACGCCCTGGCCCAGCGGCCCCGTCGTGGTCTCGACGCCGGTGGTGAAGTGATATTCCGGGTGCCCCGGCGTCCTGCTGTCGAGCTGACGGAAGTTCTTGAGGTCGTCGATCGTCAGGGCGGGCGCGTTGCCGCCGTCCTTCTCGGCCACGCCGGCGAGGTGGATCAGGCCGTAGAGCAGCATCGAGGCATGGCCGGCGGAGAGCACGAAGCGGTCGCGGTTGGGCCAGTGCGGATGCGCCGGGTCGTAGCGCAGGTAGCGGTTCCACAGGGTGTAGGCCGCCGGCGCGAGCGCCATCGGCGCGCCGGCATGGCCGGAATTGGCCTTCTGCACCGCGTCGATGGCGAGCGTGCGCAGCGTATCGATGCTCAGCTTGTCGATCTCGCTCAAGGCCGCCTTCGGCTTGGTCTCGGCTCCGCTCATTGCTCGTCGTCCTTCGTCTCTGGGCTCGTTGGCCTGCGGCGCGTGGGGCGCGGTCAGGCGTCGCGCCGTTGGGGGGCGGCGGTGTCCGCGCCCGGGGATAATGCGTCGGCGGAGCCGCTGCTCCGCTCCCTGGCCGGGCCCTTGGCCCGGCTGTAGTTGAGGATCGTGTTGACCAGGGTGACGTGGCTGAAGGCCTGCGGGAAGTTGCCCACGAGGCGCTTGGCCTTCACATCATACTCCTCCGCGACCAGACCGACATCGTTGCAGACGCCGATCAGCCGCTCGATCAGCGCACGCGCCTCCTCGCAGCGGTTCAGGCCGATGAGGTTGTCGGCATACCAGAACGAGCAGGGCAGGAACGCGCCCTCGTCGCCGGGCAACCCGTCCGTGGTCTGGTTCTCGGTGTCGTAGCGCAGCACGAAGCCGTCCCGCATCAGGGTGCGGCCGATCGCGTCGACGGTGCCGACCACGCGCGGATCGTCCTGGGGCAGGAAGCCCATATGGGCGATCAGCAGCAGGCTCGCGTCGAGGCGCTTCGAGCCGTAGGACTGCACGAAGCTGTTCAGCTCCGGATCGAACCCCTTGGCGCAGACCTCGGCGTGGATTTCGTCGCGGATCTCGCGCCAGCGCGCCACCGGCACGTCGCGGGTCCGGGTCGGCCGGTGGTTCACGCCGGTGAGGCGGATCGCGTCCTGCTCCTGGCCCTCCGCCTCCTCGAAGGAGCGGATGGCACGGTCGAAGGCGACCCAGGCCATGACCTTCGAATGCACGAAGTGCCGGCGCCCGCCGCGCACCTCCCAGATGCCCTCGTCGGGGGTGCACCACACCTTCTCGAGGTGGCGCAGCAGCGCCTCGCCGACCCGCCAGCCATCGGCGTCGCCCTGCAGGCCGCGCTGGCGCGCCTGGTAGAGCGCGTCGAAGATCTCGCCGTAGACGTCGAGCTGGAACTGCTCCACCGCCGCGTTGCCGATGCGCACGGGCTTCGAGTTCTCGTAGCCGGGCAGCCAGTCGAGCTCGATCTCGGGCAGCATGCGCTCCCCGGCGATGCCGTAGAGGATGTGCGCCTGCTCCGGGTTGCCAGCGACCGCGCGCACGAGCCAGTCGCGCCAGGCGCGGGCCTCGTCGATGTAGCCGCCGTCCATGAGCGCGATGAGGGTGAAGGTCGAATCGCGCAGCCAGCAGAACCGGTAGTCCCAGTTGCGCACGCCGCCGAGATCCTCCGGCAGGGAGGTGGTGGGCGCCGCCACGATGCCGCCGGTGGGGTGGTAGATCAGCGCCTTCAGGGTGAGGAGCGAGCGCTTCAGGATCGCGTCCCAGGGCGTGCCCGAGGCCGCCCGGCCTGACCAGTCGCGCCAGTAGCGGTCGGTCTCGAACAGCACCTTGCGCGGCTGGATCGGGGCCGGGTCGTCCTCGTGGGACGGGCCGTAGCTCAGGGTGAAGGCCTGGCTCTGGCCCGCCTCCACGGTGAATTCCGCGACCGTGGTCTGGTTCTCGCCATGGGTGGGCACGAGGGTGCGCAGCACCACCTTGTGCGGCCCCGAGATGGCGCGCAGGTCCCCGAGCTCGTTGTGGGAGACCCACGGCACGGCGAGCCCGTAATCGAAGCGCACCCGCATCCGCATCCGCATGGGCACGGCGCCCGCGAGTCCCTCGACGATGCGCACGAGGTGCGAGCCGTCATTGGCGGGCATGTAGTCGGTCACCCGCACGGTGCCGGTGGCGGTCTCGTGCCGGGTCTCCAGGACGAGGCTGCCCTCGCGGTAGCACCGCGTGGTCCGGACCTCCGGATCGACGGGGCCGAGCTTCCAGTAGCCGTGGTCCTCGGTGCCGAGCAGGGCGGCGAAGCAGGCAGCGGAGTCGAAGCGCGGCCAGCATAGCCAGTCGACGCTGCCGTCGCGGGCGATCAGCGCGGCGGTGCGGCCGTCGCCGACGAGCGCGTAATCCTCGATCCGTCCCGCCATGCCGGTCCTCGTCTCCGCGACGTCGACCGTCGCGGGCCGCGCTGCATCCCCCGCGTCCACCTAATCGCCGAACCCGGCAGGGTCCAGGGTCGGCGCGGCGATTGCGGACGGAGGACGACCGGCAAACGACCGATCGAACGGTCCTCGGCGGCTCAGCGCAGGTGGCCGACCCAGCCGGAGACGGCCGAGCCGAGGCTGGTCGCACCGGCGTTCAGGGACGCGCCCTGGGCCCCCACGAAGGCGCCGGCGGCGGCGCTCGCCTGCGTCACGACCCGGATCGTCGGCGCGAAGGGCAGGGCGATCGCGGGCAGCAGGCCCTCATCCGAGGACGCGACGGTGGTCTCCTCGGCCGCGAAGGGCAGCGGTCCGTCCGGGGCCGAGGCCGGGCTCGGAATCGGGGTGGCCTCGGGGGCTTTGGCGACGACGCGCGGAACCTCGCGGCGCGGCGCGGCGACGCGCGCCGGCCGGGTGGCCCTGTGCGCCGCCACCGGGCGCGGCACCTCGGCCTCGGCCACGGCGATCATCGGAACCGGTGTCTGCGGAAACTGGAGCGGGAAGGCGAGGGAGGCCGGGACGAAGGGCGCCTCCGCCACCGAGGCGGGCGCGGCGGCGACCGCCGTCGCGGGGACCGGGGCGGGGGTCACCACGGCCGTCGGCTCGTGGCAGAGATAGGAAGCGGCACCGAGGATCGCCGCCATCACCAGGGTCGGCAGCAAAGGCGGCGTCACGCCGCGCGACAGCCCCGAGTCCAGCGCAGCAGGGGCGGAGGGCGTGCACGCTGACATCCGGGACACCTCGCTTGAGCAATTGGGCGATCGGTTCGATGGCCGATCTCATAAGCGCCGGTGTTTGCGGCGGAACCGGGGCTGTTTCCTCTCTCGACGGTAACGAAGCGCCTCGCATATCGACTTTCAGGGCATGCCGTTTCCTTGGGCATGCCCCTTGCGTTCCCGCTCTCCCTCACCCATCGCCGAGGCTTGTCCCCCGCCGGACCGTCCGCCAACCCCGATCCGTCCCCGGACCCCGATGACCGAGCCGACCCTCACCGTCGCCGTGATCGACCCGAGCCGTGCCCGCGCCGCCATCCTGGAGGAGGGCCTGACGGCCGCGGGGTTCACCCGCGTCGTCGTCCTGCCCGACACCGCCGACCTGCCGGCCCGGGTGGCCGCCCTCAACCCGGACGTGGTCGTGATCCATCTGGAGAGCCCGAGCCGGGACATCCTGGAGCAGATGTCGGGCCTCTCCCGCCACGTGGAGCGGCCGGTGGCGATGTTCGTCGACCGCTCCGACGTGCCCATGATGCAGGCGGCGATGGATGCGGGCATCTCGGCCTACGTGGTCGACGGGCTGCAGCCGCAACGCATCCGCTCGATCCTCGACGTGGCGATCCTGCGCTTCAACGCCTTCGCGCGGCTGCAGCGCGAACTCTCCGAGGCGCGGGGGGAGCTGGCCGACCGCAAGCTCATCGAGCGGGCCAAGGGCATCCTCATGACCGCCAAGGGCCTCTCCGAGGACGAGGCCTACCGGATGATGCGGCGCAAGGCCATGAACGAGAAGCGCAAGATCGCCGACATCGCCCGGGCCATCGTCACCGCGGCGGACCTCCTCGGATGACGGACCTGTCCCGATGAGACTCGCGCTCGGATACGTGCCCCTCCTCGATGCGGCGCCCCTCATCGTGGCGGTGGAGGGCGGCTTCACCGCCGCTGAGGGGCTGGCGGCGGACCTCGTGCGCGAGCCCTCCTGGGCGACCCTGCGGGACAAGCTGGCGCTCGGACATCTCGACGGCGCCCACATGCTGGCGCCGCTGGCGCTGGCCAGCGCGCTCGGCATCAGCGGCCCCGAAACCGACCTCGCGATCCCCCTGGGGCTCAGTCTCAACGGCAACGCCGTCACGGTCTCGCGGGCCCTCTGGGCCGCGATGGCGGCCGAGTCCCGGGAGATCGAAACCCAGGAGGTCGAGTCACAGGAGATCGACGGTGCCCACCGCGATTTCGCCGACCTCGATTCCGTGGCCCGCGCCTTCGCGCGAGTGGCGCGGGCGCGGGCGGGGGAGGGGCGCCCGCTGACACTGGGCACCGTGCACCCGTTCTCCAGCCACACCTACCAGCTCCGCCTGTTCGCGGCGCGCGGCGGCCTCGACCTCGACGCGGCGACCCGGATGGTGGTGATCCCGCCGCCCTGGATCGCCGAGGCCCTGCGCACCGGCCAGATCGACGGCTTCTGCGCGGGCAGCCCCTGGAACAGCGTCGCGGTGGCGCAAGGCTACGGCCGCATCGCCGCGTTCGGCTGCGACCTCGCCCCCGACTGCCCGGAGAAGGTGCTGGCCCTGCCGGGCTACGCGGCGGCGGGGAGCGCCCCCCTGGTGCGGGCGGTGCGCCGGGCCGGGCGCTGGTGCGCCGATCCGGAGAATCAGCGCGAACTCGCGAGCCTGCTCGCGCAGCCGCGGCATCTCGGCATCGATCCGGCCCTGATCGGCCGGGCGCTCGCCGGCGCCGTGGTGGTCGACCCCGAAGGGACCGAGCGGTCGGCGCCCCGCTTCGTGGTGTTCGGCGCGGAGGCCGAGCGGCCGGCGCCCGCCCAGGCCGACTGGCTCCTGGCGCGGATGGGGGAGGCGGACCAGATCGTCCCGACGCCGGCCCTCGCCGAGCGCGCCCGCGCGATCTACCGGCCGGACCTGTTCGAGGCCGCGCTCGTGACGTGACGGCTCCCCGGAACCGTCCGGCTGCCGCGCACACCGGCAGGCTGCCTGCCGATTGTGCAGTGCGGAAGATGGCGCGCGGGCAGGCAGATCTGGCGCGCGGGGACACGGCGAACGGCCTTCCCACCGAACGGGCAAGCCCCGGACCGGCGGCCCGCCGGGTGAGGCATTTCTGACAAAAGGCATTCGTCTGAAAAGCTTGGAATGATTCCGAGAACCCCGCCCCGCGTGGAGGCGCCGGACTCGACCGGCCTTGGCACGCCCCGTGCAAAGCATCGTGGGCTCGCCAACGATGACGAGCCTTATCCGTCGGCAGAGCCGCTGACCCGAGTCCCCCACAGAACGCACCTCTCGCGTTCGATGGATGTGCTTGGTCGGCGGCTTTTACTTTGGCGGGTCTCCATTGCTTTCGAGGGTGTCGGGTTCGATGACTGACGGTGTTCGCAACAACCGCCGTGATCTGCTGAAGGGCGCCGCCGCGACGCTCTCCCTGGCGGCTCTGGCCCGCACCGCCCTGCCGGGCGGCGCCTTCGCGCAAGGGACCGGCCCCGAGGTGAAGGGGGCGAAACTCGGCTTCATCGCGCTCACCGATGCGAGCCCGCTCTTCGTGGCCAAGGAGAAGGGCTTCTTCGCCAAGCACGGCATGCCCGACGTCGAGGTGCTGAAGCAGGCGTCCTGGGGCACCACCCGCGACAACCTCGTGCTCGGCTCGGAGGGCAACGGCATCGACGGCGCCCACATCCTGACGCCGATGCCCTACCTCATCTCGGCCGGCCGGGTGACGCAGAACAACGTGCCCGTGCCGATGCACATCCTGGCGCGCCTCAACACCAACGGCCAGTGCATCTCGGTGGCCAAGGAATACCTCGACCAGAAGGTCGCCCTCGACGCCAAGGTCTTCAAGGCGGCGATCGAGAAGAAGAAGGCCGCCGGCAAGTCCGTGAAGGCGGCCATGACCTTCCCGGGCGGCACCCACGATCTCTGGATCCGCTACTGGATGGCGGCCGGCGGCATCGACCCCGACAAGGACATCGAGACCATCGTCGTGCCGCCGCCCCAGATGGTGGCGAACATGAAGGTCGGCACGATGGACTGCTTCTGCGTCGGCGAGCCGTGGAACGCGCAGCTCGTGCAGCAGGGCCTCGGCTACACCGCGCTCACCACCGGCGAACTCTGGAAGGATCATCCCGAGAAGGCCTTCGCCATGCGGGCCTCCTTCACGGAGAAGTACCCGAACGCCACCAAGGCGCTGCTGATGGCGGTGCTGGAAGCGCAAGCGTGGTGCGACAAGCCCGAGAACAAGGAAGAGGTCGCCGCCATCGCGGCCAAGCGCCAGTGGATGAACGTCCCCGTGGCGGACGTCGCGGGCCGCATCAAGGGCACCATCGACTACGGCGACGGCCGCGTGGTCGAGAAGAGCCCGCACATCATGAAGTTCTGGGACGACAACGCCTCGTATCCCTACCAGTCCCACGACCTCTGGTTCCTCACCGAGGACATCCGCTGGGGCAAGTTCGACGCCCAGACCGACACCAAGGCGCTCATCGCCAAGGTGAACCGCGAGGATCTCTGGCGCGAGGCGGCCAAGGCGTTGGGCGTCACCGCGATCCCGACCTCCACCTCGCGCGGCAAGGAGACCTTCTTCGACGGCAAGGTCTTCGATCCCGCCGATCCCGCCGCCTACCTGTCCAGCCTCGGCATCAAGAGGATCGCGTGATGGCCAACACCTCCACCATCGCCGCCGCCACCGTCGCCGCGCCGACGAAGCCCAAACGGGCTCCCCTGGTCACGCTGGCGACCCTGAACACCATCGCGAAAAACCTGATCCCGCCGGTGGTGGTGATGATCGCCTTCCTGGTGATCTGGGAGCTGCTGTGCTCGCGCCCGGGCGCCGGTCTGCCGCCGCCCTCGCGCGTGGTGACGGAGGCCTGGGACATCATCGCCCACCCGTTCTACGACAACGGCGGCACCGACAAGGGATTGTTCTGGCACATCTCCGCCAGCATCCAGCGGGTGGCGCTCGGCTTCGCGCTGGCCACCGTGGTCGGCATCCTCACCGGCACCCTGATCGGGCAGTCGGAATGGGCCATGCGCGGCCTCGACCCGATCTTCCAGGTGCTGCGCACGATCCCGCCGCTGGCCTGGCTGCCGCTGTCGCTCGCCGCCTTCCGGGACGGCCAGCCGAGCGCGATCTTCGTGATCTTCATCACCTCGATCTGGCCGATCATCATCAACACGGCGGTCGGCATCCGGAACATCCCGCAGGATTACCGCAACGTCTCGGCGGTGCTGCGCCTCAACCCGCTGGAATTCTTCGCCAAGATCATGCTGCCCTCGGCGGCCCCGTACATCTTCACGGGCCTGCGCATCGGGGTGGGACTGTCCTGGCTCGCCATCGTGGCGGCCGAGATGCTCATCGGCGGCGTCGGCATCGGCTTCTTCATCTGGGACGCGTGGAACTCCTCCCACATCTCCGAGATCATCGTCGCCCTCGTCTATGTCGGCATCATCGGCTTCGTCCTCGACCGCCTCGTCGCCTTCGTCGGCACCCTCGTCACCCGCGGCACCGCGACGGCCTGAGGAAAATCCCATGAGCTATCTCAGCATCGAGAACGTCGGCATCTCCTTCACCCGCTCGGGCCGCACCAACGAGGTGCTGCGGGACGTGAGCGTGAAGATCGACAAGGGCGAGTTCGTCTCGCTGATCGGGCATTCCGGCTGCGGCAAGTCGACGGTGCTCAACATCGTCGCTGGCCTGCTCAAGGCCTCGACCGGCGGCGTGCTCCTCGAGGACAAGGAGGTGAACAGCCCCGGCCCCGACCGCGCCGTGGTGTTCCAGAACCACTCGCTCCTGCCCTGGCTGACGGTCCGCGAGAACGTGGCCCTGGCCGTCGACAAGGTCTTCAAGGGGAAGAAGTCGAAGGCCGAGCGCAACGCCTGGATCGACCACAACCTGTCCCTCGTGAACATGACCCACGCCGCCGACCGGCGCCCGAGCGAGATCTCGGGCGGCATGAAGCAGCGCGTCGGCATCGCCCGGGCGCTGGCCATGGAGCCGAAGGTCCTGCTCCTCGACGAGCCCTTCGGGGCGCTGGACGCCCTCACCCGCGCGCACCTTCAGGACTCGCTGATGGACATCCATGCGCGGCTCAAGAACGCCGTGATCATGATCACCCACGACGTCGACGAGGCGGTGCTGCTCTCGGATCGCATCGTGATGATGACCAACGGCCCCTCGGCCACGGTCGGCGAGATCCTCACCGTCGACCTGGAGCGCCCCCGCCGCCGCCTCGATCTCGTGGAGGACGCGACCTACACCCATGCCCGGGCGGCGGTGCTCGAGTTCCTCTACGCGCGGCACGCCAAGCCCGCCATCGCCGCCTGACGGACGGGGCCTCGACGATGCGGGAACGTCTGGTGGTCATCGGCAACGGCATGGCGTCGCTGCGCTTCCTCGAACGCCTCACCGAGCGGGCGCCGGGCCTCTACGACGTCACCGTCGTCGGAGCGGAGCCGCAGGCGGCCTATAACCGCGTGCTGCTCTCGTCCCTGCTCGGCGGCGAGGTCGACGAGGCCGGCTGCGCCTTCCGGGGCCTCGACTGGTACGAGGGCCACGGCATCCGCCTCATCACCGGCGCGCCGGTGACCGAGATCGACCGCGAGAACGCCCTCGTGATGGTCGGCGAGACCCACGTGCTGCCCTTCGACAAGCTCGTGCTGGCGGTCGGCTCCCTGCCGATCCGCCTGCCGAAGCCCGGCATGGACCTGCCCGGCGTCCTCACGTTTCGCGACCTCGCGGACGTCACGGCCATCCGCAAGGCGGCGGTGGAGCATGCGCGCGCCATCGTGATCGGCGGCGGGCTGCTCGGGCTGGAGGCCGCCGTCGGCCTCGCGCGGCTGGGCGTCGACACCACGCTCCTCCACGTCATGGACCGGCTGATGGAGCGCCAGCTCGATCACGCCGCCGCCGGCCTGGTGAAGCGCGCCATGGAATCCCGCGGCGTCAAGGTGCGGCTCAAGGCCGACACCGCGGCGGTCGAGGGCGAGGGCCGCGTCGAGCGTCTGGTCCTCTCGGACGGCACCGTGCTGCCGGCCGACCTCGTGGTGATGTCGGTGGGCGTGCGCCCCAACGTGGCGCTCGCCCAGAAGGCCGGGATCGAGACCGGCCGCGGCATCAAGGTCGACGACCGGATGCAATCCTCCGATCCCCGCATCTTCGCGCTCGGCGAATGCGCCGAGCATCGCGGCCTCGTCTACGGCCTGGTGGAGCCCGCCTACGAGCAGGCCGAGACCCTGAGCCGTCACCTCATGGGCGAGGACGCGGCCTATCTCGGCACCGCGCTCTCCACCAGCCTCAAGGTCTCGGGGCTGCCGGTCTTCTCGGCCGGGGAGATCGAGGCGCCGGAGGGCGCCGAGACCGTGCTGATGTCGGATCCCGGCCTCGGCCTCTACCGCAAGCTCATCGTCGCCGAGGACCGGCTGCTGGGCGCGGTCTTCGTCGGGGACATCGCCGAGCAGGGCTGGTGCAAGGAGCTCATCCGCACCGGCACCGCGATCGGCGAGCACCGCGACGACCTCATGTTCGGGCGTTCCGCGCCCGCCTCCCAACCCCTCGCAGCGTGAGGAGCCGAGCCATGGCCGACGCATTCAACGCCGAGCAGAAGCGCTATCTCGAAGGCTTCGCCTCCGGTGTCGCCGCCGCGCGGATGACCGGCGGCCTCGCCCTCGGGCAAGCTGCCTCCGCCCCGCCGGCCGAGCCGACCGGCCCCGACGCGATCCACATCAAGGCGCAGGACGCCACGATCAAGGCCGGCGGCAAGCTCTGCGAGCAGGAGAAGTGGAAGCGCGCGGAGAACCCGTTCGACGGCCACAACCGCCTCATCACGGAGGCCGCCACCGGGAAGGGCCCGAAGCCGGAGGACAATTTCCGCTGGCGCTACCACGGCCTGTTCTGGGTGGCCCCGGCCCAGAACTCCTACATGTGCCGCCTGCGCATCCCCAACGGCATCCTGCACCACTGGCAGTTCGCCGGCATCGCGGATCTGGCCGACGCCCATGGCGGCGGGTACAGTCACGTCACCACCCGCGCCAACCTCCAGGTCCGCGAGATCGCCCCCGAGCACGGCCAGCCCTTCCTCGACGGGCTGATCGACCTCGGCCTGACCGCGCGGGGCGCGGGCGCGGACAACATCCGCAACGTCACCGGTTCGCCGGTGGCCGGCATCGACGCGCAGGAGCTGCTCGACACCCGCCCGCTGGCGAAGTCCTGGCACAACCACATCCTCAACGACCGCTCGCTGTTCGGCCTGCCGCGCAAGTTCAACGTCGCCTTCGACGGCGGCGGCGTGATGCCGGTGCTGGAGGAGACCAACGACATCGGCTTCCAGGCCGTGCGGGTGCTGGAGGGGGCGAGCGTCGCCCCGGGCGTCTGGATGCGCCTCGTGCTCGGCGGGATCTCGGGCCACCGGGATCTCGCCCGCGACACCGGCGTGATCCTCAAGCCCGAGGATTGCAACAAGGTGGCGGATGCGATCCTGCGGGTCTTCATCCGGAACGGCGACCGCACGAACCGGAACAAGAGCCGGATGAAGTACGTCCTCGACGCCTGGGGCTTCGACAAGTACCTCGCCGCCGTCGAGGACGAGCTCGGCACCAAGCTCGACCGGGTCGACCCGGCCCATGTCGCCCCGCGCGGGGGCATGGACCGCTTCGCCCATGTGGGTGTCCACAGACAGGTGCAGGCGGGCCTGAACTGGGTCGGCGTGGTCCTCCCCGTCGGCAAGATGACCACCGACCAGATGCGGGCGCTGGCCAAGATCGCCGCCGAGTGCGGCGACGGCGCCATCCGCATGACGGTCTGGCAGAATTTCCTGTTCTCCGGTGTCCCGGATGCGAAGATCGGGGAGGTGCAGGCGCGGGTCGCCGCGCTCGGGCTCACCACCGAGGCCTCCAGCATCCGCGCCGGCCTCGTCGCCTGCACGGGAAGCCGGGGCTGCAAGTTCGCCGCCTCCGACACCAAGGGCCACGCCCTCGTCATCGCCGACACCATCGAGGCGAACCTGAAGGAGCTCGACGTTCCGGTGAACGTCCATCTCACCGGCTGCCATCACTCGTGCGCCCAGCACTACATCGGCGACATCGGGCTCATCGGCGCCAAGGTGGTGGTCTCGGAGGAGGGCGACACCGTCGAGGGCTACGACATCGTGGTCGGCGGCGGGTTCGGCGAAGCGCCGAAGATCGGCACCGAGATCTGGAAGGCCGTCAAAGCCGAGGATTGCCCGGCCCGCATCGAGGCGCTGCTGCGCAGCTACCTCGCCCGGCGCACCGGCCCGGAGGAAAGCTTCCAGGCCTTCACCACGCGCACCGGCGCCGAATCCCTGCGCAACATCGCCGAAGAGCAACCCGTCCTGAAGGCCGCCGCATGAGCGAGCACGTCACGCCCCCCCTGGTCCTCATCCCCGAGACCGCCCCCTTCGACCCGGACCAGCGCGCCTGGCTCTCGGGCTACTTCGCGGCCCTCCTCGGCCCCGCCGTGGACGGCGCCACCGCCCTGGCACCCGGCGACGCCCCGGCCGGCGGCCCCAAGCTCGCCGACAACGACGACGCGCCCTGGCACGACCCGTCGATGCCGCTGCCCGAGCGGATGGAGATGGCGAAGGAGCGACCCGAGGCGCAGAAGCTGATGGCCGCCATGGCCCAGCAGGATTGCGGCCAGTGCGGCTACAACTGCGCCGACTACGCCAACGCGATCTTCCTCAAGAACGAGGAGCGCCTGAACCTGTGCCAGCCCGGCGGCAAGGACACGCTCCGGATGCTGAAGAAGCTGGAGGAGGAGTTCGGCGGCACCGGCGGCGCCGCGCCGAAGAAGGCGGACGACAGCGCGCCCAAGGCCGCGCCGGAACTCGGCCCCCTCGGCTTCTGCCGCGAGAATCCCGTGGAGGCGACCTTCGTTTCGCGCACGCGCCTCAACGCGCCGGGCGGCGAGAAGGAGACCTGGCACGTCGAGATCGACCTCACCGGCACGCCCATCGACTACGTGGTCGGCGATTCCCTCGGGCTGTTCCCCGCCAACGCCCCGGCCCTGGTCGATGCGGTCATCGCCGAACTCGGCGCGCGGCCCGAGCGCAAGATCGGCCGCAAGACCCTGCGGGACTGCCTGCTGACCGATTATGCCCTCGGCGGCGCGCCGGACGGGCTCTACCAGCTGCTCTCGCTCCTGACCTCGGGCGAGGCCCGCAAGAAGGCGCAGGCGCTCGCCGCCGGTGAGGATCCGGACGGCGACGCCGCCCATCTCGACGTGCTCGGCGCGCTCCACAAGTTCCCCGGCGCGCGGCCCGACGCGGAGGTCTTCCTCGAGGCCCTCGACGAGCTTCAGCCCCGGCTCTACTCGATCTCGTCGAGCCCCAAGGCCGATCCGGGCCGGGTCTCGCTCACGGTGGATGCGGTCCGCTACAGCCACCGCTCGCGCCTGCGCCTCGGCGTGGCCTCGACCCATCTCGGCGAGCGCATCCCCGAGGGGATGAAGGTCAAGGTCTACCTGCAGAAGGCGCACGGCTTCGCCCTGCCGGAGGACCTGTCGCGGGACGTCATCATGGTCGGCCCCGGCACCGGCATCGCGCCGTTCCGCGCCTTCCTGCGCGAGCGCGACGCCACGCAGGCGCCGGGCCGCAACTGGCTGTTCTACGGCCATCAGAAGCAGGCGAGCGACTTCTTCTACAAGGACGAGCTCAACGGGCTGAAGGACCGCAAGGTGCTCACCCGCCTGTCGCTCGCCTGGTCCCGCGACGGCACGGAGAAGACCTACGTGCAGGACCGCATGCGCGAGAACGGCGCCGAACTCTGGAAGTGGCTGGAGAGCGGCGCCCACTTCTACGTCTGCGGCGACGCCAAGCGCATGGCCAAGGACGTGGAGCGGGCGATCATCGATGTCGCCGGCCAGTTCGGGGGGAAGAACCCCGACGAGGCCGTGGCGTACCTCGCCCACCTGAAGAAGACCGGGCGGTACCAGGCCGACGTGTACTAGCCGTCTCCCGACTGCGGGTATCGGATTCGAACATCCGAGCTTGCCCGCAGAGCCTGTCCCTCGCCCCCTCGCGGGGAGAGGTCAGGAGTGGGGGGTGGCTCCGCTGGCCTCGATCGGTGGGGTCGGGTGCCCGCACCCCCACCTCCAACGCCTCCCTGAAGGGGGAGGCGGGCCGCGTCGGCGCTCCAGGCCCGACTCTTGCTGCCTCTCGAACACGCGAACCCGCCGAGGATCCCGCCATGAACGCGCACGTCCAGGCACCGGCCGCCCCCGTCAAGACCACCTGCCCGTATTGCGGCGTCGGCTGCGGCGTGCTCGCCACGCCGGACGGGCAGGGGGGCGCGGCCATCGCGGGCGACACCGCGCACCCGGCCAATTTCGGCCGGCTCTGCTCGAAGGGCTCGGCCCTCGGAGAGACGCTCTCCCTCGACAACCGCCTGCTCCATCCGCAGGTGGACGGCGCCCGCGTCAGCTGGGAATCGGCGCTGGGCACCGTGGCGGGATCCCTGCGCCGGATCGCCGAGGAGCACGGGCCGGATTCGGTCGCGTTCTACCTCTCGGGCCAGTTGCTCACGGAGGATTACTACGTCGCCAACAAGCTCGCGAAGGGCTTCCTTGGCACGCCGCACGTCGACACCAACTCGCGCCTGTGCATGTCGAGCGCGGTCGCAGCCCACCGGCGTGCCTTCGGCGCGGACACCGTGCCGGGCTGCTACGAGGACCTCGACGAGGCGGACGTCATCGTGCTGGTGGGCTCGAACACCGCCTGGTGCCACCCGATCCTGTTCCGCCGCATGGTGGATGCCCGCGCCAAGCGCGGCACCCAGCTGGTGGTGATCGATCCGCGCCGCACCCAGACGGGGGAGGAGGCCGACCTCTTCCTCGGCCTGGAGCCCGGCACCGACACGGCCCTGTTCTCCGGCCTGCTCGTCCATCTGGCCAGCACCGGTGCCCTCGACGATCGTTTCGTCCGCGACCACACCACGGGTCTGGAGGGCGCCCTGGAGCGGGCCCGCAGCATCGCGCCGACGACGGCCGCCACGGCCGCGGCCACGGGGCTGGCGGAGGCCGACGTGGCGCGCTTCTTCGAACTGTTCGCGAGGACGAAGCGGGTCGTCACCGCCTTCTCGCAGGGGGTGAACCAGTCGGCGCAGGGCACCGACAAGGGCAACGCCATCATCAACTGCCACCTCGCCACCGGCCGCATCGGCCAGCCCGGCGCGGGGCCGTTCTCGCTGACCGGCCAGCCCAACGCCATGGGCGGGCGCGAGGTCGGGGGGCTCGCCAACATGCTGGCCGCCCACATGCACTTCGCGCCCGAGGAGGTGGACCGGGTGCGCCGCTTCTGGTCGGCGCCCAACATCATCACCGGCGAGGGCATGAAGGCGGTCGCCCTGTTCGAGGCGATCGAGCGCGGCAAGATCAAGGCCCTGTGGGTGATGGGCACCAACCCCATCGTGTCGATGCCCCGCGCCGACCGGATTCGCGAGAGCCTGAGATCCCTCGAGCTCTACGTGGTCTCGGAGGCGGTGGCCGACAGCGACAGCGCCCGCGCGACGGGAAAGAAGACCGTGCTGCTGCCCGCCCTGGCCTGGGGTGAAAAGGACGGCACGGTGACGAATTCCGAGCGCCGGATCTCGCGCCAGCGCGGCTTCCTGAAAGCACCCGGCGAGGCCCGCGCCGACTGGCAGATCATCTGCGACGTGGCCAAGCGCCTCGGACACGGCGCGGCCTTCGCCTATTCGGGCACCGCCGCGATCTTCCGCGAGCATGCCAGCCTCTCGGCCTTCGAGAACAACGGCAGCCGCGACTTCGACCTCGGCGGCGTCGGCGACATGGCCGATGCGGCCTACGCGGCCACAGGGCCCCTGCAATGGCCGCTGCCGAAGCGCGGCAAGCCCCGCGCGCGCCTCTTCGCCGACGGGCAGTTCTACACCTTCGACAAGCGCGCCCGCTTCGTGGCCGTGCAGCCCCCGGCCCTGGCCCAGGCGGTGAGCGAGACCTATCCCCTCGTCCTCAACACCGGCCGGGTGCGCGACCACTGGCACACGATGACGCGGACCGGAAAGAGCCAGCGCCTCTCGGCGCACCGGGCCGTGCCCTTCGTGGAGATCCACCCGGACGACGCAGGCCCCCTCGGCCTGAAGGAGGGCGACCTCGCCCGGGTCGCGACTCCCCACGGCAGCGCGACCCTGGAGACCATGGTCACGGAGGCGGTGCGGCCGGGCAACCTGTTCGCCGCCTTCCACTGGAGCGCGGCCACCGCCTCCGATGCCCGCGTCGGCGCCCTGGTGCGGGGGATTCCCGACCCGGTCTCGGGCCAGCCCGAACTCAAGGCGACGCCGGCCGGCATCGCGCCGGTGCCCTACCGCAATCGCGGCTTCCTGCTGACGCGCACCGACCACGCCTTGCCGGAGGGCTGGTGGTGGGCCCGCGCCACGATCGCGGGCGGCTCGGGGCTGCAATTCGCCACCCAGGAGAGTTCCCGCGCCGTGGCGCTGATGATGCGCGGCCTGTTCCAGGGCCACGACCTCGCCGAATACGCCGACCACGCCCGGGGCCGCTACCGCTGCGCCGTCTACGAGGCCGGGCGCCTCGTCGCCTGCCTCGCCCTCGGCCCCGCCGAGGCCCGCCCGGGCTGGGACGAGGCCAAGGCCCTGTTCGCGGAGCCGGAGCCGGAGCCCGCGGCGCGGCGCGCCCTCCTGTCGGGCCGCGCCGAGACCGCCTCGGCCGGGCCCACGATCTGCGCCTGCCACGGGGTGGGTCTCGACGTCATCACGGGCGTCATCGCGGGCGGAGCCGGCACCGTCGAAGCGGTGGGCGCCGCCTGCAAGGCCGGCACGAATTGCGGCTCGTGCATCCCCGAGATCCGCAAGCTGCTGCCCGAGGTGCTTGCGCGCAACGCCGCATAGGCTCACTTTCGGCCGAATCGACACCCATTTCCGAGCCTCATGAGCACGCCCCGCACCCCCCGCGAAACCCGGCCCGCCGGCACCGAATCGACGCGCGGCGCCGGCCCGGCCGGCCTTGAACCCCTGGCCGTCCTGCCCGTCTTCGTGCCCCTGCAGGGCAAGCGGGCGGTGCTCGCCGGCTCCAACGGGGGCGCCCCCTGGAAGGTGAAGCTCCTCGCCGCCGCCGGGGCGCACGTGGACGTCTACGCGCCGGAGCCCAGCGAGGAACTCCGCGCCGTGCCGGGCGAGATCGTCGCCGGCTCGGTCACCCTGCACGAGCGCCAGTGGCACGCCGACGACCTGACGGGGGCCGCCTTCTGCATCGGCGCCATGGAGGACGAGGACGACTGCATCGCGTTCGTCTCTGCCGCGCGGATGACCGGCGCCATCGTCAACGCGGTCGACCGGCCGCATCTCTGCGACGTGAAGTTCGGCGCCATCGTCAACCGCTCGCCGATGGTGGTGGGCATCTCGACGGAGGGCGCCGCCCCGGTCTTCGGGCAGACCGTGCGGGCGCGCATCGAGGGCATGCTGCCGCGCGGCTTCAAGGCCTGGATCGGCGCCGCCCGCGACTGGCGGGAAGAGGTCACGGGCCGCTTCCATGGCTTCTCGGACCGCCGCGCCTTCTGGGAACGGTTCACGGATCGCGCCTTCGCCGAACCCGACCGGGCGCCCACCGCGCGGGATCTGGCCGAACTGCTCGGCGAGACCGAGGCCGCGCCGAAGGGCGGGGCGGTCACCCTGGTCGGCGCCGGGCCGGGCGATGCCGAACTCCTCACCCTCAAGGCCCTGCGGGCCCTCCGCAACGCCGACGTGATCCTCTACGACGACCTCGTGGCGCCCGAGATCCTCGACTACGCCCGTCGCGAGGCCCGCACCATGCTGGTGGGCAAAACCGGGCACGGCCCGTCCTGCCGCCAGGACGACATCAATGCGCTGATGGTGCAGCTCGCCAGGTCCGGCAAGCAGGTGGTGCGCCTGAAGTCCGGCGACCCGCTGGTGTTCGGCCGGGCCGGCGAGGAGATCGACGCCTGCCGCGCGGCCGGCATCCCCGTCAGCGTGGTGCCGGGCATCTCGGCGGCGCAGGGTGCTGCCGCCTCGCTCGGCGTCTCCCTGACCAACCGCGATGCGGCGCGGCGCCTGCAATTCGTCACCGGCCACGATCGACGCGGAGCTTTGCCCGAGGACCTGAACTGGGGGGCGCTGGCCGATCCGAGCGTCACCACCGTGGTCTACATGCCCAAGAAGACGCTCCGGGTCCTCCTGGAGCGGGCACTGGCGGAAGGCCTCGCGCCGACGACCCCGGCGCTCCTCGTGTTCAACGCGACAAGGCCCAACCAGCAGGTGGTGGAAGCGAGCGCCGCCGACCTCGCCGACCGCGTCGAGGCCGCGGGCCACGAGGGGCCAGCCCTGCTCATGGTGGGCGAGGCCCTGCGCCGCATGAGCGCCGAGGCCGCCATCGCGGCGATCGAGCCCGGCAAGCTGGCGATCTGAGGGCAGGGCGCCTGCACGATCCTGTTCTCCGCCGGTGCGAGCCGTCGAAGCCCCGCGCGCGGCTTCAGGTCGGCCGGTTGCCTGAGGTCCCAGACGAGGCCCAGGCGCTCCAGCCCCCGCAGGAGCCGCCAGCCCGCATCGGCCTGGCCCGGCTCGGTTCCGAGGCGCGCCGAGTCCGGCCAGGCATGGTGGGTCGAATGCCAGGCCTCCCCGAAGGTGAGCCAGGCCGCGGCCGGCAGGTCGTGCCCCTGGACCGACTCGCTGTCGACGACCCAGCCCTGCGGGCCGTTGCGGTGCGTGAGATGCACGACGAGCCAGTGCCCGGTCAGCGACACCGCGATGCGGACGGGAATGCCCCAGATCACCCACGGCCATCCGCCGATCGCGTAGAACAGCACGGCCCAGGGCAGTGGCTGCAACATCCACGTCGCCTCCAGCCACCGGAGCACCCGGTCCTCCGCGACTCGTGGCTCCAGTCGGAAGCGGGGCGGGTGCTTCAGGACCAGGCGCGCGTGCATCTGGAGGAGGGCGTCGCGCAGCATCGGCAGCCGGTTGGCATGCAAGTCGTGGCAGGCCGCCTGCCGCTGCGCCCAGTCCCGCATGTCGTGGAGGCGGATCATTCCCACCGGCCCGGCCATGCCGACGAGGGTTCCGAGGTAGATCAGGAGGTACTCGACCCAAGGCTTGGCCGAGAAGCTGCGATGGACCAGCAGCCGGTGCATCCCGACCGAATGTCCGGCGCACAGGGTGGCGATCGTCGTGGCCGCGAACAGCGCGACGGCGCTGGGGGTGACGAAGATGGGCCCGAGGAGCAGGGCCGCACCGACCATCCCGGTGATCCAGAGCGACTTGGCGGGGGCCCATTCCAGATGTCCGTCCATGGCGGAGGTCTCCGCATCGGCGATCATCCGGTCGGTCGAGGTGCAGGGAAGGGCGGCGGTCATGACGAAGCCTGCTTCGTTAATTAGGCAATAAACTAATCGACCTGCGTGGGACGCTTGTCAATGGTTAGCTCATCGCCTAAATGCCTGTCATGCAGCGCGTCTTCGAAGCCCTGTCCTCCTCCGTCCGGCGGCAGATCCTGGCCTATCTCGCCCATGCCGAGCTCAGCGCGGGGGAGATCGCCGGGCGCTTCGCGATGTCGAAGCCCTCGATCTCGCAGCACCTCTCGGTGCTCGAATCGGCCGGGCTGATCGTGGGCGAGAAGCGCGGGCAGTACGTGTTCTACCGGCAGGTGGAGGACAGCCTCCTCAACACCCTCAACGGCTTCGTGCAGGAAGCCTGTCCGATCGGTCGGCCGCTCCGGCGCGAGAGCGCCGCCCTGGCCGAGAGCCGCCGCGGGGCGGAGCCCGGCACGGACGAGCCGCCGCGCGGCTGAAGAACGGCGACGGTTTGGTGGATTGCCCGGGGGCGGCGCCTGTGGTCTGAAGCCGGCACATCCCTCGACCGCAAGGCCCTCTCCATGCGTCGCACGCTCCTGCCCATCGTCGCCTTCGTGATCGGCCTCGTGGGGCTCTGCATCGCCGCCTTCGTGGTGCTGGTGCCGAAGACCCAGGAGGCGGGCACGAGCAGCGTCGGCGGGCCCTTCGCCCTGACGAACCAGGACGGGCAGCGCGTCACCGAGCGGGACTATGCGGGGCGCACGCACCTCGTGTTCTTCGGCTTCACCCATTGCCCCGACGTCTGCCCGACGACGCTCCAGCAGATCGGCGACGTGCTCCAGGCGCTCGGCCCCAAGGGCAAGGACGTCCGCGCGCTGTTCATCGCCGTCGACCCCGAGCGCGACACGCCGGAGGCCCTGAAGACCTACCTGGCGAGCTTCGACCCGCGCATCGTCGGCCTGACCGGATCGCCGGACGAGGTGAACGCGGCGGTGAAGGCCTACCGGGCCTATGTCCGCAAGGTGCCCACGAAGGAGGGCGACTACACGATGGAGCACACGGCGCTGGTCTACGTGATGAGCGGCCAGAACCGCTTCCTCAACGCCCTGAACCTCGCCCGCCCGTCCGGGGAGGCGGCGGCCGAACTCGCCAAGATGCTCTGAGTCTCGAGACAGCCCCCCGAATCCGTCTGCTCCGGAGCGACCATGACCGTCCTGTCGGCCTTCCCGATCACCCCCGCCGACGCCGATGGCGTGGTGGATACCGGCGCCCTGCGCGCCCTCCTGAACCCCCTGGTCGAGGCCGGCGTCGGGTCGATCGGCCTCCTCGGCAGCACCGGCACCTACCCGTTCCTGGCGCGCGACCAGCGCCGCCGGGCCGTGGAGGCGGCCGTCGCGGCGGTGGGGGACCGCGTGCCGCTGCTGGTCGGGGTCGGGGCGCTGCGCACCGATGAGGCGGTGCGGCTGGCTCAGGACGCGAAGGGGGCGGGCGCCGCGGCCGGGCTCCTCGCCGCGATGTCCTACACGCCGCTCACCGAGGACGAGGTCTTCGCGCATTGCGAGGCGGTGGCGCGGGAATCCGGCCTGCCGCTCCACCTCTACGACAATCCGGGCACCACGCATTTCCGGTTCACCCCGGCCCTCGTCGGGCGCCTCGCCCGGGTTCCGGGCATCGTCGCCATGAAGAGCCCGGCCGCCGAGCCCGAGGCGGTGGCGGGTCAGCACGAAGCCCTGCGCGCCGCCGTGCCGGCCGGGTTCGCCCTCGGCTACAGCGGTGACTGGAACGCGGTCGCGGCGCTGCTGGCGGGCGGCGAGACCTGGTACAGCGTCGTGGCGGGCCTGTTCCCGGGACCCGCCCTGGCGATGACCCGCGCGGTCGAGGCCGGGGACGCCGCCGAGGCGCAGCGGCTGAACGCCCGGCTGGAACCGCTCTGGGACCTGTTCCGGACCTATTCCAGCCTGCGGGTGATCTATGCCTGCGCCGACCTCCTCGGCCTCTGCCGCGCGGCGCCCCCGCGCCCGATCCTGCCGCTCGCCGGCGAGGCCCGCCAGCGGGTCGCCGACACGCTCGACGCCCTCGACCTGCGTTAGCTCACCCGCATGCGGCCGCTGCGCGAGGTGCGCGACAGGCCATGCTCGGTCTTGTTCCAGCGATTGGGCGCACGGATCAGCTCGATGAGGCCGCACCAGGCGGCCAGGCTCACCAGCAGGAAATAGAGGGGCATCAGCGGAACGTAGATCAGGCAATCGAACCAGCCCCGCCGCACGCAGCCCAGGGCCGCCGGCAGCAGCATCGCCAGAAGCCCCGAGACGAACAGGGTGATCGCCGAGCCGGTGGGCAGGCTCGCCCAGAAGTCACCGTGCGCCGGGAACCCGCTCGCGACGAACAGGGTAAAGTCGAAGGCCGCCCGCCCCATCAGGAACGGGTAGAGGAGGGCGGAGATCACCGTGCCGGGCACGAGGGCCACGGCGCAGAGCGTGCCGAGGGCCCCGAGCTGACCGGCCGTCGCGCGCGGCGCCCGACCATGGGTCAGGCTCGTCTGCAGGAACCCCTTCATCCAGCGGGTGCGCTGGTGCAGCCAGGGCCGGAAGCGCCGCGGCGCCTCCTCCAGGGTGTCGCTGGGCAGGTCGCCCACATGGTAGCCCGCCCGCGCCAGGCGGATGCCGAGATCGGCATCCTCGGTCACGTTCCAGGCATCCCATCCGTGGAGGGCGCGCAGCACGGCCGTGCGGAAATGCGTCGTGGTGCCCCCGAGCGGGATCGGCAGGCGCCAGGAGGCCAGCGCCGGGATCAGCACGTCGAACAGGGCCGCGTACTCGATGGCGAAGCACCGGGTGAGGTGGCCATCCTCCAGGTTGTCGATGACGAGGCGCCCCTGCAGGCAGGCCGTCTCGGGGCCGGTGTTCGCAAAGTGCGTCGCCGCCGTGTAGCGCGCAAAATCGAATGGCACTCCGCGCAGGTTCAAATGTCATCACTGCGCGAATTGCCGAACGGTTCTAATACCCCTTGAAACCGCGCGCCCCGAAATCGATGGGCGCGCGGCAAGCGGATCAGCAAGGAGCGCCGCGCCTCAGCGCGTCGAGAGGTAGGCGTTGATGATGTCGCGGTTGGCTTTGTCGTTGCCGAGCGGGGCGTTCACGAACCCGCAGGCGTAGATCAGGCCGGTGAAGCGGTAGGCTGGCACGTTGTTCGTGCCGAGCGCCGCACCGAGCGCGAGGCGCGCGGCTCCGGCGGCGCTGCCGATGTCCGGCACGGTCTGGGTGCCTTCCGGATCGATCGCACCGTTGCGCCAAAGCCGGGCGGTGCCGGACTGCGCGTCGTGCGTGACGATTGCACTGTGGACCGCCGAAAGGCGCAGGTCGGTGCTGCCGGAGACGCCCTGGCCACTGTCGCTGGTCGCGGCGATCAGTGTGCCATTGCCGAGCGAGGTTCCGAGGTAGCCGATCTGTGCATCCGCTCCGATCCGATTGCCGAAGATCGCGCCGCCCGTGTTGGCGCCCCACGTCACCCCGTGCGAAGTGGAGCCCCGCGTGGGGATGAACGCCTTCCACCATGCCGTGAAGCCGGTGTTCGGGGTCCAGATCGACTTGGCTGTCGCTTCGGTCTGGACGAGGCAGCCGTTGGCGTCCTGCGTCAGCGCGTTCGGCCCCGAGCCGCCGGCGCCGAACATATAGGCTGGCCGCCCGGTGCGGGGATCGATGATCCGGGACGGATGGCGGGCGCGCACAGCCTCCGGCACCCAGACCGAATTGCAGGCCCGATCAAACAGGCGGAACAGCGCGGGGTCGTCGTTGCCGCCGCCGTATTCCACCAGCGTTTCGCGGCTGGCGTCGATCACGACGACGGTTCCGGTGCGGGAGGCCGGCAGCAGCAGGGCGGCCAGGGCCGCTTCTTGCGGGCTTTGTCGTTCCGAAGTCGCGCTCACGAACGCCGAGGTGCCGCCCTCGTCGATTTCATCGATCATTGGTCATCTCCAAACGTGGATGGTCAGGGCGCGAGCGCCTCGATGAGCAGGCCGCCGAACAGGCGGAATTCCTTCACCCCGTCGTGATTGCGGGTGCTGGCCTCGCCGATCTCAAACTCCGACAGCCCGGCCGCCGACATGGTCTCGGGGTCGAAGACGCGCTGGGTATCGGCGTAGGCGACCTCGTGGCCGTAGCGGTTGACGGTCCGGCGAACCGCGTCGCAGGTGTCCCGAAACAGGGTCACCCCGTCCGATTTCCAGAGACTGTTCGGCCGCCCCGTGAGCAGGAATAGGCAGTCGCAGCCGACGCCCTCGAAGGCGTTCACCAGGGTTTCGATCTGCCCGGGCGCCTGAGCGAAGTCGGACTGATTGGCCCCGTAGGCGATGACGGCGAGGTGGGGCCGGGAGGCGGTCTGCGCGCTCAGGCGTGCCGGGTTCGTGCCGTTGAGGCGCCCGTCCGCGAACGCATCGGCCGCGAACGTGGTGCCATTGATGCCGAAGTTGAGATAGCCGCCCGTAGCCAGGTCGCCCTGGCTCGCATAGGCGTTGGTGACACCGTAGACCCGCGCGAGGTAGTCGAGCAGAACCCAGTTCCACCCGACCTTGACGTTGTCGTTCGCATTGGCACCGTTGTTGAAGGTGTAGCGCGGGATCTTCGACTTCGCGTCGGCGCTGTAGGTCTCGAAAAACCCGATCGTGTCGCGGTTGACGTTGGCGTAGAAGTTCTGGTTCGTCGGATCGGCGGTGTTGGTCGGGTGAACCGTTTGCGCGCCGCCGACCTGGGTCCGGCTGTCGCCCGTACCGACGAGCCGGAAGCGCGCCGGGTCGATCATCGCCTTGCGCCGCGCGCGGGAAAGCAGCCCGCGATTGCGCAGGATCGTAGCGCGCGTGACGGCCGCCTCGTCGCGCTTCACCAAGCCATCGTAGAGGTAGATCCACGACATCTCGGTCTGGGCCGCTCCGGACGCGTCGACATACTGGAAGGTGCGCGCGATCCCGGTGTGCCCGGCCGGCAGTGTGGGCTCGTACATCGAACAGGTGCGGCCCACCGCCTGCCCCTCGGTGAGAACCGGCACGCCGTTATAGCCGCACGACACGAAGCCGGCCCGCTGCGGATAGCCCTGGTAGGCGAACTTGACCGGCACGTAGCTGGACGAGAACCCTGCCGCGAACACGACGTAGCCCATCTGCCGATTGACGGTGAAATGCGTGCCCTCGGTGACGGCCTGACCGTTGTCCTGGCGCACGCCCGTAACAGGCGCGGCGCCGAGGAACTGATAGGCCAGGAACTCGGTCTCGCCATCGCGGCACTGCACGAGCTCGTCGGCGACCGCGACCGCCGCCGGCACGCTGCGGGTGACGGAGCCGCCCCGTGTCGTGAAGGACCGGAACGGCAGCGCGAGGGTGACGGCCGGGATGAGCAGGGTCGATCCGGACTGGATCGTGTTCCCGCCCGAGAGGCCGGTGATCGCCCCACCCGCTCCGACCTCCTGCCGGATCAGACCGGCCGGCGTGGCGACGTAGGTCACCGCGATCGCGCCGCGACCTGCGGTAGCGTAGGCGACGGGGCGTCCGCCTGCATCAAGGCGGGCCGCCGTGACGAGGTCGCCGCCGAGTGCGCCGATGCCGAGCGCGGGACGGCGGGAAGCCTCGCCGTCATAGCGGCCCGCCGCCGTCCTGACCTGGGCGCGCCCGCCGGCCCGGCCGGACATGACGATGCTGCGGCCGTCCAAGCGGATCTCGTCCGCTGCGGGTGCCCCGAGCACGAGCGCGCCCACTCCCAGGGCGGGACGGTGAGACAGGCCGGCGAGATAACGCCCGTCCGGCTGGCGCCCGTAGCGCACGCCACCCGCCCGCACACCGCCGACGACGTTGGCGTCGGTCAGGTATGCCGCCTCGACGGGCGGCGCGCCGAGGGTCACCGCACCCACCCCCAGGGCAGGGATGCCCTCCAGGTGGTCGGCCCGATCGTCCAGCGCGGTGGCCGCAGCGGTGAGGAAGCCGAAGCGTTCGGCGAGGTTGGCAAAACCGACCGCATCGGTGGCTTCTGTGACCTCCGTACGGAGGGCGTCGGCCTTCGCGTCGATCGTGTCCGCATAACGCCCCAGGCTCGCCTCTGCCGCCGTGGCGCGCCTCTCCTCCTCGGCCAGAGCAGCAGCCAACGCTGGCGCGCTGTCCGGGGGAATGAGGTCGAGCAAGACCTGCAGCGCGTCGGTGATCTCGACCGCGCCGAGATCGGTCACCGTCGTGCGCTGCTCGAGGCCGTAGGCGCGGATGCCGATGCGGAAGTAGGCCGCGCCGGGCGGAGGCTCCAGCGCGCCTTCGATGGCCAGATTGGAGCCGATGATCTGCGAGAAGGCACGCGAGCCGCTGGCGATGACCGGGGCTTCCGAACCGACCTCGGTCGCGCTTAGAGGGCTCCGGTCGGGACCGTACCAGAACACGAAGCGCTGAACGCTATCGTTCGAAGGGTCGGAGGAGTTGGCCCGGCGCTGGTAGCTCCAGCGGGCGCGCCAGAGTTCACCGCCACCCACCGGATGAAGGGCGCGCTCCCAGATGTCGCGCGTGGCGAACAGGTCACGGCCGAGCCCATCGTCCACCACCTGGAGCGGGTAGTCTGCATCGGAGAGTGGGGCCAGATCGTCCGGGTTGCCCTTGTCGAACGACCCGCTGAAGGCGCTTGGGTTGTCGCCGGGCCGCAGCGCCGGGTAGAGGCCCGCGTTGATGCGTCGGATGCGCTGCAGGAGGTCGGCGACGGCTGTCTGTCGGGCCTGCGCCTCGCCGGCATCCCCAAGCCCACGTCGCATGACCTCATCAGCCAGGGCCGCCTGGCTGGCGAGACCTAGAGCGGCCAGCGCCGTTCCGAATTCAATGGTCCGAGACATCAGCTCAATCTCCGGCCATAGCCTGAGGCAATGAAATCGATGGTCCGCGCGACGCTGTTACCGTCGCGATTGCGAACCGTGAGGGTGAAACCGGTCCCGTCCGTGGCACCCCAGTCGAGGACATCGCCGGTCGCGAAGTCTCGCCCGGTGACCGCGATGGCGGGCCGGCTTTGGAAGGCGGGCCGGAACTCGACCCGGCGACCACTGGTCGGGATCGCCAGGGCCGCAACCGCATCGGTGCGGGCTTCGATGTCAGCGCGCAGGTGGATCAGCTCCACCACGGGGGTAATGCCCTGGCTGTCGCTGCTCAGTCGCGCCCGGACCGCGAAACCGCGCGCTGTGACGTCGCCGGCCGAGAACGTCGACCATTCCGTCCAGGTCGCAGCCGGCGAGGCGGGATCGTCGCGGGTGCTGCGCAGCTCCAGGACGGCGCCCCACGCAAACTCGTCGACCCCGTAGATATCGGGGGCACCGGACGAGCCATCGCGGGTGTCGAGGCCATGGGCGATGAGGTCGCCCGAGATCCGGGAGACGTAGATCGCGCCGAGATCGATGACGTCGGCCGGGGTATAGGTGCCATCGCCCACCACCCCGCCCGCGTCCGGAGCGAGACGCACACCACCATCGGCCTCGATCGTGCCGACATGCACGCCCGTGAAGGGCTCCATGTCGAAGATCTCGCCCCCGACGCGGGCGTCCGCCGCGCTGGCTGCCGTGACCACCAGCGTGGTCGGCGCCTGCGAGTAGGTGCCGCCGCCGTTGAGGAACTTCGCCAGGTAGGTGCCAGCCGCGAAGGGCACACTCATCGTGGTGCCGTTGGCGCGCGAGCCGACCGGGGTCGCGCTTTCCCAGGTCACGCCGCTGGTGGCGGGCGAGTAGCGCAGTTCGAGCTGCGCCACGACGCGTCGCGGACCATCCCACGAGAAGATCGCGAGGCCGCCGACCACGGTGACGCGCAGGCCGGTCACGGCCGGCGGCGCGGCCGACCAGGACACCACCGCCTGGCTCGTAGTGGCGAACCCTGAATAGCTGCCGTCCTCGAAGAGGCTGCGGACCTGGAAGCTCGTCTCGCCCGGCGGCAGCGACTGCCAGGTGTAGGAGCGGAGCGTCGGCGTCACCTCGATCGGCGCGCCGTAGGCGCTGTCCGAAGGCCCCTTCAACGCCACTTCAAAGCGGCGGATCGGCGACACGCCGGAGGGCGTATCCCAGAGGAGCGTAACGGTCGGTGCGTAGCCGGCATCGGCGCCGGCGTTGCCCTCGACGACGCGAAGGTTGATCGGCCGCAGAGTCTGTGAGGTGTCGCCGTTGCCGCCTCCGACCGGGTCCGGCACCACGCCCTGATCGGCAAGGGCGATCTCCGGCGCGTCGTCCACCAGCGTCAGCTCCGCCGAGAGATCCTCGCCGGGGACGATCTCCTTGACGCGGAGCACCACCGTCTCCTGTCCGACCTCGCCGAACATGCAGAGGTCGCCGGCGGCCGGGACGATATCGCCCCCGGTCAGGGTCACGGCGTCGACCTCGCCCGCGACGGTCTGGATCAGGCGCACGCCGGACGATCCATCCGCCAGGCGGAACCGGACGCAGTAGCTGCGCCCGGCCGCCATCGGGACGCGCTCGTCGACGTGCACGAGGTTGCCTGACACCGCGACCACCCGCGCGGCCACGATCCCCCACTTCGGGACGTCGTGGAGCACGCGGACGCGATCCCCGCGCGTCGAGATGAGTTGCTCGATGTCGGCCGAGAGCCGGTATTCCTCCGGCCGGAGGAGGAGCTGGGCGTAGTGGTAGCGCCCGAGCCGCCAGACGTTCTTGTGGTTCGTCTGTCCGGGGAACTCGACTTCCTCGAACAGGGTCGCGTTGCTGGCGTCATAGCCATCGGCGAAGACGAGGATCTCGTCCTCTCGGTAGCCCCGCGCCTCGTTGCGGAACTTGACCCGGAAGGCGTGCGGCAGGCGCTTGTACGTGCGCTTGCCCGAGAAGCCCCAGGAGTTGCGCGGCGTGAAGTGCTGGACGATGAGCGCATCCGGCTCATCGAAGGCCACCGACCACTTTCCGTCGTGGAACACCACGACGCCGCGCCCGGCCGAGAGGATGTCCTGACAGGTCGCCAGGATGCTCTTCTGCTCTTCGTGCACCAAGTCGTAGGTGTAGCCCTTGACCCGGCAGTTCTCGCGGAAGCGCTGGATCGCGGGCCAGTCGATCTTGGCATCCACACGCGGCTTGGCGTTGGCGGGTCCTTGCAGCACCCACGGGTAGAGATCACCCGGGTTGCGGCTGGGCACGTCCGCCACCCACGAGGTCCCATCGAAGGCCTTTACCCGGCTCGTCACGATGCCGTTGAGGTTGTCGACGATGCCGCTCAACTGCGAGGTGGCACGGATGCGCAGGGCCGTGATCGCCAGCGGCTTCCGGAAGGTCAGCGGGTCGCCGGGGCGGTAGCTGCGCAGGGCCGTGACGGTGCTGGTGGCGTTGACCTGTGCGTCCCCGTCGAAGTCGCGCGTCACGCGGCGCCAGCGGATGTCATAGGTGCCAACCGCCTCTGGACGGCGCACCGTGCGACGGATCGGCTTCGTGGAGTTCGCGGTCATCGTCAGCGTCTCGACGGCCACGAAGTCGTTGGCGTAGGCGACGCTGCGCTGGATCTCGATCGAGACGGTCTGTTCGGTGGTCTTGCCGGAGTTACGGGTCGCGCTGAGACCGTTCGGGCAGACGATGTCGAGCGCCCATTCCGTCACGTCCTCGGACGTGGTGCGCGTGGTCCAGCCGTCGACGTTCTTGATCTCGATGTTGAGATCCTGCTGCACCACCGTGGTGGCGTAGAGCGTCGGCTTCGGATCGGTCGGATAGCCGTAGTACGTCTGGATCTGGACGTCGTGGTAGGCCGAGATCGGCGTCTCGGCGATCTTCAAGTCCGCGATGTCGAGGGCCCCGTAGCCCCAGACGTAGAGCAGCCGGACGTACTGATCGTCGCCGTCGAATTCGGTGTAGGCTGACCCGCCGTAGCGTGGATACGTCCGCATCCGCCCGAGAACCGAGGGGAACGGCTGGTACTTCGTGGCGAGGTTCTGGTTTCCGCCGATCGAGTAGACGTTGCCGCCGTTCTTCTTGGTGTTGACCGGGAAAAGGGCATTGAGCAGCAGGCCCGCGCCGACCGTGATGGCGGCAGTCACCACCGCCGTTCCGAAGGTGCCGAGGATCGGCGTGAGGTAGGGGGCGACGAAGGCGGTCAGCACCGCCACCGCGAGCATGGCCAGCGACTTGAACAGTCCGCCGCCGCCGCCGCGTGGCACGGCGCGCAGCACCACCGTCGCCCCGGCCTTCACCCGGACGCGGGGCCATAGATCGGCAGGCACCTGGTCGGCGCCAAGCGAGACGCGCAGGCTCCCGTGGCGGTAGCGACCGCCGGCGGTGGCGATCGCGACGATCTCGGTCAGGCTGAGACCGGCCGGCAGGTGGCGGATTTCCCGCGAGGGGCTGAGGGGATGCAGGGCCGCGATCACCGCGACCGTGTCGCCGGGGCCGAGCAGCTCGCCATGCAGGGGGCCGGGGATCAGCGCCGTCATGCCAGCGCCTCGTGCCGGTAGATGCCCTCGACCAGCCGGCCGAAGCGCCCGCTGGTGAAGGGCTCGATGACGCTGGCGCGGCCCTCTGGCACGTGGAGCATGCGGCCGGGCCGCACCACGGTGCCGACGTGCCAGGGGCGATCGTGCATCAGGACGGTGTCGAAGGCGCGCGCCTCGGACGCCGGCACCTGATGCCAGTCCCCGCGCGAGCCGGCGATCAGGCCGGCGATCACGCGACGGTCGGCGACGCCGGCATAGGCCTCGGCGTAGCTCGGCAGCTCGATCGCAGCGCCGTCCAGGAGGATCAGACGATGCAGCCCCCAGCAGTCGCAGCCGCAGAGGTCGCGGCCACGATCGAGCCAGGGGATGCCCACGTAGTGATCGAAGGCGAAGGCCATCAGAACAGCCCCGGCGAGTTCGAGGGCGTGAAGCAGTCGGCCGGGTAGGGCTCGCTCGACATGTCATCGAGGGCGAGGCCGAGCGTGACGGTCTCCTCATCGTGCTCGGCCGAGACCAGGTCGAAGTCCGCGAACTCGACCTCGACGAGGTCCGGCCGATCGACAGCGATGATCTCGACGGTGACCAGGGCGGGCGTCCCGGTCGACCGCAGGAGAGCCACGGTCTCGCGCGCCACGTTGTCCATGCGGATCTCGAAGGCCGGCTCCTGGTCCTCGCGATCCTCCGGGGGCGTGAAGGCGAACTCGACGTAGAGGAAGGTCTGGCCGCGCGAGACCACGCCCAACAGGTACGGGTCGATCGAGACGCATGTGCCGGGATAGGACGAGGCCCGCAGCGGACCACCGGCCAGCTCGGGATGCGAGATGGTCACGAGGGCGGCCACTGCCTCATCCGTGTTCTCGGCCAGGAGCGCCGCACGAAAGGCCTGGGAGAAGGCGCGGCTCATGCCGCCACCCGCACGATGATGGGCACGCGATCGACAAGCACGTAGGCGCCATCCTGGACGAGGAAGGCGTAGCCCGCCGGTAGCTCGGGCAGGCCGGGCTCGAACGATCCGACCGGGAGGCGATCGAGCGACAGCGACAGCTCCCAGCGATCGCCGGCGGTGTTGCTCTCCTCCGGCATCTCGTCGCCGATCATCACCAGGATGGGCAAGCCGCCGTGCGGATCGGGGAACAGGAAGGGGATGCTGCCCCCTCGGATGTCGTTTTCGAACCAGGCCCAGAAGAGGTCGAGCTGGGCGCCGCTCATCTCCAGCCGGCCGGACATGGGTTTCAGCACGGCGCGTGAGCGCAGACGCGACTTGCCTGGGCCGGTCGAGGTCTTGGTGCGCAGCCGCCCGTCATTCGGCTTGGCGCGGAAGCGGTCGCGGAGGTAGCGCTGCGGAAGGGTCTCGGGCCAGACGATCATCCGCGCCTCGTGAGGGTTCGATCGATGCCCCAGCTTCCCTTCAGAGCGCGACCGGTACGCGAGCCCGGCCGGCTCACGGCATCGGCGAACATCCGATCCAGCGTTACGTCCATGCGGGGCTGGCCGCGCTCGTTGGTGGTCTGCTTTTGCGAGACCTGGACCCCGGCGTTGTCGTGGAGGTGAAACTCCATCCCGCCGCCGCCTGCCGCGCCACGCGCCGGTGCGCGGTCCTCGCCGGCGGACGCGTCCTGGCGCGCGGTTGGCGGGACGGCCATGCCGACCAGGCCGCCCTCTGCGAAGGCCGGCATGCGGTTGTCGTTCAGGGCATGCAGGAGCGGCAGGTTCCGCTTGGTGGCGGCCGCGTTCACGACGAACTCGCCGTTGGAGAGCCAAGCCGCGATGCTGTCCGAGGTCGCGGTGCCCGGGCCGGTGACGTGCCCGCCGCCGGCGGCCGCGACGGTGGCCGGCGCGGAGCCATTGCCGCCGAACAGGCTGGCGATGGCGCCGAGGATGCCGCCGCCCCCGCCCGAGCCGAGCGAGCTGCCGACCTGGGTCAGACCCTGGCTGGTCTGGGCCAGCGGCGCCGGCAGCGCCGTGAGGTTGCTGGTCAGCCCGGACAGACCTTGCGTGGCCGTCGTCGTGGAGGTGTTGAACGACTGCAAGGAGGCGTCGAGGTTCTGGAGCTGCGGCATCGCGGCGGTGGCCGCCGGTGCTGCTGCCGGAGCGCCAGGCAGGGCCTTGTTGAACTTGTCGACGTAGCTGCTGCCGGACGTCCCGAGCACATCCTTCAGCCCGGCGGCTTGGGCAAGCGGCTTTCCGCTGAACCACACGGATGCCGCGTCGTTCGAGTTGCCGTATTTCGAAAGGGACTTGCCGAACTGGCTGTTGAACACCGCGTCCTGGGCGCCCTTGTCGCCCAGGAACTCTTCCTTGGTCAGGCTCTTGCCGAGCGCTTCCTTGGTCCAGGACGGGATGTTGTTGCCCATGACCTGGTAGGCGCCATAGGCCCGGTCCCCTGACTTCGTGAGCGGGCCGAGCGCGCCATAGTTGCCCGCCGGGCTTCCGCTCTCGATCGTGCGGATCGCAGCTGCCGCGCGCTCCAGGTCGCTGCCGGACTTGCCCGTCAGCCCAGCCGCGACGCTGGCCGCGCTCGGCACGTTGCTGTTCGCGGCGGAGGCGGCGAGCGCACCCACACCGGAAACCGGACCGCTGAGGTTGACGATGCCGGCGGAGATGTCGGCCGTGGTCAGGCCCTGCGCCTTGCCGAAGATGCCGCCGAGGGCATCGCCGAACATCCCACCGCCGGCCTTGCCCTCCTGCCCGAAGAGCCCGTTGGCCAGAGGCGTCGATACCTGACGGTCGAAGACGCGCGATGCCATCGAGCTGATCGAGGACGTGATACCGGCGAGCGGGTTCTTGCCCTGGCTGACGTCGGAGAAGATCCCCGTGACGCCCGAGCGCGTCCCCGAGCGCATATCGTCGAGGCCGCCGACCAGCTCGCGCTGCCGACGGTAGAGATCCTCCTGGCGGGCCGCGACCTTGCCGGCCGCAGCGGCATACTCGTCGATCCCGCGCTTCAGGTCGGCCGTGATCGGCACGCCGGCGGCGGTGTACTGATTGATGAGCTGCTGGGCCGCCGCCATCCGGGCGGCCGCTTCGGTCGAAGCACCGAAGGCAACCTGCTGGAGGCGTAGCGCCGCGACCTGTTCGGTCAGGCCCCGGTTCGCGTCCCGCAACGGCCCGCCCACGGCCTCGGCATCCAGAGCCTGTTGCTCCGCCGCCTTGGCCTTCTGGTCGTTGGCGATCGCCGGCAGGTTGCCCTGATCGTCGAGGAAGATCTTGCGGTACTTCGCCTCCAGTTCCGCGCGCTGGCGCTGGTAGGGCAGCAGGCCGGCGGTGGCGGCGTTGTCGTTGGCGCCGCGCAGCCGGTCCTGGCTATCGCGGGTGGACTGCGCCAACACGGCTTGCTTGGCCGCCTCGACCCGCTGCCGGCGATCGTCCTCGCTGACAGCCTGACCGACCAGCGCCAAGCGCTCGCGCTCGGCGGCGATCGCCGCCTTCTCGGCCACCGTCCGCGCTTCGATCGAGCGGATTGTCAGAGCTTCTGAGGCGCGGGCCTTGTCCTGCGCCGACATGAAGGTTTCGACCGCACCACGGGCGAGGTCCAGGGCGCTCTGAACCTGCTGCGCGCTGGCGCTGAGCCCCTTCTGCGCCTGGCTGTCACCCTGGAGCTTTTGCAGCAGCAGGATCCTGGCGTTCAGCTTTTCGAGCTGGTCGATCTCCGGCTGGAGTGCGCGAACCGCGTCGTCAGCCTGCCTTGAGAGTTCGGCGGCCGCCTTCTTTCCGGGCGCAGCCGCTTCCTCGGCGGCCTTGCCCGTCAGCTCCGCAATTTCTTTCCGCAGGCGCGTGATGGTCGGGACCATGTCGCCGCCGGTGCCCTCTTCGCGGGCGTACTCCGCACTGTCGAGTTCGGCCTGTGCCTTCGCCAGACGCTCCTTGGTCGGGTCGTCCGTGAAGGGCCGGGCGACGAACCTTCCGGCTGCCTCGGCCGCGCTGCTGACCAAGCCCCAGGCCTTGGCCCACCGCGACGTCTTCTCGGAGGCGGCGTCGAGGTCAGGAGAGAAGGCCCGCACGATCTGGCGGATCGCCTCCTGGCGGTTGCCCTGTTCGACGAGCGTGCGGATGTAGACCTGCGTCTTGGCGTCAAGCCCGCCGATCCGCGCGTCCAGCTCGGCCGCGCCCTTCACCGGATCGGCGAAGATGCGAGCAAGGTCAGAGCCGGCTTCCTTCAGATCCTTGCCGAAGAGCTTGGCGTAGCCGGGCGCCAAGTTGACGATGTCGGGCACGTTCGCGACGTCGACCTTGCCCGTGGCGGCAACCGCGGTCGCGACGCCACGCGCGTCCGAGCGGCCGATCCTGCCACCGGCGGCCGCCGTCTCGGCGATCCGCTCGATGTCGCCGACGGTGGCCCGGGACATCGTGCCGATGCCGGCGAGCCCTTCGCGGATCTCCGCCTGTGTCTTGGCCCAGGTCGTGCCGAGATAGACGACGCCGGCGGCGGCCCCGAGGAAGCCGGCTGCCATGAGGCGCACCGGCGTCAGGATCTCCATGGCGCGACCGGCCACGATCTTCAGGCCGCCTGCGATCCCGCCGGGGGTTTCGCCCAGCACCTGGACAACCTGGCCACCCTGCTGAGCCAGCACCTGCATCGGTGAGATGCCGGAGGCGAGCGAGGTGACGATGTCGTTGCCCTGGTAGGCGAGGTTCGTCCACTGATCGCGCCGCAGGTTCTGATTGGCCGGTGCGGGCGACGGGGCCGCCGGAGCGGGAGCTGGAGCCGGGGCGGGTGAGCGCGGGGGCGCCGGCGCAGCCGGGGCGACAGGCTGCCCAGCCGGAGTGAGCGGAGCGCGGGGCGCGATCCCGGCGGCCATGAACTCGGCGACGTTGCGCTGGCTGCCCTGAACCGTCCGGCCAAGGGCGGCCGCCTCTGCGTTCACCTTGGCGATCGCGGCCGCCTGGCCCAACGCCGCCGCTGTCGCCGAGGCCTGCGCTTGGCCCGCCGCACCGGTCGCGCGTGCCACAGCGTCCATCGCCGCCGCCGCGCCGGTCGCGGCCGCCGCCTGTTCCCGCTGGGCGGTGGTGATCCCGGTGGTCGCCTGTGCCACCCGGTCCAGGCCACCGGCGGCGGCCGACGCCTGCGCACTGGCACCGGTGGCAGCTGCGCCGACACCCTTGACCGCCGAGGTGGCTTCCAGGGCGCTCTGGGTCAGGGACGAGGCGTCGCCCGTGATGCGAACGGCGAGCTGCAGCGTCATGCGGCATCCCCGTTCAAGACAACCAGGGCTTCGGCCTCCATCGCCATGACGTCGGCGAACACGGCCCGGTCATCGATCTCGGGCGGCAACAAGCGACGCATCACGACGTCCACGCCGGGATAGTCGAGCCCGAGATGCAGGAGAGCAGTTCGCGTCGCGAGGACACGCCATTGCGTGCCGCAGGCGCGGAAGATGCAGAAGGCTGTCCAGTGATCATCCCAGACCTCGACCGTCGTGGTCGCGGAGACCTCTCCGCCGGGCATCGCGTCGGCGGGTACGCCGAGCCGTTCGAACTGAGCCCGCGTCCCGGCATCGAGCCCGGCAACCGCCTCCGGATCGGCGCGGCCGGTCCAGAGGAAGGCGAGCGCGCGGGCCGCCGCCCTTAGTTTCCCAGGCGGGCCGCTTGGCCGGTGATCGCCTGTTCGTAGGCGGCGAGCACGCCGGTGCGGAACCATGCAAAGCCGAGCTGGGCTTCCAGGTTCTCGCGCGTGAACGGAACGGCCTCGCCATCCGCGTCGACGATGTCGCGCCAGCCCTTCGTCAGCTCGAAGATGTAGTCGAAGTTGAAGGCGTCCCGCTTGTCTGCCGGTAGGGCGTTGCGCGCGGCGTCGATTTCGCGGCCGCGCTCCAGGGACATCGCCTCGAACTGCATTTCGAAGGTGTGCTCCTGGAACTCCCCGGCCTTCTCGGGGTGCGGAACCTTGACCTCGACGGGCCACCAGAACAGGCGCTTCGCGGCAACGACGAACATGGGCGTGAGCCTCGGGTTGAGAGCGGTTTGAAGGGGCGTTGAAGACGGCCTAAGCGGCGCGCTCAGAGCACGCGGATGATCAGCTCGTCGTCGCCGGCGACCGGACAGAGCATCAGCGGCAGCGAGGTGTTCAGCACGCCCTGCGTGTTGCCGTGGGTGGGCGGGCCGACCTGGACGGCTGGAGCCTGGATCTCGACGATGTTGCCAGCGACGAGGCCGTGGCGCGACAGCATCGGCCCCACGACCGAGTTCTTGGCGGCCGCGTACCAGTCCTTCGTCGCGAGCGAGACGGCCTCGATCACGGCGGTGCCCTTGGCTTTCCGGTCGACGATCTCGATGCTCTCGGAGCCGACGAGCATCCGCGCCTCAACCTGATTGCCGAGATCCAGGGTGAAGCTCTCCATCGGAGCCACCAGCCCGTGGAGCGAGAACGTCGTGTTCTCCGCCGACACGACCAGCGGCTTCTGGAAGCCCGTGAGAACCTGCGTCGGCAGGGGCGTGTCGGCGATCGGCCCGAGAAGGCCGGTCATGGTGAAGCGGAACCTCGGGATCTGCTTGGGGGTCTCGGACAGGGTTACGGTGCCCCGCGCGCCGAGGAGCACGTGGTTCACCCCGTCGAGGTTCATGAAGATGGTGGCGGCTTCCTGCCCACCGCTGACGGGCTGGTACTCGACCTTTACCCCCGCCGTGACGGTCTCGGAGAGGCCGCAGGCCCGGAGCATCACGCCGTAACCCGGCACGGCGCCGGCGGCGCCCGCGCCTGCGATCTCGATGGAGCCTTCGACCCGGACGTTAATACCGGCCAGCACCGATCCCTGGTCGCCGAAGTACGGGAGCATCAGGTCACGCGAGACCTGATCACCCTGGAGCGGCGTGACCGACACGTCCGACATCACCAGGGCGTTGGCCGCACCAGTCGGCGCGGCATTGACCCCATAGGTCGCCTCGATCTTCGCGAGGGCAGCCAGCTTGCGATAGTAGCGTCTCGCCACGGGTCACTCCTTGGGGCTGGATTTGGCGGGCGTCGGCGCGGCCGGCTCGCGCGTGGCCGGATCGACCGGCGGCGCCGGCGCGGTGGGCACGTCGACCGGCGGACCGGGGTCCTTGATGACGTGCAGCTCGGGCGCCTTCGTGCGCTCCTGGAGCTTGGGGTCGCCGGATTTCCCGGCGAGGTAGCTTCCGCCCTCGCGAGCACCCATCACGCTGTTCCTTCCAGGTAGGTGGCGGCGGCAAACATCAGCTCCCACCACACGAGCCCGTCCTTCGCCCGCACGAGGCGGCCGCCGACGATGGTGATGACGTCGTCGGCCGCCGGCGGCTGCCAGCCGAGCAAGGCCGCGCGTGCAAAGCTCTTGACCGCCTCGACGTCGGCTGCCGCCGCCGCGCCCTGGCCGTCCGAGACGTTCTCCACGACCAGCAGGACCGTGACGTCGATCTCCATCCGCTGAAGCGGGGGGCCGTTCATCCGCTCGTTCTCGGACGCCGCTTCCTCGGTGACGTAGACGTAGGCCGCCGGTGTCGCGTTGGGCGCGCCGGTTCCAAGCGAGGCGAGCTGTGCCGCCCCCTCGACCAGGGCGAAGGGCGAGCTGGGCGCCCCCTGGAGGCGCTGGATGATCTGCGCGACCATCATGGCGCGCCATCCGCCGGGCTGGTGTCGGCGACGTGATCAGCCAGGATCGCGAGGATCTCGACTTTGTCGGCGTCGCTGATGCCGAGATAGGGGCGCGCCGGGATGCGGATGGAGTGCGCCGGAACGGTGAAGGCCTTGGTGTGCTTCGACTTGGCCCGCGTGCTGGCCCGAGCGAAGCGCAGGCGCGACCCGACGCGCCGGCCATCCTTGGCGGTCGCCGCGCCCTGGCTCGCCACGATGAAGGTGGCGCTTGCCTGGCGCTCGGGCCGAACGATATCGCCGCCGAACTGATGGATGCCGGCATAGACCACGTTGGTGCCGACCTCGACGGCGCCGCTGTCGGCGGCGAAGGTCAGGCTGGCATAGAGGCGCCCGCGATCGCGCAGCAGCACGCCTGGTCGCCGGCTCTCCGGCATGCGCTTGCGGGTCGACGGGGCGAAGGGCGCCCACGCCTGCCCGTCCGGCCCGGACTGAGCCTGGAACCGGTTCTGCGTCGAGAACAGCAGGGCCCCGCCGATGTCCTCGAACGCGGGACGCATGTCGCGGCCGGTGTCGGCCAGGCGCTGGATGCCGGCTGCGATCTCGGCGTCCGAGACCTCGATGCGGATGCTGGTGCCCGACATCAGAAGCCCCGCAGGCTGTCGCGGGTGAAGACGGGCCGGGAGCCAGTAACGCGACCGGCCGAGCCCTCGGCCGCCGGCGGCGTCACGCCGCCATCATCGAGCTTCACGCGTCCGAGAGCGACGTCCTTCAGCCAGGTCACCGCCTCGCTGTAGGCGCGTGTCACGGGGCTATCCTTGTCGGCCGCCTTGCCGTGCAGATAGTACCGGGCGACGTCGGCCGTCAGCTTCACCAGGTGCTCCGGCACGCTGGCGAGCGGCAGGGCATAGACCTTCGACACGTAGCCATCGATCATGCTGGTGGCGTCGCCGAGCGCCCGCGCCACGGTGACGTCGTTGATGACGCTGGCGGGCTTGTTCGTGCGATCCGTGAGCTGCACCAGCTCGGTTTCGCCGAAGCGCTCGATGAGGTCGGACTTCTGGGCGTAGGTCATCGCGGGGTCTGGGCGAGCGGCTGGAAGTTGAGCGGCCAGCACCAGGTGTTGGCTGTCGTGCCTTGGCGGATGGCCTCGGGCAGGGGGCGGGGCGGCTGCCCCGGCTCGAACACGGTCAGGGTGACCATGTCGCCGCCGTCACCGGCCTCGAACACGCCGGTGACGATGCCGGCGATCGGCGCGGCGGTGGCCGGGCTGATCCAGTGGACTGTGCGCCCGACAGTCGGGCGCGGCCCGATCACGGGAAGGCCCGGATGATTAGCATCGGCTCCGCCGACAGCGCCTCCATCTCGGCGGGTGAGAAATCCCGGGTGCGCCGGAGCGTCGGCACGGCCGGGTGCGCCACACCGGCCCGGCGGAACCCGTCCTGGCGGGAGACCACCACGAGATCGAAGCCCTCCGCCAGGAGCGCGTCCGTGCCCTCGGCCGTGCCCGGCAGGGGCGCGGCCAGCTTTGCGCCGGTGATGGCGACCATGGCGAGATCGCGGGCGGTGTCGCGCTGGGCCGCGATGTCGTGGCGCAGCAGCTCGGGATCGGCCCGGAGCAGTAGCTTGGGATCGACGACGCGGCCGACGTCTTCCCGGCGGTGGCGACCCTCGGCTGAGCCGAACGACCCATCACGGGTCATGATGTTCGGCGGGATGCCGGCGGCTAGGCCTACCTCGGTCTCGACATCGCCGGCGGGCGCGTCGCCGAGCTGCTGCCGGTTTGCAGCAAGCTCCGAGAACACGACACGATCGGCAACGTCTCCGGTGCGCATCGCATCGGCCAAGGGCTCGGAGGCGGGGCCGCTGCCCACGCCGGGCGCGCGGAGCGCCGAGCCCGCGACGTCCTCGGCCGCACGCGCGGCCGCCTCGGGGCGACCGGCCAGCAGTTCGGCGGCGGCGGCCTCGGACGCATCGTGGTTGAGGGCCGGCATAGCGCCACCCTGCGCGGCCGCGATAGCAGCGGCCGAAACTTCGGAGGCGGCACCGCCGGCCGCCTCCCCGGAGACGGACGACGCGGCGCCCGCCGTCCCCGTATCCGCCACCGACCTGGCGGCGCCGGGCTTCGGGGCGGTTTCCGTGATCTGTCTGCTGGCCTTCGCCATGGTGCTTCCTCGGGATCAGGGGCTGGGCAGCGTCGGAGCCGACGCGCCGGTTTCAGGCGGGGGTCAGGCGAGCCAGGGAACGACCAGCAGCTCGGCGGTGCCCTTCCACTGGTTGGTCTCGCCGCCGGGCCCGTACTCGCTGTTCAGGAGCTTGCGGGCGGCGCCTTCCTGGGCTGGCCCGCAGATCAGCAGGTTGCCGGAGATCCCCAGGGGTCGGCCGTAGTCCGCCTTCATCGTCGCGAGGCCGACGCGGGCCGCTTCATAGTGGGCAGCGTCCAGAGCCTGCCTGGAGCCCCAGGCGAGCTGCCAGAACCCGAAGCCGACGTTGCACCGCCCATCCGTGCCGTACCGGTATTCCTTCCGGTTGAAGACGACTTCGTCGGTCGGCGCATCCATGCGGGTCAGCGTGAAGGGCCGGCGGCTCTGGAAGATGATCGGCTTGATCGCCCGCGATGCGTCGATCAGGAACCACGGCGCGCCCGTGCCGCCATCGGTGTTCGCGACCGACACCGGCACGCCGTTGGCATCGAGCACGGGATGATCGATGTCGAAGAAGAACTGACCGTCGAAGCACAGGGTGGTGAAGCCCGCTGCCAGGAGCGCCCAGACCAGCTCGTCGGGGAAGGTCGCGGACTGGCGGCCGAACTCGGAGAAGATCGGCCCGTAGATCCCGAGGTTGTCGTCATCGAGGTCATCGCGGCTGACGCCGATCGTGCTCTCGAAGGACCGGTTGCGGATCGTGTAGCCGTGGGTCTCCAGGTTCTGGACGACGCGATCGCCGATCCACTCCCGGATGCGCGGGAACTGCCCGAGCCAGCCGTACTCGTTCGAGCGGGTCGAGGACGGCACCGTCAGGGCCGCTCGGGTATAGAGCGGCCGCACCCCGTCGAAGGCGTTTTGAAACGCCGTTGAAAAGCCGGTGTAGAGCGTGCGCAGGTTCGCGTTGTTGATGATCATGGTGCGGCGGACCTCAGGAGAACTTCACCCAGACGCCGAGCTGATCGACGTCGAAGATCGTCCCGGCCACGGGCCGGGCGGCGGATGCGGAGGTCAGCGCCACGGTCTGATCGTCGACCACGTAGCAGGGCTGCCCGATGTCCTTCAGGCCGATGAGGTCGGCGCCGGCGGAGTTGCCGTATTGGAAGATGCCGGTCTGCACCCGCGCGAGGACGGCGCCGTTGGCGCCGGCCGCGTTGTTCACGCGCTGCTCGGCGCGGCCGAGGACGCGGTGCGCGGCGACGGCCGCCGCCGGGACCGCGAAGCCCGACGCGTCGACCGCGACCATGCTGCCGCCATGGATGGTGGCGCCGGCCTTCACCGGCGGCTCGCGCGTGTCGCCCGAGCGGGCGACAGTGCTGCGGTTGGTGGTGAGCGCGACCATGTCAGAGAGCCCCTTCGCCAAGGCCCTGGGCGGCCTTGTTCTTCTTGAATGCCTCGGGATCGACACCCATCAGCGCGACCAGGCGCGCCTCCTCTTCGTCGAGGCCGGGCGTGCCATCCTTCGCGAGGCCGGGCGGCGTAACCCGCGCGCCGCTGACGCCGTGGAGCGAGATCATCGCTCCCAGCTCTTTGTCGACGGCGACGGGGTCGGCCATGTGCCGGGCGATGTAGTGGTCGCGCATGACCTGAGGCGCGGCGATCTTGCCGGCCTTGATCGCGGCGTCCACGGCCGACACCGCCTTCTCGCGGGCGATGCCGCCGACGACGGTTGCCAGCTCGGACTGGAGCGCGACAAGCGCGGTCGCCGGGACCATCTTCGACGGGTCGGAGAGACCCTGGACGGCCAGCAGGATCGCGCCGCCGTCCGCGTCATCCTTCAGGCCGACCGCCTTGGCGATCGGTGCGAGCTGCGCCGCGTGTGTCGCGGTGCTGGTCATCGCCGCGTCGAGGGCGGCCATCACGGCACCGTCGTCTGCATCGTCCTTGAGCCCGAGCTTCGCCCGGAGCTTCGCCAAGAGATCCATCTGCTGTTCCTGCTGGTGGAGCGCGACCAGGCCGCGCAGGTTCGGGCGGTTCACGAGGGAAGCTCGCAGCACGCCGACGACGGTCCCGTCCGGCCGGTAGGCGATGGCGGGCGAAATGTTGCGGTAGGCCTTGGTGGCAACGAGGCGCCGCCCGTGGGGCGTCCACTCCACCTCTCCCCAGATCCCATCGTCCCGGGCCTGGAGCCCAACGATCCAGCCACGCGCCGGCGCGGTCTCGCCGCGCGGCGCGGCCAGATCCGTCGAGTGGTTCTCGTCGAGGGGGAGGCGGGCGCCGTCCGCCATGCTCGCGGCGATCAGTGCGGTGGCATCCGCAACCCGGTAGGGGCCGCGACCGTCGACCGTGCGGATTTCGCCGGCCGGCAGGAGATGGATGTGCGTCGGAACCGACGTGCCATCCATGGCCGGGATCGGCATGGTGGCGCAGAGCGCGGTTGAGACGGCGGCGGGCTTCGACATGCCCGGACCATGGCGGGTCCATGGGTGCCGCGTGCCCCGGACACCTGTCCGGGTCCGGCAAAGCAGGGGCAACGCGCCGGATCGCCGGACACCCTACACGACTGGAGCCCCGTTCAACGGGGTATTCAACGCCAGGACGGCAGGGAAGGGTTTGTCAGCAGTGAAGGGGCCTCGAAACCCGGCGAGGCCCTTCCTGGGCCTTCTACGCGCCAATCGAGGATCGCTGGGTCTCAGACATCTGAGCCGGAGGGCTCTCGCCATCCAGTTCGTTGGTCAAGCCTGCGGGCCGAACAGCTCGCGGTAGCGAACGGCGCCCTTCGGGAACAGCGTCGGCGTGGGCGTCCAGCCCCCATTGCCGTCCGAGAGCGACTTGCCAGCAGACAGAGACGAGAGCTGATCGGAGCGCTCGAAGTAGCACTGGAACGCCAGTCGATCTCCGAGCGCGTCGAACTGTGCCGCCATTTGCTCGATGAAGTAGGGATTGTCGCCGCCGGACGCGTAGTCCTTCGGTGGGAACAGGTTGCGTAGGCCCCACTCCGTAAATGCTCGCGGCTTGCTGTGCTTGGCCGCGAAGTCGGCGAAGGCGGTCAGGCCGAACTTGCCGTTCAGGAACTTGTCCTTCCATCTCAGCGCCACGTCGGTGCGGTGCTGGACATCCCAGGCCTCATCGTAGACGTCGGTGCAGATCACATCGACCACGTCATCGCCCGGGTAGGCGGCGAACGTGTCCATGTGCATCTGCCCGAGCGTCGAGCACCACACGAACTGGAACCGGGGGTCGACCTCCCGGAAGATGCCGACGAAGCGGCGCCAGTACGCGATGAAGTCGGCGGGGTTGCTCGCGAACCACGGCATCCAGTTGCCGTTGAACTCCCAGCCCGGCCGGATGTAGATCGTGTAGACCGTGCCGCCCACCGTGCGATCGAGCATGGGCTTGGCCGCCTCCGCCATCTTGCGCAGGTTGGCGTCGAAGGCTCCAGCGTTGGCTTGCTTGAACTGGCCCGCGTTGTTGCGCGGCAGGATCGGCAGGCCGAGCACGATGGTCGCCGGCGTTGCCCCGTACTTCCAGATCAAGTCCTGCCAGCTCGACATGGCGTTGAGCCAGTCGTTCGTTTCGTTGGCGTTGTCGGAGATGAAGCCGGGACTACGGCCGAGCCACTGCACGTAGGCCGGAAGCCGCCCTGGCCCGGCCTGGAACGGCGCGAACACACCAAAGCGACGGAGACGGGCGGGGACGGCGGGAGCGGCGACCACGGGCGGCGGCGCGGTCAGAGCGGCAAGGCGAGCGCCGAGTTGCGCCGCCAGCGCCTCGGCTTCCGCCTTCCGTTCGGTCAGAAATGCGATCTCATCGAACATGATTACAGCGTCCCGTAGTAGGTGTGAGCCCAGGCGGCGAGTTCCCGCTTTTCGGTCAGCGTGAGCAGACGGTTGTAGACGAGGCCACGGGAGAGGTAGGCATCCGCGT